>JBCDAX010000006.1:0-160369 GCA_039184805.1 Bacteroidota bacterium | reverse complement strand
GGTCTTCTCAAGTTCAGACCATTGCGCAATAGGTCCATTCTTCTCTGGCCCTCAAAAGCAAGCTCTTTTCTTCGCTCGTTCAAGATAATATCCAAATCTACGGCTCCCAAATCAGCCAATCCAGCCCTGGACCTAAGGGTATTGATATCATTCACAGGAGTGTCCCCAACACTGGTTCCAGCTCTAAGGTTGGCCTCGGCCCTTGTCAGGTACATTTCGGTGACACGCATGACAGGGGCATCATCAGTATTGTTTACCCCATCAGGGAACTTGTTCGTGAAAACAGCATTAGGACTGATTGCCCCTGGACCCTCCTGGTTGAGTTCAGAAAAACGAAGGTCACCTGCTTCTTCAGCATAAGCATCCAACAAATTCTGTGTGAAAGGCACATCCCCACGTCCTTCTGGAACAGGATTGCTAATATTAGAAAAGCCTTGACCCGTATCTTGACCGTTGACCGCATCATTGACCAAAGTGAATACATGCTCCGCGTTATCGGGTGAATCATAAAAGGTATAATCCGGTGCCAAGGTATAGAATGGGTCGCTTATCACCATATTGGCCATGCTGGCCGCCTCGTCCCATCTTTCTTGATATAGATATAATTTTGCCAAAAATGCCCTTGCAGCACCTGGGTTTGCCTTGATCCTTGTACCATCGGCCAAGAGGGGTATTACGGCAAGCATTTCGGATTCCACAAAATCATGAATCTCGCCCAAGGTGGCCCTAGGGAGTTCAAGACCGGTCTCGGAGGTTGTCACCAAGGGAACGCTCAAATTGGAACGTCCACTGCCCACTTGAAGTGGCTGTCCGAATACCGTGGACATGTTGAAATACACTAAAGCCCTCATGAACCTTGCCTCGGCAATGGCCTGGGTCCTTTCAGCATCCGTGAAATCCTCATCGGGCACAAGCGGTACATTGTCAATGACCAAATTGGCCGCACCAATGGTCTCATAATTATCATCCCATATTGCAAATATGGACGTGTTGGTTGCCAAAGTGGCGTAAACACTCACCTCCTCAAAAGTCGAGAAAGTACCCTCAAAGGCCACATTGTCCGACTGCCACTCCGTCATGAACTGTAAGGTCCCGTTCAGCACGTCATCCTGTTGTGACCTGTTGTATATCCCGACAACCGCTCCTAAGGCAGTGACCTCAGAGTTGAAAACTATTTCCTCTGCAATATCATCCTCGGGCAACAGCTCCAGTCTATTTTCACATGAAGACATTACCAGTACGAAAAGGGCCAGTATTGCACTTAATTTATTTTTGCTCATCTTATCCATTTTAATTTTTTAATTGTCCTAGAATGTAACATTCATACCAAATGTAAATGTCGAGGCCTGTGGCACGGTAAAGAAATCCTGCCCTAGGGTACCACCTCCATCACCTCTGTTCGATGCCTCCGGGTCATATCCGTCAAGGTCGTCACTTTTGATGGTCAACAGGTTGGTCCCGGTCACATACAACCTGACATTGGTCAAGAACGTCCTGTCAATAAAGTCCCTTGGCAGGGTATAAGCCAAGGTCACGTTCTTCAACCTGACAAATGATCCATTGGCAATCTGCGCTGATGAAGTCTGATTGAAGGTAAAGATGGTCGGGCTGTTGGGGCTAGGGGTAAATGCCTGATCACCCGGTTGCTGCCAAATATTCAATAGTCTAGTGGTCTTATTAAATCCACTTACCGGATTTTCAGTAAAACCTCTTGATGTGAGCAATAGGTCGTTACCTATGGAATAGTTGAACAGTGTGCTCAACGACCAGTTCTTATAGGTAAAGGTGTTTGAAAAACCACCCACGAAATCAGGGTTACCCTGTCCGACTATCCTTCTGTCCTCTGCGGTAGGGGTCGTTGTTGGGTTGCCATCTGCGCCCAGCCACTCGGCATCACCCGTTTGCGGGTTGACCCCTATATAAGGGATAACGTACCATGAGTTTGCAGATTCCCCGAGCACAGCTCTTTGTGGGGAGTTGGCCAAGGAACCACCCACCTGTTCAACGAACGGTCTTCCCTGTTCGTCCAAACTTGCCGTTTCTGGCAAGGAGGTCACCTCGTTCTCGTTGTAAGCAATGTTGAAGTTCGATGTCCAGCTGAAGCCCTCCGGGTTATCAAAAATGGTCGCATCGACTGAAAGCTCGATACCTCTGTTCTCGAGTTCCCCCACGTTCTGCAACACACTGTTGAGTCCATTGTTGAAGGTCGGGTCCACGGGAACAAGAAGGATAAGATCATCGGTCGTTCTGTTGTAGTACTCAGCGGTAAATGACAACCTTCTGTTGAAGAAACTTGCCGAGAGTCCAATATCCCAAGTCGTTGTGCTCTCCCACTGTAGATCGGGGTTGGCAAGTGCAAGCGGGGTAAGTCCCGATTCACCGTTATAGTTGTTGGTCCCGAAGGTTCCCAAAGAAGGGAAGAAGTTCAATACACCCGTGGCATTGGTTATCCTGTCGTTCCCTGTGGAACCGATACTACCGTTAAGTTTCAGTCCCTGAATCCAGGTCACATCCTGCATGAACGGCTCTTCGGATATGTTCCATCCCGCGGCCGCGGACCAAAATGTTCCAAATTGGTTGTTCGCCCCGAAAACTGAAGATCCATCACGTCTCAAGGAACCTTCCAATAAATATCTACCGTTAGCATAGTCATAGGATACCCTGCTAAGGTAAGAGACCAAAGTGGTCGCATCGCCACTGGAGAAGGTAACCGGGAATGTGGCTGCTGATTCAATATTACGTTGGGCATCGGAAAGGAAACCTGTACCGTCCCCCCTTAAGATCCTGAACTCGTTCTCTTCAAAGGAATATCCCACAAGTACGTTCAGGTTGTGCTTTTCACCAAAGGTCTTGTTATAGGAAAGCAAGCTGTTCACAACGACCCTGTTCTGTTGGGAAATCCTGTTCCGCGCAAACCCACCGGGTGTCAACAGCTCAACGTTCCGTTCAATAACGTCATCAAAATTCCTATCGATGCCAAGTTCCTGTTTGAAACTAAGTCCATCTATAAAAGAGGATAGGTCAAAGTCCAGATAGGCGTTACCGATGATTCTGGTGGTGTTCTGGTCATTCTGGTTCAATTGCTCTTGGGCTATTACGTTCCCTCCACCTACGTTACCTGCTGTCGTGAAATTACCGTTTTCATCAAATGGCTCGACATCCGGTCTTTGCAACAGGGCTATCGTATATGGAGCCGCAAAAGAGTTTTCTGCAGGTGTACGGTCGAAATTGTTCTGGGACACGTTCATGTTCATCCCAGCGGTGAGCCAATCGGTCGCCTTGGCCTCCACATTGGCCCTGAAGCTTGTTCGGTCCAATGAGTTACCGTTCAGGATACCTTCTTGCCTTTCCCTAGTACCCCCTATGAAGTAGCTCACTTTATCGTTACCACCACGTACACTGATGTTACTGTTAGTTGAAACTGCCCTTCTTGTAACAAGATCGATGAAATCAACATCGCCCCCTGCATCCGTTAAAAGGGTCTGACCGGTTACTGACCTGATTGCGGTTGTGAAGCCAATGAACTCTTGTGCGTTCATTATTTCCGGCGAATCGGTAAGTGTGGAAAATGAAACATTGGTGTTTACTTCTACTGACACCGTTCCATCCGTTCTTCCCCTTTTGGTGGTGATCAAGACCACACCATTACCACCCCTAGAACCGTAAAGTGCGGCAGCGGCGGCTGATTTTAGAACAGAAATGCTCTCGATATCATTTGGGTTGATTGTTGCCAGTGGGTTGACACCCTGTCCGGTTCCCTGGGCAAGGGTATTGAAGGTATCGCCCAAAACAACACCATCGATAACGAACAATGGCCTTGAATTGCCCCCAAGGGAATTTGTCCCCCTTATCCTTACCTCAGGGGCCGCTCCGACAAGACCAGAACTGCTGACCACCTGGACGCCCGCGGCCTGACCTTGAAGGATGTTCTGCGGCGAGTCCACCACCAAATCCTCGATGGATTCACTGTCTATCTCTGAAATACTTGTAATCACATTTTTTTTGGATTTTTCCCCATACGCCACAACGACCACTTCCTCCAGGGCTTCGGCGTCCTCTTCCATCTGAACATTGATGGTATTGGATGCTCCAATAGTAATGGTTACCGTTTTTTGACCTAGGTAGCTGAAACGCAGTCTTTGGCCTTCGGCCGCAGAAATTGTGTAATTACCATCAAAATCGGTTTGCGTCCCGGATGTGGTACCCACTACTACAATTGAGACCCCAGGCAAGGGTAGGTCTTGTTGGTCAGAGACGTTACCTGAGATAGTCTTTTCCTGTCCCCGCAATTGTCCGACAAAAAGAAGAACAAACAGCAAAGACAGAAAGTTAAATTTCTGTTTCATAAATTTTGAGTTTTAGTTAGAAATAAGCAATTGAGAAAGGTGGACGGGAGGTACTTTTAAGTGGCTAATTCAAAAAATCAAAAATGAGATCAAAGCTTAATGGATTGTCTCTTTTTGGTAAAGCATCTCACCGCCTCACCTTACAATTGCATAACAAAAGGACAGATTCTCTACATGCTAGGCGTAAATCGGATTTATGTTTACAGAAAAGCCGAACCAGATTTACACATCATAGATATGTAGCCGTTTCTTAACATTTTCTAAGTTGGGTTTTTATAGATCCAATTAAAGTAGAAAGTGGACTTTCTTTAAAACCGTAATTGCATAATGAGTATTCCAATGAATATTCACCGGTTCAAAGGTGGGTATGCGCTTCACAATTATCATTTTATTGATTCTTGAGGCAGCTATGCATGAAACAACCCATACCTTAACGACCTTTTTAAAAGGAGACTGTGTTCAGGGAATTGACTTGTTATCCAGCATAAATGAAGAGTTAGGTTTTCATTTTGAGCATGTAAAAATTGGGGAGAACTTAAGTTCTCGTAACCTAACTTAGTGAATAGACGAAATAATTTAAAAAATGGAACCATCCTGGTTCCCGAATTGATATGTTTCCTTAAGGCTGGAAACGGATTAAGTACCAAATGTTATTCATAGTTACCAATAATAACTTTATGAAGCCGCCCTCATTTTCATACTTCTGAAATCCAGAGGTGTCATACCTACATGTTTTCTAAACGAATTATAAAAAGAAACCCTATTGTTGAAACCACATTTAAAGGCAATGTCGGTTATATTAAGATTTTTATATTTCGTATCAGTAAGTATTTTTTCAGCTTCCTCAATTCTTAATTTATTTATAAAAGCATAAAAACTGACTCCATAGGATTCATTAATGACTTGTGATGCATGATGTCTTGAAATATTCAATTTGTCTGCTAAATCAATCAGTTTCAGTTCACAGTCCAAATAAAGCTGTTCGTTCGTTATAACATCCGAAAGCTTCTCCTTTAAATCTATCATTACCTTTTTTGACAATCCAGAGTTTTTGTATTTAATTGCTGGAAAGATTTTTTTCAAAGGTTTTCCATTGAACACATCCGAATGGAAAAAACCAAAATATGTGGTAAGGCCAATCATCAGCACCATGGCAAAGCTGATAATATAATCTGCTTCGGGTGTATATAATCCAGAAGTGGTTATGATGTAAAAAATTACCCAACTCAAAGCAAAAACTAGGAAAAAAATAACCGCAGAGTTTGACCAAGCCTTCATTTCAATATCATTCCAATACTTTTTGAGTCCCATCCTATAGGTTAGGAAAGAATAAAATATCAGTCCTATTGAAAGACCAAAACAAACGGCGAAGGGTGACGCTAGTGTATAATTTTGCACGTCACCTTTGAGATATACCTGGGTTTTTTCTTCTAGAGGGAGGATATAATAGCGTATGAAATTGATTAGAACAAATAAAAAGGGAGTGAAGTGATAAAAATCCTTTTTAAGGGTTATTTGTCTTTTGCTTATTAAACTTCTTATGTAAAAAAAGAATAGAGGCCCATAAAGAGATAATAAAAGAGCGTAGCCCCATGATAAAAAAATGGAGTATTGTGACACAGAATTAACCCAATATAGTACGTTGTAAATCAGATTGAGGGAAAAAAGTATTAAGAATATACTCCAGATTCTATTTTGATACTTCTGGCTACTTTTTTTTAGAAAAAGAAAAAGTGCTAGGATTGCCGATTGTATTGCAAAGGCAAAAAAGAAGCCCTCGAAAAGATTCATTTTCTGTTTTTATTTAAAGTTAAATTAATACTCACCAACCAGCTGTAAACCTAAATCGGATTTTGCGAATTAGGAACTTCTTTTTTGGAAACTTTTAAATCAACCCTTTTAAAAAAAAAATTGATATAGAACCAAAGAGTAGTTAGAGTAGCCAATATCAAATAACAATAAGTTGGTTTTCCGTTATTAATAAGTATTTAAAGAGACTTATGCAATTTTGCAGGCATTGTTTTCTAACATTTTCATAATACTAGATGTTTACAAAACCCTCCATTAATTCTAGCACACATTAGGTGATGTAGAATATGTGTTTTAAGTAATAAATTGTTAAACTACCTCCTCTGATTTAGTTTTTTAAGAAGTTCCTCTTTTCTCCGAACAGCTACCTCCAATTTTGTGCCATCGGACAATACTACATAACCTCCTTTGCCCTTTAGGTATGAGTTAATAAATGATAAGTTTACCAAATGCGACTTATGTATTCTAAAAAAAAGATGTTCATCTAAAACATCCTCAAAATACTTTAAGGTTTTGGGTGCTGTAATCTTTTTGCTGGGAAGGATATGGATATGTGTGTAGTTTGCATCAGACTGTAGATAGACGATGTTTTTGATATCTATCATGATAAGTCCCTCAAGCGTAGGAACAGCCAAACGTTTATCTTGATGTATATTCTTGCATAGATTATAAAGAAGCGTTTCCACTCTCTGGGAGGTGGTTTTGAGCTTATTATGGGCAATTGTCCGTTCTATGGAGGCCTTTAAGTCTTTTGGATCCAAAGGCTTCAATAAATAGTCAAGCGCTGAAAATTTAAATGCCCTTATCGCATAATTATCAAAGGCCGTGGTAAAAACTACTTCAAAATTCACTTCTTTCAGCTGCGTCAACACATCAAATCCGGTCTTGTCATTTAGATGGACGTCTAAAAAAACAATATCAGGATTTTCACTTTCTATAAACTTTTGGGCCTCTTCAACGGAACCTCTGGTTCCGATAACATGCAAAACCTCCGAGTGCTCCTCAAGCAACTTAAGCAATCGGTCAATACAATGCTGTTCATCATCTACAATTATGGCTGATAACTTATCCATATCAAAACTGAAGTTCCAAGGGCAATTTTAGTTCTATACGTAGGCCTTCTTTTTTGTCTATCATTTTTAGGGTACTCTGCGTATTCTTTTGTTTATTAATGATATCCAGTCGGCTGGTTGTAATCTTTAATCCCAAAGAATTGTTATTAGCGGTGACAGGCACTTTGGTAGGCCTACCTATTCCATTATCCTCAACAATACATAAAATCATATCATTCTCTTTTAAAAGTTCTATGAAAATGTGTCCACCTTCTGCTTTTTTTGATATACCATGCCAGATACTATTCTCGATAAAAGGTTGTAAAATAAGGGGAGGAATCAGAGTATTTTCCTGGTCAATATCATCGCCTACCTTAATGGAATATGAGAATTTTTTTTGTAATCGCAAACTTTCAATTTGCATATACAATTCAATCAAATTTAAATCCTCAGAAATTGGAATCCATTTCTTTTCTGAATTCTCTAAAATGGCCCTGGTTAACTTCGAGAATTTTAATAAGTATCCATTCGCTTCCTCTACATTGTTTTTTTCAAGAAAGTCGCTTATGGAATTCAACGAATTGAAAATAAAATGGGGGTTCATTTGGGACCTAAGGGCTTTCAGCTCAGTCTCTGAAACTTTTGCCTTAAAATCTGCAATTTTACTCGCTTCAATAGCATCTCGTTTGCGTTTATAAAGCAAATACCCAATAACTGCTACGATTGCCAGAATGATTGCTCCGGCCAAATAGCCGTTTTTAACCAATTGTTCCCGTCGTATTTCATTTTCAGCAGTTGCCCGTTGCTTTTCCATAGCATATAACATTTCCTTCCGCGTTAGTTCTGACTTCTTTTCTTCGTTCAGTACACTATCCCGAAAAATGATATGCTTCTTGTACGCATCTAGAGCTTCTTCGGTTTTGCCGTTCTTTTCATAAACTGAGCTCAAAACTTGCCAAGAATCGGCTTGCCACTCAATAGCTCCAATTTCCTTAGATAGCTCAAGCGCTTCTTGGCCAACCTCCCCAGCAGCCTCGTAATCGCCTAATAAAATGTTTACCTTACCAATACTATTTAAAGCTGAGGCCAAAACATAAGTATTTTCCAGTTCTTTTGCTATTTGTGCGGCTTGCTTATACTTTACGAGAGAAGTATCATACTGCCCCATTCCCTTATAACCAAGTGCCAGATTGTTGATAATGGCGGCCTGAAAGAATTTGTTCTTCTCTTGCTCTGCCAATTTTAAAGCAGTTTCCAAGTACGGGATTCCCTCTTCATAATTACGGAGGTCATTATAAACTATGCCCATATTTGAAAGCGCCCTTATTTGATTTGGAATATTATTTGAAGCTTTGGCCGCCGAAAGAAAGGCATTGTAATTTTCCAGCGCTTTATCGTATTCCTTCAAGTCTGCATATATGTTTCCGATATTGCTCAATAGGGAATTTTCTAGTTCCTTATCAGAAATTTTTCGGCTCAATTGTAAAGCTTTCTGATAGGCATCTAGCGCGTTTAGATTATCTGCTACAACATAATGTAGGTGCCCTGTTTGACGAAGTGCCATGGCTTCTCCTTTCGCCCATTTCAGTTTTTTGCTTATGTCGAAAGCTTCATCTGCGTATGAAAAAGCATTTTCCGGATTGGAATAAATCATTTCACTGGTAATGTTCAAAAGCGTTTTAACCCTAATGGAGTCTTTATTGACTTGAGTTTTCAAAACATTTTTTAGTGAATCCAAGCTAGGTTCCTGGGCGGTGCAAAAAAAGAAGGCCAAAAAAAAGAGAACTGGCAAATTTCCTTTCATCTAAGTTTAGTTGGGTCTAGTCCAAATTTACATTTTTTTAAAACCCCAGACATTCAGAAGGTTAGAAATTCATGTACAACGTTGTTTTTAGAAAACATATCGTTCATTTGACAAAACTCTTCGTTCAATAATTGGCCATCGTACATTCGGTAACTTAAGGGTATCTTAAAGTTTTCCAATCGGTTTATATAAGCTCTCAATAAAACACATTTTATGTGGCGTCTGGAATTTTACTTGTCATTGACTTTTAGTTTTTGCTGTTGTTTGACTTCACTTGTCTTGGGTCAGGAGGATTTAATAACGATAGATTCAAAGGATAAGAATTTTGTTTCCATCCATTTACAGGCTCATAAGGAACTACCAAGATTTGGGGTTTTGGATAATTATGTTTCAGAAGATTCAAAGCCCACTAGGACTTCGTATACATCTGAAATTCGAGAAAAAATTAAAAAGGTTCGGAAGGGGCTGGTCAACTACTCGCTAATGACTCGTCTAAAATACTTAGCTCCTCTGATGAATGACCTTGATACCGAACGCTTGACCGCAATGAGCGGAACAGCTGATAAAATCCAACGAAATTCTGCATTGATTCAAAATTTTATTCGAAGAGGTTTTGCGTCCAGCATTTGTCTTTCTGAGGTTTGCCAAAATCTGGGAAGAGAGAAGAACGAGTTTGAAAGACTCCGAAACTACAAGGCTTTCACTTATGAACATCTAGAGTCCTTGCAGCTATGGGCAGAAACTTTTTTCGAAGAAGACCAGCTTGAGGGATATCATGTATCCACCATTTCTTTTGGGAGGCAATACGATTTTGAACGTAAAGGGTATTGGGTACGTCACAGTTTTGGAATGAACAATGCGATTTCTGTAGGGAACAATCGCTTAATACGCATACTGTTTGAACCCAAAACACTTTATGAAAGTAATTTGAAAAACAAATTTGGACGGGGAAGTACTCTTCAATTTTTATTCAAAATGGATGAAGCTACAGCAGAGCGTTACCAAATGAAGGGAATTACAAGATTGTATTTGGTAAAGAAAATTAAAATACAACATGGAGGGAAAATAATTGAAGATGCCACTCAGCCCATCGAGTTTAGTTATGCTCATGTAAACCCTGAATTTGAGCTATATGAGGATATTGCTCTTACGAAACTACTACAGACACTTTCATTGGATAACCTAACCTTAAAAAACCCATGAAATATCTCAAAAACTTTTGCACCTGCGTAGTGGGCTCCCTAGTTTCGGTTGTCGCTGTAGCTCAGCAATTGAGTGAAGTAATCTATGAATCACCCTCGGAAGAATTCATCAATTTAAGTCTTCAGACCTACAATAACAAGCTTCGCTTCGGCATGCAGCATAACTACTATGTAAACACCGACGGTAGCTTTGTTGACAATAGTGGAGAGGCCTACGCAACTGCCGAAAAAAGAACAAGCCACAACGTATTGAGTAGACATGCTTTTATAGAACTCTTAAAAATCAGGTTTCAAGAAGAGATTTTTAGCGTGATGGACAGAAATCTTTTGACCAAAAGAACGCAGAACATGTATGATAAGGAACTCAAATCATATACCGCCCAGCAACAGGTTTTGACCTTGGCCAATACGTTGAGCACCAAAACACAAAAAAGGAAGTTTTTCTGTAATGACAAACAGGAAGACTGTGCTTCCAAATTTCCAGAAAATGGCTACTACAGTATACCTAGGGATGTTTTGGGTTGGGCTGGAAGAGGAGCCTCTGAATTTCAACAACTAAGGGCTTACAGGGCTTTTGTAAAGGAACGTTTCCCCGCAATTCAGCAATGGGGCAATGAACTCCACAAGGAGAATTCAATTGAAGGCTATTTTGTGGGTAGGATTCGGTTGGGGGAATATGATTTTGAAAATGAAGGGTATTGGTTAAATCTGGATGCCTTTCAAAACACCGATTTTTTATTGCGATGGAGCTATTTTCAACCAAGCAATACGGCTGAGCGAATCTTGGCGAGCCCTAAAGGCTGTCAAATATTGTTGAAATTATCACCCGAAGAAGCAGAAAAACTTGCCGAAAACCATCAATTTTTGTTGATGGGCTTTAGTGTGGTCGTTTCCCTGAAAGGTATCGAAAACTATAGATCAAATCAGTTAAAAACCCTGTTCAGCCTTACCAGTTCTAAAATCCAAATTTTTAAAGACGATGGTCTTACCCAAAAGGTAAGCGAAATAGATATTAATTCTATGATCACAAAAACTAGATATTAATACCAACTAAATATGAATACCATGATTTCAAAACAATATATACTTGTATTCACAACATTGGCGTTCTGCTTTTTCTTCGGGTGCACCGTATACGGGCAAAACGACAATGTGCTGCGCTACAAAGCACCGAACGATAACTTTATGGATTTGGTAATCCAATCCTATCAAGGATTACCGAGATATGGTGAATTGTATTACAGGAGGGGGGTCACCACTCCTAAAACCAATAAAGCCTATACAGCCCTGTTGGAATTAAAGTTCATGAAAGAGATTTTTGCTGATTTGAACCGCTCCAAATTAGACATGTACAACAGGTCCAGCGAACAAGCCGCTATCAATTCGGCAACCTTACAACGGCACTTACTCAATTTGGCTGGTTATGTTTTTTCGGAAGAAGTTCTCAAAGAGCATTTTTGTGACCCAAACGCCAGGGTTGTAAAGAAACCTATGGGAGGAAGACCGGTCAATTGTCAATTCACCAATTCCGCTGGAGAACGAAACGGGTTAGGCTATTGGGGAGGAAGCGTAAGCAATGAATTCCGTCAACTTAGGAGTTACAAGTATTTTTTAGAGAACTTTCTTGAGCCCTTACAAAACTGGGCGGATAGCTTTTATCAGGGAGGCAATACAGTTGCATATAACGTTTCAAGAACCTACATCGCCGAAAAGTATGATTTTAAAAACAAAGGCTATTGGATATCCTTAAAGGTTGATGGTATGGGTTCTATGGCACCCCATGCAGAATTTCTAGCCTATACGGAAGGGGAAAAATTGTTGAAAGGAAGCGGTAGTAACAAAGTACTGTTGCCAATACCTCCTGAGAAAGCCAAATCTTATGGTTTGCGGGAGAGGATGTCCATTTTCCTGGTAAACAAGGTAAATGTACTCCCTAAATTGAAGACCTCAGGAAAGCCATACGTTCGGTTTGAATATGAATTGGAAGGGAATAGTATGGAAATCTATAAGGACATCCAACTGACAGAAAAAATTGGAGAACTGAACATTAATGAACTGGTCACGAAATACTAAGATTATGATCCGAAAAACGTACATCGCCATTTTCACCACTTTTTTCTTGGTAGGAGTATCGCAAAATACGAGTGCACAGTTTTTAAAAAAACTGGCTAAAAAAACGGAAACAAAGCTCCTTCAAAAAACCGAAGAGGTTACGGAAAGCATCCTTGACAACAAGAAAACCAATACGTCAAAAGAAAATCCAAAATCTGAACCTATCCAAAAGGATACAAAAAGCCAAAGTAAAGAACCTGCGGCAGATTTGGTGCAGGATTCTGGAATTTTGACCTATGATTCTCCAAATCCATTGTTTAAAGGAATTTCGGTACAGCAACATAAAGGAGTGCCGAGGTTCGGTTCCTGCGATTTTTATTTTAGTTCCCCTAACCGACTTGACCTTACGCCAGAAGGCAGGGCCAAACGAAAACTCATGGAAAAGGGATATTTACGGTTCAAGCAAATGGTGGAGATAAATCTTCTAAAAGACCTGTTTAATTCCATTGACAAAACGGCCCTTACACCCGAATCTAGAACTATGGACGAAGAGGTATTTAAATCCCGAAAAGCGCAACAATTGTTGAAAAATTTTGCTTTTTACTCAGGTACCGAGGCTTTTATGAAGGACTATTTCTGTAACGAGCAGTATAACTCGGGCAATTGTCAAATCGTCAATGAATGGGGTGGAATGCGCGCCGACGACTTTACGGAAAATGAGAAGTATGTGGATTTTGTGGAAAAGTATATGAATCAAATTTTAAATTGGAGCACATCGTTTTTCCCAGAAGAAACACAAACCTTTTATTTTGTGCAACAACTCAAGGACCTGGGCACTTATGATTTTGACAACAACGGTTTTTGGATTTCGCTACCGCATAAAGTCCGCAATGGTAAAGGCTTTGATTACACCAGTACTGGAAGTGGTTATTTCTACACTTTTCTACCCAAAACAGCTTATGGGCAACAAGTACTGAACAAAACCAGTCAAGTAGAATATTATAGCGGTAAGGTATTGTTTAAAATTGACGCAGGAATAGCTGAGCGTATTGTGAACAATCGGTATCGCGACCTTCAAATAGTAGCCAAGGTCAGGGTGGTTTCGGAAGGTGTATCGGAGGCAAACCCGTTTAGCTTTAATCTCACCTACAGCTATCACTTTGAAGACCCCATTGTTGAGATATTTGAGGACGCTCAGCTGACCCAAAAATTAGGAAGCCTGGACATGAGACAATTAATATATAAGGAAAACTGACAACCATGAAAACCAACGGCATTTTATTAGGAGGTTTTATCTTACTCTTAATGACCTCTCTAGTACCAATATCAGAGCATGATTCTAAGTTAATCGATTTTTCCGAACAAGCCTTAGAATTGAATACAGATGGGCTCTACTATGCGGAGTTTTTTGATAATATATTCCGAGGTCATTTTGAGCATGCCGGTATGAGCAGGGAAGACCTGCAATTCATAATGATTTTTGAACAATACTTGAGAGCCTTCGGGCATCAATGTCCTAGTGCCCTACCTAAAGATAAGGTTGAGATTATGGAAGACGTATGCGCCATGGAAGAAGTCACCACGAATGGATATGGAATCGAAACCAATAGGGTTTGCGTGCAGTGGAAAACTGTAGGAACAGGTTTATATGCCCGACCAGGACTTTATAGTGCAAAATTGGCTATTGAGCGGCTCCAAAGTTCCGATGCTCTACGCAAGGCCGTCAATATGGTAGCACATCCCAATGCTCTTGGCAACTCTGTTGACATGATGCATAGAGCTAAAGGCTTGAGAAATGATATGACGTTGATCTTCAGACTCAATCCATGCACTAACCCTTCAATTAGACGTTTTGAAGAAAATTTACGATTGTTTGCCCTTAATAAATCATCTATTCGGATGAAGGAAGCAAGTAAATACGTAAAGATGAAGAAGTCTGGAGGGCCTACCGGGCCACAGAATTTCAACAAATTAATTGATGATTTAGTGACTGACCAGGGGAGAACATGGGGTTTCAACCGGTATCTTGCCGGCAGCATTTCCAATCTAAAAGAATATCGGGACGCAAATGGAAGGGCTAAAGAGTTGATAGCAAACTACAAGTACAAGGGTTTTAGTGGGGTAAGCTCAGGGTCGGTCCGAATTACGTTTGTCAATGGTCTACCAAAGTGTATTTATTTTTTTGATTTCCCCAACAATTGTAAATCTCCTAATAGCGCTATACTATCTTCCTATGCTCAGGGAGATTATAGGAACTAATGGTAAGGGTATTTTAAAATTAAAAACAATCACCAAAACAGTTTTGTAATTTGGTTGATCCCAGACTAAACTCCATGTATAATTATGGAAAAGATATTGGGGACCTTTTTTAGCAGGAGCGAGATGGTATGTTGGCCAAGTTTGTACCGCACTTCCTAAAAACTTCTTCAAAAAAAGCTAATGGAACACTTTTTACACTACCCGTAAAAATCATTCGAAGCTAAGCAGAGCGAAGAAGGAGAGTAGGGGAGGGAAACCGAGCTTTAGTGAGGTTCATGAATTCCTATTTATAAAATAATCAGTTATGAATAAACGTGTGTGAAGTGATTAGTTTCTTGAGAGATACGAAATAAATCACTGAATATCCAATAATTAGCCCCACCTTTGTAACTTAATATTTAAATACATATAATGAGTAAAGGAACAGTAAAGTTCTTCAACGATACCAAAGGTTTTGGTTTCATTAACGAGGAAGGTGCGGACAAAGAGCACTTTGTACATGTTTCTGGATTAATCGACGAAATTCGCGAAGGTGACCAAGTTGAGTTTGATTTAGAGCAAGGAAAAAAAGGATTGAATGCAGTAAACGTAAAGGTCATCTAAATTCAATACAATCTAGTTCTTTTAAGCCCATCTGAATAAGATGGGCTTTTTTATTAGAATTATTCTAAGACTTGCTTTTGTTTTGATTATCGTTAATCTCCATAACCGCTTCTTTAATCCCATGAAAATCAGACAGCCGTTTTGCATCCCAAAAATCGGTATCATTTGAATACTAAAGCATCAGAACTGATTCTATAAGTAGTTACTACTGACCAACCTTTAATTGACGAGCTCTTATACTAGTGCCATTGCCATCGCCAGACCAAGACCCCCACGTAGCGAATAAAACTCCGTCTGTTGCAGCGGCAATAGCTGGAAAGACTTGAAAGCTATCTGTATTAGTATTCACTTTGAACATATCTCCATTGAGTGAACCAGCGTTTAGCAAACGTCGTCCATATATTTCATCACTGCTGTCGTTTGATGAGGCATCGGCTTGCCATATAGCAACAAACCCACCGTGATAATCCCGGGTAATCCCCAGATTTTGATTTCCACTAGTGTTTTGGCTAAGTATAATTTCATTCGTTAAAGCCGTGCCATTATTACTATAGATACGAGCGGTAATATCACTATACAAGGCTTGGGCGCTGGTACATTTCTCTGGGTCTTCAAGATGCTCCCATACAATTGCGAAAGATCCATCGGCTTGGGCTGCAATATCTGGGTTTTTTTGATCGCAGATTTCGCGTGTGTTGACTTGCTCTTCCATGGTCATTAATGAATTACCCTGACTATCAAAACGCTTAAAAACAATTGCGATTCTTTCGTTATCAATATTTAGACTTTCCCAAACCACGACAAAACCATTGGGCACCGCCGCGATTCTGGCCGTATTTTGCCATCCACTGGTCAAGGTGTTTATACGAAACTCACCGTTACTTATGTCGTTGAAGTTAGCATCGTAAACACGTGCGTAAATTTCACCGGCTTGTCCATCTTGTGATGTTTCCCAAATGACCATCAAGTTCCCATTGCTGTGATAGGCAGCATACGCTTGATCTTGATTGGTGTCGGTTTCTTCATTGATTCTAAACTCGTTACCAACTGTATCTCCAGAGCTATTATATCGTTGGGCGTACACACCAAAACCGTTACCATCTTGATCTTTGCTTCGCCAGAAAATAATATGTGAACCATCATTTGCAACAGCAACTGTAGGTTGACTTTGGGTGGAAACGGTTTCAGTATTTACCACAAATTCATCGCCCCGTTTAGATCCATCCGCATTATACCTTTGCGCAGCCACTGCAAGCCCATCATTATCTTGTCCATCGCTTTCCCAAACCACTATGGCCGTGCCATCTGGGGCAACAGCTACTTTTGGGTAATTTTGATTCTTGTTTATATACGAATTGACTTGAAAGTCATCCCCAAGAAGAAAGAAAGTATCACTACTTTCTTCACCATTCATTCCAGTATTGTCTTCATCATTGACTGTATTATCATTCTCATTAATGGCGTCAGTGTTGTTTTCATCAATAACCTCATTAGCTTCGTTAGAGCAAGAAGTGAATACAAATACAAGGCAAAATGGTATAAAAGCTAGTCTTTTCATAGTCCTTTAACGTTAAAACCTCTGAAAATTATCTAATCCCGGATGTTGTTCGTCGAAAAATTAAAAAATGGATTTACGGTTTGCATAAAACAATTTATCACTTCGATGGCACCAGATTATAGCCCAAATAATGATCTCTTTTGTGTAAATAGCAGATTAAAATGTACAATTAGTTAACTCCAATTTTTTTCAACTAACTAGTTGTTATTTGCTTGAGAAGAATTCAGTATGACTTTAAAATGGATACAAAAAATCTAAGATAAAAGGTGATATTTTAAAAAGCACTATTTCATAATTCATTGTAAACCTTAAGCATTATTCCATTGACCATTCGTTTTCCCTAAATAGTTTAATCAAACAAATACAGTGCTGAGCATATTTTTGATGAGTACCAATCTTCTTAAACAAAAAAAGCTTTTTGAAAGAATTGAGGGGATTATTCGTTTCGTATCACCTCAACTGGATTGGTGGTAGCTGCCTTAAAACTTTGCCAACCTACTGCAAATAGGGCTATAAACAACGTTAAAAGACCGGAAAATGCATAGACCCACCAACCTATGGTAACCTTATAGGCAAAATCTTCCAGCCATCTATTCATAGTATACCAACCCAAAGGAACTGCAATACCAATTGCTACCAAGATTAACTTAATAAAGCTAAATGTCAGCAAATTTACAATGCCCATAACAGATGACCCCAGAACTTTTCGTATCCCAATTTCTTTAAGTCTTTGAGAAGTTGCAAAGGCAACCATTCCCAATAGGCCTAGACAAGCTATAATAATGGCAATAATCGAAAAATAATTAAAGAGGGATCCTATGAGCAATTCTTTTTTGTACAATGTTTCAAAAGCGCGGTCCAGAAAAAAATATTCAAAGGGCCTATTTGGAGTAAATGCCTTTAACTCTGCTTCAACTTGTTGAATGACCTGGGGAATGTCATTACCCGACATTTGTATAATAATGTTATCAATAAAATAGCTCTGGGGCGAAATGGTCAGAATTAATGGTTCAATTTCTTCATGTAAGGATTGTAGATGAAAGTCTTTTACAATACCAATAAGATTTCCCTCTTTTGGTTCTGAAGAGGCTATGCCTTGCATTGTCAACTTTACATCTTGTAAGTTTTGTACATCGAATTTCTTAGCAGCTGTTTCATTTATGACAAAAGCCATGGTAGAGTCTGTTCCATGGGTGGATGAGAAAGCTCTGCCCTCAACTATGGTCATCCCCAATGCAGGTATAATATTATTGTCTACCAAAATAGCTTTTGAATTAGCCTTGGTTTCTACCCCTCTATTGTTAATCAAGGTCTCAAAATCGTAAAAGCCTTTTTCCCAAGGGAAATTGGAAATAGCCGATACCTCGTTCACGCCATGAATCCCGGTTAACTGTGCTTTAACCGATTCAAATCTATTTTGGATGGTTTCATCAAAAACAGGAACTACCAGCGTTTGGCTCTTTTGGATACCCAAATTCTTGGTTTTGATATAGTGCATTTGCGATTGTATGATTACTGTTGAAATAATCAAGGTGACCGCAACTATGAATTGCAGGACCACTAATGTAGATTGGGTGGAAGACGTTTTGTTTTGCGTAAATAAGGCTCCACCTTTACCTTTTAAAAAGGCAACAGGTTTAAAGCGTGCTATAAAGAACAAGGGTACTACCGAGATTGATAAACCAATTAATATCAATAGGGCAAATAAGTAAACAATGCCTCCATTATTAAAGACTGCGGAAAGCATTATTTCAGTTTCCATTCGTGAATTGAACACAGGTAGAAAAACAGCAGCCCAAACAAATGCCAATAGCAGAGATGCAAAAAGGTAAAGCAGACTTTCGGTCAATAACTGGCGCCAAACATTTCGGTTGTTGGCGCCCATTACCTTTTGGATTCCTACAGATTTCAGGTGTAATACTATTTTGGCCAGAAATAGATTGATGAAGTTAAAGGCAGCAATGAACAAAATTACTATACCGATGCCCACAAACAGATAGAGTACATTCCTGTTTACAGTAGGATGCAGCTCATTTTCGAGATTTGAAAAGTGAATATCTTGTAAGCTTTCCAAAGAATGCGAACGGGATTCCGCAATGTAGTCCGGCATATGTTCTGTTTCTATTTTTTGGATAGCCTCTATTGTCTGCTCTGCATTTATGTCTGAATTGAATTTTACAAAACTGTAAACAGGAGGATAATGCCACGTCTTGTTCATATCTCCCAACCAATCTCCCCAGATGTCCACAGCCGCTTTCATGGGAACAACAAAGTCAAGTTTAATACTGGACTGTGATGGAATATCTTTTAAGATTCCTGAAACTGTGAATACATACTCTTCTTCAATGGTAAGTACTTTTCCAATAGCATTCTCAGAGCCAAAATACTTGTTGGCCATGGATTGTGTGATTAAAATACTATTTGGATTGCTAAGGACTGTTTTTGGATTTCCCTGAACTAAAGGAAAAGAAAACACCTCCAAAAAATTGGAATCTACATAAAAAAACTTTGATTCTTGAAAAACCATATCTTTTTCCTCATAACCGACACTTACGCTATGTGGCAACATACGTACGGTCTCCTTTGCAGAAGGGAGATAGGAATCCAGCAAAGGAGTAAATGATAAGGAAGAGCTGGCAAAATTACGCGTTATGCCCTCTTCGGTCTCATGGGTTTTTATTCGATATACTTTTTCGACTTCTGTATGAAACTGATCATACCCTAGCTGGTCGTTAACAAATAGCAAAATTATAATGCAACATGCTATGGAAACAGATAAACCAAATAAATTAATTACCGTGTTTAACCGATTTCTGTTTGCCCGTCTCAGAATGGTCTTCAAATAGTTTTTTAGCATGGCGATTCGTTTTATAATTTAGGCAACAACGATTATCATGCCATATTGTAAACAGTTGAAAATCATTTAATTATAAAGATTCAATTTTCTTTACCGTAAAATATTTTGACAGAGCCTGTATAATAATTTTACAAGACAGGTTGATTGTTAACTTGATTTAAAACCTTTTAGGTGTGAATTGATTCTTTACAAAACTAAAATCGTGCTCTTAGAGATAAAGTGCTTTTTCTAGGAATAGGACGACCCAGCAAATCTTGTTTTGGACTTCCCACTTCTGGATGGTAGCCCATTTCAAGTAGGACATCCTCATCAACCTCATAGCCAACTCCTAAATTTAGATTTACGCGCAAAAGTTCCCGTTCACCAGAAAACTGATCCGTTCCATATTCATTTTCGGCTCCCGCAAACAAGTAGATTTTCTCTTTAAAATACCATTTAAACAGTAAGGATGAATTGATTTGTTCTTTCGTTCCGAACTGGGAGTAAAAATTTTGTATCCGCAAACCTAGGGATTTGGAAATTCTATAATCGATGCCTCCATTAATAAAGGTCTCACCATTTACACCTATTGGATAATCAATCTGAAATTGGGATAAGCCTAAATTTTTTGAATCATCAATAGCGGTTGGCTGTTCTAATCGATTTTGCCCAAGGGCACTAAAAGGACAAAGAGAGATATAAAAGGGCAAGGACCAAGTATTTCATCTACTATCTCTTTAAATACGATTAGGAGTAAAGGTATTAAAAAGATGATTTCCCAAAAGTTAACCCAATCAGAAAGTTCAAAGTACGTAAAGACACCTCCTAAAATATATTCAAAACTTCCTTCAAAAAGGTAATGGAACACTTTTCAAACGATTCTAAAATATTGTATATCAATTTTTTATGTGATTAGGATGGGAGGGAGTGGAATGTATGTGGAATGAAAGAATGATTACTAGTTCAAATATTTTTGTCCTTCTTAAATTTGATTTCCTGTTATTTCCATTATTTTACTAAACGTATAAACGCAATCATTCTTAATGTTAAAGACAATTCAGATAATTGCCTTGTTACAAGGTCTATTCTTATTATTCATTCTTTTTAAAAGAAAAAACGAATACAAGAAAATAAACTTATGGCTTTTGTCTGGATGCATCATATCGGTAATGCTGTATGCAATTGGAGATGATAATTACAATTTATTTGTTGAAGATACAGATTGGTTTCTATTTCATGATACCCTTATAATTACTTTTTTCTTCTTGTTCGTTCGATATTATAAGTCTGAAAAAGAAGAATTTATAAAGACTGACTTGTTGTTTTTTGTCCCTTATCTCTTAATTGTCGTTTTCCAAACACTTGATAAGACCCAAATAGTTGAAGAAAATTATGGTTTTAGAGTTTCACATGAAATTGTTGAGCTGATTTTTCTTGGTATGCTTTTATATTCTGTATATGATATCATAAAGAAAAAGAAAGAAAAATGGCTGTTAGTATTCATCCTGCCATTAACCGTTATCTTTTTGATTGACGAATTGACTTATTTGTTGACCAATTCTAATGAAGCTCCTTATTTATTGGATAGCTATGGCGTTATATTGGTAATAATATTCCTCTTTTACTTGGTGTTATACAAGCTCATTTTTGCTCCTAAAGAAGTACTTCCAAAATCGGATGAAGCGAAATACAAGACCTCCTCATTAAATACAGCCAGTATTACATCCAATAAATCCGAACTATTTCGTTTGATGAACGAGGAAAGGCTCTTCACAAACAACAATCTTACTGTGAATGATGTCGCTAAACGAATGAATATTCCTAGGCAGCACTTATCTGAAATACTAAATATTCATCTTAAGACGGGATTCCAAGATTTTTTAAATCAATATCGGGTTGAGGCATTTATCGAATGCCTTAAGAGTGACCAATATCGAAATTACACCATAATGGGCATTGCCCAGGAAGTCGGTTTTAGCTCAAAATCTTCTTTCAATACTACCTTTAAAAAGATAAAAGGAATGACACCAAGTCAATACAAGAAGCAGTTGGGTTAGAAGCCGAGCTTAGCTTCAAAAAAGAACCCCATTTCTCTCCAATCCAGCTGCAAAAGTTCAAAATACGTATTTTGCACCTTTCTCGCTCTGCCTACGCATTATTCTTAAAACATTGATAATCAGTATTTAAAATCAATATTGAATCAAAAGTGTACGACAAGCGCATTCTGAACCTACTTCATTTTTAAGCTGAATGCCAACCTCCTAGATTTGACTTGAATTTCAAATTTCGAAGTCTTGAAAAATGAAAAAAGGCAAGTCATACATCACACCAGTTCATTTGTTGGTTTTCGATCTAATCGTAATCTTTCTGATTATCATAGGATGTGCCAATGATGAGGACCATAACTTGTTTAACACGGTGAACGGGATTGCTGACATTATTTCTCCTCTTCCTGAATATGTTCCGATTCCCGATACGGATGAGTTGGCACCGGAAAAAATACGTTTAGGCAAACAATTGTTTTGGGACCCAATTCTGTCAGGCAATAGGGACATTGCATGTGCAACATGCCATCACCCTGAAAAAGGGTATGCAGACGCCCTAGATTTATCTGTAGGAGTTGGTGGCACGGGATTGGGACAACAACGGAATGGGCCCGTTCTTGCCAACCGAAATGCCCATACGGTAATTAATTCCGCTTTTAATGGGATTACCAACAATGGCGAGGTAAGCCACATGGAAGCCCCGATGTTTTGGGATAATCGAGCCTCAAGCCTTGAGGAACAGGCAGTGTTGCCTTTACTTTCAAAAGAGGAGATGCGTGGTTCCGATATACCAGAAAACGAACTCTACCAAATTCTTATTGACCGCTTGGATTCTATTCCAAGATATAAAGAAGCTTTTCAAAATGCCTTCGGGACAAACGATATAACCCTAGATAAAATAGCTAAGGCCATTGCCTCTTTTGAAAGGACTATAGTGGCTCTAAACAGTCCTTTCGATAGGTATATGCGAGGTGAATTGACAGCCATGTCCCCCAAACAAATCAATGGAATGAATGCGTTCATCAACATTGGCTGTGCCGAATGTCATGGAGGCCCCATGTTTTCAGATTATAAGTTACATACTTTGGGTATTCCTGACAATCCTAAGTTATCGCAAACCGATGCCAGCACAGGAACTTATGCTTTTAGGACACCTACGCTAAGAAATCTCTCCATGACCGCGCCGTATATGCATAATGGTATGCATTCATCACTTAGGGAAGTTGTGGATTTTTACGAGGAGATTTCAGAAGGGGATGACGATATCATCAATCCCAACCTTGCCATAAATGATATTGACCCATTGGCAAGGGAATTGGAGATGGAAGATGATGTAAAAGATGCCTTAATTGCTTTCATGGAAGCACTCAACGATCCAAATTTTGATAAAACGATTCCAGTTGCTGTTCTCAGTGGCTTGCCCGTGGGTGGAAATATCAAAAACTAAATGATGAGGAAGATAATGATCTTATTAGTTGTATTCTGGTCTCCTGAAATCCATTCACAACAGCCTTTGACAGGTAATCAGCGTTTTCACAAAAACAATGGTGATATCTTAGTCATAGCATTACCCTCATTAGCTTTAGGTTCCACATTTATCTGGCAAGACGGTCAAAAGGGAACCTATCAGTTTTCAAAAGCCCTAACCAGTACACTTGCCCTTTCCTATGGACTCAAATTCCTTATAAACAAAGAGCGACCAAACGGGGAAAATAAGTATAGTTTCCCATCGGCTCACACCTCCGTAGCATTCTCCAGTGCCGCTTTTATACAACGACGTTACGGATGGGAATATGGATTGGCAGCATATGCTTTGGCCAGTTATGTTGGTTTTACCAGAATAAAAGCAAACAAGCACGATGGCTGGGATGTTCTAGCAGGAGCAGCCATCGGAACCGGGATGGGTTACCTCTTTTCCAACCCCTTTGACAAAGACCGAAAATTCCAAGTGTCCACAGGCTATATAGAAAATACACTAGCACTAGGTTTTACCTATAAATTTTAACGTTATGCCACTAAAAGAAGAATTAAAATCGCAAGGTGATTGGTTATTTAAGAACAGAAGTCATTTACCACTTATAGTTTTAGGTTTAGGACTTTTAGTTTTTCTCAACAAGGAATATAATGAGATGGAAACTCCAAATACTTGGCTTACAGAAGGGTTTGAAATCCTTTCACTTTGCATTAGTCTTATAGGATTAAGTATTCGAATTTTTACCGTGGGTCATACCCCGAAAAACACTTCAGGGCGAAACACCAAAGTGGGACAGGTGGCTGAAGAATTGAATACAACAGGTATTTATTCAATGGTAAGGCATCCCTTGTATCTTGGTAATTTTTTTATGTGGCTGGGGGTGGCGATGCTTACTGAAAATATCTGGTTTATTGTATCTTTTGGTCTTTTTTATGCGATATACTATCTGCGCATCATGTATGCGGAAGAAAGTTTCCTACGTGAAAAATTTGGGAAAGATTACTTTGATTGGGCAAAGCAAGTACCTGCAATCATTCCTTCAATAAAAAAATATAAGAAACCCAAATATCCCTTCAATATCAAAAAAGTATTGAAAAATGAAAAGAACGGTTTTTGCGCCATTTTTTTAATCTTTTGGTTATTCGATGAACTAAGTAGACTGACTCAAAAGGAACCGTTTGAGTTGGAGACCAGATATTGGCTTTTTGCAGCTATTACCGCCACCACAATCTATACTATTTTAAAGATTATGAAAAAGCGAAAGTTTCTAAATGAACTTGCACGATAACTCCAATTTCATTGTATAAATGGTAAATTAAAACATACAATCAGTTTACGTTTCTTTTCTTTATAAATGAATGAAGGTCATTTAATTAATTCAAGAATGATGATATTTTAAAATGCGCACTTTTCTCCTTGTGCCAAGAAACGGTCTTTTTACATCACTGAAAGAGTTAATGCCAACGGTCTCGCTATGAGTAGTTCCGCCCGCCTTGCCGCGAGGCAGGTGGGTTAGTGATTAATTTTACAAGTAACCGCAAACTTGAAATCCGCCTATGCTCGAAGAAGTTTTGCAAAGATGAGAGGATTTCGAGGAGTAATTGGGAAAAAGCAACCTTTCCGCCTCTCGCGGATTACATACAACAATTATGAGCAACGGTGATTTTAATTCACCTATGCATTGTTCCTATCCACATTTTCCTGTACACTCCTAAAATGAAATATTTCTAGGCTAATTGCTTCGTTTTCTTCAAGGTATTTTTCATAACAAATAAGGAAGTCGTTAATCCCACCGCTATTAAAAACATAGCTACAAACAGGCTTAAATTGACGAGATGAATATCGGCACTTACCGGGAAAGCGAATGTCTTTTCAATACCCGCTACTTTACTATCATGAAATTTTTTAAAATCAGGATTGGTAATCATTTCCAACATGACTCTACGACTTTTATACCTCATCAAAGCACCTGTGGTCCATTCTCTTGCGTTTTCAATTCCCCACACCTCAGGAGCATCCATTAGTGATGTTCCAGCAAACATTGGATAACCACCTCTCTTAAGTAAATAAGGTGTTACAAAACTCTGATAATCAATTAGCGCTTCTTTAGAGGAACTAAACGTTTTTCCATTCACAGTTTTTGGGATATCATTTGTTTTTATAACATTAACCATGATGACAGGTTTGCCATCATCTTCTTCCATAAACGAACGTATTTGCTGGAACTCACTTTCAGAATAATCTTGTTGTAAGATTTCAGTGTATTTTTCTATTTCTTGCTCCGATAATGGACTGGTAAACAAACCATTCCATATCAGAAATAAGAAATATAGTATACCCATACTAAACCAAAGTATTATTAGCTTTTTTTTCATTTTTAATTCTGTTTTTTATTAAGGTTTCCAACGTTTACCTTTTTCTTTTTTGATTTTTACTCCCTATATCTCATTTAGTCTGAAAGCACCAAATTGGAATTGTCAATGTTCTTCCTGTCTTCGATAATTGCTGCTAACGGTTGTTTTAATTCATTTATATATAGTTTCCCATACGTATTTTTCCAGTACATTTTTAGCATCAAATATTTCTAGGCCAATTGCTTCGTTTTCTTCAAGGTATTCTTCATAACAAATAACGAAATCGTTAATCCCACAGCTATTAAAAACATAGCGACAAACAGGCTTAAGTTGACAAGATGAATATCGGCACTTACCGGGAAAGCGAATGTTTTTTCTATGCCCGCTACTTTACCATCATGAAATTTTTCAAATTCGGGATTTGTAGACATTTCCAACATTACCCTTCGGCTTTTATATCTTACCAGAGAACCAGTAGTCCATTCTCTTGCATTTTCAATTCCCCACACCTCAGGAGCATCCATTAGTGATGTTCCATTAAATATGGGATAACTACCTCTCTTGATTAAAAATGGCCCTACAAAACTTTCATAATCGGCAAGAGCCTCTTCAGAGGAAGCAAACGTTTTGCCATTCACAGTTTTTGGAATATCATTTGTTTTTATAACATTGACCATGATGATAGGTTTGCCATCATCTTCTTCCATAAACGAGCGCATTTGTTGGAACTCACTATCAGAATAATCTTGTTGTAAGATTTCAGTGTATTTTTCTATTTCTTGAGCTGATAATGGACTGGTAAACAAACCATTCCATATGAGAAATAAGAAATATATTATACCAATACATGACCAAACTATTATTAGCTTTTTTTTCATTTTTAATTCTATTTATTAATCTTTATTCTGTTTTCATTAAGGTCTTCAAGGCTTACCTTTTTCTTTTTTGATTTTACTCTCTATATATAATTTGGTGCTTTCAGGCTATTAAAGCTCTGGTGCCTTTTGCTAGTGCCTAAAACCGTTAATCAGGCTAGGGGTTTCGATTCTTCCCTTACTTCTCCAGCCAAGCTTTGAAAAGTCCAATTTTTAGTCTACTAACAACGGGTTTCTCTTCTGTTTTAACCTTCAGTTCCAAAACTACTTTTCGATTGAAATAGGGTTCAAAGGAGGTAATTGTATTCCTATTAACAAGCATTTGACGATTGATTCGAAAAAACTGATTAGGGTCACAAACCGATTCCAGATACTCCATTTTCTTTAGTAGCACATATTTTTTACCTGTGTTAGTGTACAGAAAAACCGTTTCAAATTCCACTGCAAATAGCGCCACATCCTTAACTGGAATTATAAGGGCTTTTTCCCGCTGGTAGGTCAGAAAGTTTTGTTGGTACGTAGCCCTTGTTTCTGATTCGATAAGGTTTTGCAAATTGTCGTTGGCCTGAAAATTACTTTTTAAACGAGTGAACTTTTCTAAGGCTTCCTGAATTTCTTTATCCTTAAATGGCTTTAATACATAATCAATACCATTGTTCTTGATGGCTGAAAAAGTGTAATCGTCAAAAGCGGTACAAAATATTACAGGTAGGGTGACATCAATGTGCTTGAATATTTCAAAGCTCTTGCCATCAGCCAATTGAATATCAAAAAAAAGAAGATCCAGTTTTCTTTGATTTTTACTGAGGTATTGTACGGTGTCCACAACGGTTTCAAGAACTTGGGTCACAATGAAATCCTCATTCTGTTCAATAATTTCCTGTAGGAGTGATGCGGTATGGGCTTCGTCTTCAACAATCAGGATGTTCATCTTTTCAATAGTTTTAAATGGACACTAAAGTGATGTTCATTTTCATTGATTTTCACTCCATTTTTGATGTTCATCAAATCATATCTTTTTTCAAGGAGTTCAAGGCCATGGCCAGAGGGTACTTCATCACTTAAAATAGGCTGTCGGTTATTACGCACAATAACATAGTCTTGGTCAACGTTTCCAATTTCAATGAACAAGGGTTTCTTGGCGGTCATGCTGTTGTGTTTAAAGCAATTTTCAACGACGACTTGTAGTGCCAAAGTGGGAAGTTCCAATTGATATAATTTTTTGTCAATAGAAATATCAATGACAATGGCTTGCTCGTTTCTACTTTTCATTAAAAATAGGTAGGCCTCCAAAAGTTCCAATTCATTACTCAGCTTTAAGGTGGTGTCTTCCTTATACTTAAGCGTTTGTCTGAAAAAGTCAGAAAGACTCATGATGAATTTTTCAGAATTCGCATGGTTCTGGCGAACCATAGACCGCAAGGTATTTAGCGAATTAAAAAGGAAATGTGGGTCTACCTGAGATTGCAGTGCCTGTAATTGGGTTTTGTAATTTTCCGTTTGTAGTTGCTCCTTCTCCAAAAACAAATGGGAAGCCTTTTGCTGCGATTTTAACGCGTACTGGATGACAAGCATCAAAGCTGAGGGGAAAAGTAACCCAATAACCTGGAAGTCTGTATCTGTATCAAATACTTTATGGTAAATCAACAACAATAATAAGGTAAGGACTAAAAGTACCAAGGCGTACCATCTTTTATTCCCTCGTTGAATGTCCCATAATTGCCATAAAAAATACCATAGGACCATAAGGAACAAAGAAGTATAAACCTGTCCATAAATGAACATATCGTATTCCGAAGCAGGCACTTCACTATTCGTATAAAAGCGCAGTGCAGGCAGTAATAACGCCAACAAAATGGGTACTATGTTAATGGCTTTAAACTTCAAAATTTCAGGCTCTTGGTGTATACTAAAAAGCAAAGGAAATAATCTATTTTCAACATTACTCATTTTTTTAAAAGACCTACGTTATTTTCTTTTTGGGCTAAGTGACAATCCAACCTTGAAAAAAGGACCATTCTCCGGTGTCCTATCGAATGTTTCTCCCTCAGCATCAACAAAGTCAAGCCTTCTGGCTATGGCCATTCCTCCTTCTAGGTTAATTTTTATGGTTTCATTGAATCTAAATACAATCTTAGGGCCAATGTTCAAACGACTATAACCCACTCTGTCAATTTCATCATTGACGATTTGAATGGCACTGGTGTTATTAAAAAATGCGCCATCCAATCTTGCTTGAAAGCCATAGTGAAATGCCTTGTCCATATTAAACACAACCGATAGCCTATTGGGTAAGATGATATCTAGGGCCATATTGTTTGTACGATAACTTATCATTCCCATGGGAATGACCAATTGCCGTCCAAAATTGGTGGTGTAAGCCAATCCAAATCCATACTTGAATTTAGTACTTACCATTTTTATGGCCAGGGCATTGCCCAAAAAGAAAAAGTCATCCGTACTTAAAGATTGGTCAAAGTCTGAAGCAAAAGTGGGTGACAGATTTACCGCGAGTTTCCATTTTGGGTCCAAGGTTTGAATCCAGTTTAAACTATACGAAATAGCATGGAAATCTTTGTTGGCTTCAGTTTCATCATTGGGGAGTATTCCTTCTACGTCAGCCCTCAAATTGGTGTAACTTAATTGGTGTAGCAGTACGGTTTTTTCATTTTTTAAGCGTTGCGGTATAGCAAGTTGTGCATTCCATTCCCAAAAACCAATTTCCCTACTATCTTCAGAATCTTCAATTGTTTGATTTGGATAGTAGGCAGATTGAACTTTAAAGAGTTCAAAATCTTGCGCAATTATGTTGAAACTGACCAAGAAAAACAGGATAGTAGTTTTGCACTTTAGATCAATCTGCATTTTCATCATTTTTGCGTTAGTACCAATTATTAAATTTTATACTCTTTTCCATTTAAGTGTTTTACTCATTATACCTGCATTCACAGTGACCAAAAGTTGATTGTTTTCTGTTTTTAATACAGTATCCATCCATTTTCTTTTCTTGGCTGCAAATAATTTTCCTCTCCATTCTCCATCAACCAATTTGATGTCTTTCAATAGTGTAGCTCCTATTTTTGCACTGGCATTATCGGAGCCAATTATTTT
Source organism: Bacteroidota bacterium (assembly GCA_039184805.1). GTDB lineage: Bacteria > Bacteroidota > Bacteroidia > Flavobacteriales > Flavobacteriaceae > Flagellimonas. Next base: position 130,989 of record JBCDAX010000006.1, on the reverse strand, counting down.
TCCATGGTAGATACCGTCTTCGGCTTCTGCAATTTCAATTTGAGTATTGTCTTTTCCCATATTCCAAATACCATCTATGGCTTCTTGGGCATTCATGGAAATAGTTATAAAAAAGAGACTAACTAGGGCTACTAAATTTTTCATCGTAAATAATTTTAATTAATTCTAAATCCAATGCAAATGAAAGCTGGTTTGGAATGCATCCTAGAGAGAAAAAAGGTGAATTGAACAAATTGCAGAGTGGATTGAACATTGTGTTCAGAAATCCTGATATGTTCTTTTGCAAATGGTATATTAAATTGTAAAATGTATGCTAAACTCTCAAAACAAAGGTTGATAATTTAAATCGTACAAAACTTGCTGTCTATTTTTTAACTACTTATGTAAAGATGAGTGTATTGATGGGTCAACCATACAAAACTGGTTTTATTTCATAGTTTAGCACTACAATGAAGGATTCTGTAAAGGAAATAGAATTTGTCAATCGAAAAACCAAAAACAGTTATTTCGATTTAGTACCACTTCAAAAAATATTGAGTTTAAAACCAAAAGATCATAATCAATTTGAACATCATAAGGTGGGGTTTTATGTGCTCCTATTCGTAACTGATGGGAACGGAATCCATAGTGTAAATTATGATGATTTTCCCTTTACCAGAGGAACCGTGTTTAGTTTGCGCAAACATACAATTCACAAGTTTTATAAAAGTGGTGCAAAGGGAAAGCTTCTTATTTTTACCGAAGATTTTGCTATTCGATTTTCCAATCGTGTTGAAAGTTTACGGCTATTTCAACTCTTTAATGAACTGCTCGGGTCCGCAAAACTGCAGTTACGTGAATCCGAATTCGAAGAAATTCAAGTTCTGGTGAATCAAATAGAAAAAGAGTATTTTTTGATCAACGACAATGAGTCAATTGAAATTATCCGAAATTTGGTACAAGCTATAGTGCTTCGACTTTTTCGGGTAAAATCAAAAATTTATCATAATCTATCCACTAACAATTCTTATTTCAAGTTTACCCTTCTTCAAGAATTGGTTGAAAATGAATGTTTTGACCATAAAAAGGTTACTTACTATGCAAGTAAAATGGGTGTGACTCCAAAAACGTTGAGTAACATCACTAAAAAAATGATAGGTAAAAGTGCGAAGGCTTTCATTGATGAAATCTTGATTCTTCAAATTAAACGTTTATTAGCCAATACCCAATTGTCCATTAGTGAAATTGCCTATCGGTCTGGGTTCGATGAACCAACCAACTTTTTTAAATACTTCAGAAAAAGAACAGGTTATTCCCCAAAAAGTTTTAGAGTTCAACTCGAAGAACAGTAATTCCGTTTTTTACCCTATAAAGGTTTTTTTTTACCTATTTGACCCTAAACATGGAAACTAACTTTGCTTCATATTGATTCTAACAATTCATATTGTTTGAAATTAAAAGGTTTAATCCGTATAATAAATGAATAAGATGCGATACAATCACATTGTTGCCATTGTTGGTGCCCTAGTTCTAAACAGTTGTAATCAGGGCGAAACTAAAAGTTCAGATTCGAATGCTGAAAACACTTCTAAAATTGAAACCCCTATTGAAAAATCTACGAATGACCAATCACAAGAAACCCTAACTATTGCTAACGCTTTTATGAACGCAATGGGCCAGGGAGATATGGACACTATGATTGGTTTAATGCACGATGACATGGTTTGGCAAAACGCTGGGGATTCCAGTTTGCCCTGGATAGGACCATGGCGAGGAAAAAAGGCTATACTAGAAGACTTTTTTCCTGTCTTTGGGGAAAACTTCAAAACTTTGAAATTGGAGCCTAGTGACAGCTTTGCCCAAGGAGATACCGCCGCTTATTTTGGACACATGGTAGGGTTGCTATCCAAATCAAATCAAGAAACCAATGAGTTTACCTATGCCCTAAGGGTAAAGGTGAAAGATGGAAAAGTAGTTCTTTGGAATTGGTTTGAGGATAGTTTTGAGGTTTCTAGAGCTTATCACAATAAATAATCTTAAAGTAGATATTGAAACATAAAAAATAATTTTATAAAAGATGGAAACAATGGAAATCATTAGAAAAGGCGAAGGAAAGAATTACAATTACTCTCAGGACCACTGTTTTGTTAAACTTTCCTCAGACCACACGAACGGAGGTTTGAGTTTCGTAGAGGATACTTTGAAACCAGGATTTCATCTGGCACGCCACCATCATAAAATAATGACGGAAGTATTTTACATCCTCGAAGGAGAAGTTGAATTCACCTTTGATGATACCACCATTATAGCAGAACCTGGAGATACCGTAACCGTTCCGCCAAACGTTTGGCATGCGGCGAGTTGTAAAAATGGGGGCAAAATGCTTACTATCTTTCATAAAGGTCAGTTTGATTGGTATCTAGAGCGGCTTTCAAAAATGTCTGACAGCGATTTTGAAAATGCTGAACTGGTTAGGTCTATTTCTGCTGAGTTTGATATTTATGAGGATTAGTAATTGAAGAACAAGACTTCCAATGCTATATTATACCAACCGATGTTGCAAGATTGAGCACAACGGAGTATACTGCAAACCTCAATTTAAAATGTATCCAAAACATCTAAAATTATTGGTCAAATTTTAAATGATACATTCTTTTAAAAACCAATAAGAATCTCTTTTCTTTTTACCCAACTTTGGTTCATTTATCCGCGTTCCTTTTGAAATTTTAATACTGACAAAGGGAAGAATGGAAAAATCAATTCATTTTCGTTCCTTTCCTGGACAAGGGACTTCCTCAAGTCATTCCCTCCGTTGATAATTTGACTCGTGAACCCATTAATCAATTTGGCATACATAGAATCTAGTGTAACAATATGATAATCAAGTTGTCATTGTTACTAGTTTGATGGTTTCAATATAACAATCATGAAAATCTCTTATGTTCAAAAATGCTTATCAGTTTTTTACTAATAATCGGTACCGTTGCCAATTTACGTGGTTAAATAGGAATAGTAAATCAAAACGTAAAGGATAAATCGACCATTACCTTTATTGGAACCTACCTAATGGTCCTTAAGCAAGTCGAGAATAGTTGTTTATTGATTTGGCGTGTTACAAGTAATTTGAAAAAGTGTTTAAAATGAAAAATATAATTTGCTTTGTTGTTTTTGTTTTGGTTCTTCAAAAAATTGAAGCCCAAGAAATCAATATCACCTACGACTATGCTTCTGCAGAAAAACTCATTGAAATTTTTGACAACAAAAAGCTCACAGATAAAGATTTTGAAGAATTGAAAAATCTTGAAGGAACAAGAGCTTATCTGAAAAAGTTGGCAACGTTTTTTCCAAACATATCGACCGAAAAGTATAGAGAAGATTTAGAGGCTGCGCTTAATGGAAACTTTAAAGAAGATAGCCCGTATATGTTTAAAAGACTAGTGCCGTTACTTAACAGTGCTAAAGGACTACTAAAGCAAGTCTCTGAAAAGCAAAATGAACTTACCCAGAGCGCTGTGTCCAAATTAAGGGCATATTCTCCAAATGATGTAAAGATAAATGCCGCGGTTTACTTGACATTAGGTGTCATTGGTGGTGGTTGGACTTTTGACGACAACCCCAATGCGTTTTATGTAGACCTTTCTTCTATGAAAGGTGATTTTTTAGGCTTATCGTATCTAAGCACACACGAGTTATATCATTTGGTGCAGTACCGTTTTATGAAAGAAATTGATAAAAGTAATAAGATAAATTACCTCTTGGACAAATTGATAAAAGAAGGTATGGCAACCTATGTTGCTGATTTTTCAAAAATTGAAGCATCAAGCGCATACGTCGATTTCAGCAAAAAGGAATACCAGCGTAATTTTAGAAGACTCGAAACCAACTTTGCATTGTTTGAAAATCTGATATTCCAAGCACAAAACGATCCGCATTCGGATGTTACATTGTTATACAATATAGGCTATAGTGGAATGTATCAAAGCCCGGTATATTATGTGGGATACCACATCGTGAAACTTCTGGACAAATATCTCGGGAGAGAAGCCTTGATTAATCTAATGGGGCAACCGCCCAAACAATTTTTACTGGCTTACATGGAAGCACAAAAAAACAATGGCAATGATCATGAGTTCATTCAGTTTTCCGAGTCAATGATAAGCATACTTAATTCATTATAAATATAGTTGAGCAAACGTCCTCATTTCGTAAACGGTAAATTAAAATGTACAATCCCTTAAATCCAGATTTCATCATAATTAGTTGAAATTCAATGTGCTGATTCAAATACTATAATAATTTAAAATGTACACAAAACATTCAAAACAAAAGATGACAATTTAAAATGTACACTTTTCACTCTGTCTCAAGAAACCTTGGTTTTATAATACCGATTAATTCACTTTTTTGAATTCAATGTTCTTCGCCCTAGGAGCATCCAAATCAAACCCAACAGCTACTCCGTGTTGGTTTCTTTTGAATTTTAGGGTAAACATCCCCCTTGCCAAGAACTTATCCTTTGTCAAAGGTTCAACAGGAAATTTTTGGCCGAATATTGGAAACAATAGCCTTCCATTCTCAATTTCCAGTAACACCCTATTCTCTAATTCATCATTGGAATAAGTTGAACAATATTCAATCAACTGGTATAAAGAAACTTTATTCGGGAAATTATATTGAATCCAAATAATTCATCAAGTTTTCTTCTTTAGAAAGGCCTATTTTTTTCTTTAATCTGTACCGTGATGATTTTATGGCATAGATTGAAGTGTTTCTTAGATTGGCAATTTCCTTTCTGGATAGCCCCAATTTGATGAAGGAGCAGATTTCTATATCGGTCTTGGACAATTCCGGATGTTTTTTTCTGATTTTTCGTTTGAAGTCATAGGTAATTTCATTGATATTGTCTTTGACCATGTTAAGCTTGGAATCATCGATACCATTGGTTTTTAAATCAATTAAAATACTTTTTAATGTCACCCCTTCTTCCCGCTTGGCCAATTTTTCAAGATTTTGTTTCAACTGTGCCTTTTGCCGTTGATGTGTGATGTTTTCATCAACCAAGGCAAGAATTTCTTGCTTTTGCTGAGAGACTTCCATGGTTAATACGGTATTCTTTTCATGTTGGCTAAGCGCCTCTGCCTCAGCTTCTATTGTGCGTTTTTTTATTGCAAGATAGGTGATGATAGCGATTAGAACGAATAATACTAGTAGTACGGATATTGCCCAAAACCTTAAGTCCGCTTTTCGTTTTATTGCTTTTTCAGCCTCATTTTTTTGCTGCACAAATCGTAAGCTGTCAATTGCCTTTTGTTTTTCGTACGTGAAGGCCGCATCTTTTTGTGCTATTTTCCTAGCATTTTTGAGGTTCATCCGCTTTACCAACAATAACTTGTGGGTAGTATAATAAGTCAAGGCATTTTTATAGTCCTTGATGTCTTTATAACTATTGCTCAATCCAAGATATCTTAAGTGCAAAGTGTTTTCTTTTTCCAATTCCGTCGCAAGTTCTAAAGCCTTTCTGAAGTAAAGAATCGCCTCCTCAGGTTGGTCTGAATGGCGATAAATAGAACCTATTCTGTTGTAACATGCTTCAATCCAATATTTGTCATCTAACTCTTGGTAAAGTCCTAAAGCCTTTGAAACCAATTGTAATGCCTTCTCTTCATTCCTCCTCGCCCCTGATACAAAAGAGCCATACCGTTCGTAAGCATAAGCGATACAGGATTTGTACCCGAGAGAATCAGCAAATGTTATCGCTACTTTGTATTGATTTTCTGCCTTTTGCATGATTTCATCACGCTTTTCCTTATTCTTAGCTCCTAAATCCCTTAGTAGTCTTGCTTTGTCCACAAGCAGTTTACCACTTATGGCAGGATTTTGGTGTTCTATACTCAATGCATATGCTTTGGAAAAATAGACATCGGCCTTCTCATAGTAATCTTCATACATCATAATTAATCCCATCGCTCTATAGGAAACGCACAAGCTATACTTTTCACCAATTGTTTCTTTGATTTGCAGACTTTGCTGAGCCAGTTCAAGCGCTTCTACATAATTACCACTTCGTCTACTAAAATGGAATAGTTTGTCTAGAATGTGAGCTTTTTTAAATAAATAATACTTGGTATTTAGGCTATCCTTTAGTAAAACACTATCGATTTTTTGTAAGCTTTTTTATCAAGAAAAAAGAAAGGAGAACCTAGAATAATTATTATAGAAATGAATTTAGAAAAACCTGTAAAGCGATTTGATGAAGTTAGTATAACATTCATTGTTCTAATCTTTATATCCATTATTTTTTCAATTTCAATTGCTTTAATGGCAGATATTCCCGCTAGCTCGGGTCATGGAGGATTGATTTATGTTATTGGACCAGGCTTTATAGGATTATTGCTGATAATTGCATACCTAGTTGTTTTAATAACAAAGCCACAATGGAAGTACATTTTTGGAACTGTATTTATCGTTGTCAATTTGGTTACTGGATTTATTTTTATGAATACGGCCTTTTAAAATAGCTAGCAAGTGCTTAGAAATTTGCTCGTAGAGAAATTTTAAGCTTTTGCGACAAGCTGACGAAAAGCCCGTGAAATTTTTCTTCTTCAAATTTTCAATTAACCCAAAAGTTTCAATCAAAGACGAAAAGCTGAGCTTTTAATGGCGCTGGCCAAGTGGCTGAGAATTGCGTATAAAAATAAATGCAAGGGCATTTACTTTTTATGAAAGCAATATGCTGTTGGCCGAGCGGCTATTTTACATAACGGCAAATTATGGTACAAATGGTAGCCCGTGCGCAGCACACCGTTTAAAAAAGTTTCTTGTATAGCGCAAACGTATGGTTTAACGTTTATGGAATTTCTCCGCGATATTTGACATAATAGAATTATAGCTTACGAATGCGGTAAGGAAACAAACTTTATCAGCAAATTGCTTTGACGGCGAGATGAAGCGTTGGACCTACTAGCAGAATTTCTTTTTACATAATATCGTTGCCGATATGAGCCTAAAGGCTGTCATATCTGATATTATATAAAATAGCGAGCTATACAGAAATTCTGAGCAATTTGCTACCCATAAGCATTTGTACTATAATTTATATTATGTAAAATAGATTTTTTAATAATCCATCCTCCTTCCAGAACCAATGGTTTACAAAATATATGTAAGACACTGCCTTTCGCCTTAATATTTTTAAAAACTCAGTCATTTACCGTATTTTAAGGTATGCTATTAAATGAAAAAGAAACTTCCACGTTAAGATACAGGCGTATTACCATGGTCTTGTTGTTATGTCTGTCGGTAACCTTTACTTATGCTCAGTTGGGCTCTATCAAAGTCGTTGAGTCCAAATCGAAAAATCGAATTACCTTTTTTGCCGAGAACAAAACCTACACAGACTATGATGTATATTTTGAGGTAAAGGGCAAGAACTTTAGACAGAGCGCTGCCAAACCTAGATGGATTCGGGTTCCAGCAGCGGCTAAAGTGCATTTAAAGACCATTATTCTACTTCGGGATAAAACACCGGTTTACAGCAAAATCTTCAAAAAAAGAGACAGTTTGTCAAAACGAGCAGTTAAGAAAGAATTTACCAAACTGGACCTCCCTCCACCCAAAGTCAAGCCTAAAAAGCAAATCACTGTTTACACCTTTGATGGCTGCAATACGTGTGATAGCATTGTCAGCAAACTAAATGCTCAAAACCTTTTATTTCGAAGTGTTTCCTTGGATGAAAAACCTGACGTTAAGGAACAATTAGGTAAATATTTATCCAAATCCACCCAAGAAATGGATTCACTTACCTCCCCTATTATTAGCTTGGATGGCAGATTGTATGGTTGGATTACCTCCTTCGACCAAATGATGGAAGAAGTAGAAAAGGAATGAAGGACTTTTAATCAGCGATACTACCCTAAATCTTGAAATTTTGACCTAAAAATCATTGGTATGGTATTTGCTTAATAAACGATAAGCTATATGTTTGTTAAAATTGTTTAATATTTTTAGTTTTTCATTAAACAAATCATTAGCTTTAACTTGTTAAAATTTATAATTGAACTGGGTACGAGTTACGTACCACTGGAATTATCAAATGAAAAATCAAGATTTACTACTAGAGGATTACCTCAATTCAAAGAATTTATTGAACTCTTATACGCATGACGAGATTGGCGATGACCATCTTTACACTGGCGTACGAACCCCGATGAAACCGGATGCCTTTGAGCTTTCGGATGATGAAAAAAAGGAACACATTGCTGACTTGTTTGGTCAGATAATGGATGTTATGGGCCTAGACCTTACGGATGATTCCCTCAAAGGAACTCCCATGCGCGTGGCAAAAATGTATATTGACGAAATCTTTTCGGGATTAGATCCTGAAAATAAGCCCAAAGTGGCGCTTTTTGAGAATAAGTACCAATACAACCAAATGTTGGTTGAAAAGGATATTACTTTTTACTCCAATTGTGAGCACCACTTTGTACCTATTATCGGACGAGCGCATGTCGCCTATATTTCCTCAGGGAAAGTAATTGGACTTTCCAAATTGAATCGTATCGTGCAATATTACGCCAAGCGTCCCCAAGTGCAGGAGCGCTTGACCAATCAAATAGCCCTTGAACTACAATCAATTCTGGATACGGAAGATGTCGCCGTCATTATCGATGCTAAACACTTATGTGTTTCATCAAGGGGAATTAAGGACGATACTTCAGCTACAGTCACCTCTTTTTATGGAGGTAAATTCAATTCGCCTGAAAAAATCCAGGAGTTGTATAATTACATCAACAATTAGGAAACACTCCTTGAAAAAGAGCCATACAGGAAACCAGTAAATACCAGATTGGTGTTTACTGGTTACTTGCTAAGGTTCTGTCATAGCTTACGCGGTAGATGGCGTCTCCATAATCATCGGAAATGAGCATGGAGCCATCTTCTAGGAACAGGATGTCCACTGGACGCCCGAACTGGTCTTGGCTTTCATGGTCTAGCCAGCCTTCCAAAAATGTAGTATAGCTTACAGCTTTGTTATCCTCCAATTGCACCAAAGAAATTTTATACCCAACTTTCTTGGAACGGTTCCAAGAGCCATGTTCTGCTATAAAAGCTTGGTTTTTGTATTTCTTGGGGAACATATCACCAGTATAAAACTTCACTCCTAATGGAGCCGTGTGAGCTCCCATGGCCTGTACCGGTGGTACAAATTCAGCACAAGGTCTTTGGTCACCATATTCTGGGTCTTTAATCACCCCTCCATGGCAAAACGGATAGCCGAAATGTTGTCCTTTTTCTGTAATGCGATTGAATTCACAAGGTGGGACATCATCTCCCATCATATCCCTACCGTTATCCGTAAACCACATTTCCTTTGTCTCCGGATGCCACGTAAACCCCACAGTATTTCGAACCCCATGAGCATAAATCTCACGGTTGGAACCATCTGGGTCCATACGGGTAATCGTGGAATAGCGTTGGTCGGCAACAGTGCTGTCACAAATGTTGCACGGCGCTCCTACTGGTACATATAATTTATTGTCAGGTCCAAAAGCAATATACTTCCATCCATGGTGAAATTCGGTAGGATAATCATCATATATCACCGTAGGTTCTGAAGGATTCTCCAACTCCTCCTCTATATTGTCATAGCGTAAAAGGCGATTTACTTCGGCAACATAAAGGGAACCATCTTTAAATGCAATCCCATTGGGAACTTCCAATGTGGAATCCAAAACAATGACCCGGTCTGCCTTGTAATCTTGGTCGCGGTCTTGAATGGCATATACCGTTTTATCGTTTCGCGTACCTACAAACAATGTTCCATTACTTCCCATAGCCATCGAACGTGCGCCATCAACTTGGTCAGCATACACATCAATCTTAAAGCCATCGGGCAATTTTAAACGGTTTAGGGGTAACTCGGAATCAGGTTCGTTGTACCGAGTTGTTTCCGAGGTGTTTTCATGAGTTGTTTTGTTTTTGCATCCTACATTGCAAAGCGCGAGCCCCACAAGTACTGCGGCTACAGAAAAAAAGTTTTTCATAGTATGGAAAAGTGTAATAAATAAGGTTTCAAAATTAAATCTAATCGGTCGCAACTTTTGTTTTTCTTTATTATGACATAAGTAAAACTGGAACATTTACTTTTCTCAATAGTTGCTCTCTTTCGTCACTTTGGAAGTTAAATTTAGCGGATTTGGTTTTAGGAATACAGAATAATCTGGTTTTTGTACGTTCCACATAAGAAGAAACTCCATCTAAGGCGTTGGCACCTTCAGAAAAAACATAGGAAACCGTTTCATCATCCGTCTTTTTTTCCGTAGTTCCCTCCTGCTGTGCTTTCTTTATACTGAACAAGCGTATGGGTATTGTGGTTTTCCTGGTAAGCTCCCGTAAAATAGGATTATTGATATCGGACAATGAATTACAGAATATACCAATCGATAATTTCTTAAACGGTTTTAAATTGTCATTCTCACCCACTATCAAAATACTTGGTTTTCCTCTGAGTCCGTTTAAAGCCCTATACTTAGCCTTCCCAATAATCAAGATATCTGGATTGGATTCCTTAAAATACTCTTTGACTTTGCTTTTCACGTTACCGTAACTTATCAAATACGAGGTTTCCAATCCAGTATACTCTTTCATGGACCGGGTCACTTCCTCGATGGTAGCTTTAGCATGTCTACTATCCTCATACAAATCTCGCTTTGCTGAAAGTTGATTAACCTGCTTGACTACCTTCAAAGGGGATTTGATATAGAGGGCCTCTACCCTACCGTTTACCATTTTAGCCAGCTCCAAGGCACTACGTAAAGCAGATTTCGACGAATTGTCCGTATCCATCAAAACAGAAATAAGATATGTAGCGCGGAGCGTCATGCCAAATATGTATAGTATCTAAAGTGTTTTTAGAGGACCATAAAGATAAATATATTACCAGTTTGCCCAAGTCCGTTAACACCTGCTAAAGGTAAAATTCAGGGAGGTAGTAATGAATACCTCCCCTATTTCAGAATCATATTTTCTAGAATGATTCTGCGAAAAGCTCTTGTAGACTTTCCCAAGATTTAGCGTCTGCATCTGCATCATACGCTAAGGGCAAACCAAATTTTTCTCCATTGGCATCAGCTTCTTTGCTAGTAAAGCTATGCTTTACTCCGGGATATGCAATATATTGATAATTAGCATTTATGGAATCCATAGAAGATTTGAATGCTTCTATAGATTCAGGACTTATGAAAGGGTCATCAGCGCCGTTGCAGACCAATACCTTAGCTTTCAAATTAGTTGTGGGCATTACAGGCAATTGCACTCCACTATGAAATGCCGCCACAGCATCCAAATCCGCTCCTGAATTGGCCATGGTCAAAGCCACACTACCACCAAAACAATAACCAATTGCGGCAATTTTGTCTCCATCCACAGATTCATGTGCCTTCAAAACATCCAAGGCTGCATTGAAACGGGCTTTGGCCTCAGGAAGATTGGTCATTATACTCATAGCAAATTTTCCAGCGTCGTCTGGATGATTGGCCAACTTTCCATCTCCATACATATCAACGGCAATGGCTGTATAGCCAAGTTCAGCCAACATATCGGCACGTTGACGAACATAGTCGTTATGCCCCCACCATTCGTGAATAATCAGTACTCCAGGCCTTTTTTCAGTTACATTTTCGTCAAAGGCAATGTATCCATTCAAATTAGTGGAGTCAGAAGCGTAGGTTACCTCCACTCCTTTTACTTTTACCGGAAGGTCTACGGCAACTTCTTCAGTTTTTTCAGTGGACGTAGTTTTTTGTTTGCACGAAGCAATAAATACAAGTCCAGTGCATAGGAATAATGCGGTCAATTGTTTCATTGTAAATTGTTTTTTTGAGAATTATAAAGATAGCCAAAGCAACGCAATCCTTTAGATGAAAAGATTTAAATAGTGTGTCTGAAATTTTCATAAAAGCGATGGAATGGCCCAGTTAAAAGGTCGTGAGGAATTTGTAAACATTTCACAAAATGTGCCTAAATAATTTTATCCACTTTTCGGGAAGTTTATATGGCGGATACCGCATTGGAATGTCTCCCCAATTGGGCTTTTTAACAATTGATTTCACATGGGAAAACAATTGAAATGAATGCTTTCCATGATACCCTCCAATTCCAGACTCCCCTACACCTCCAAAGGGAAGATTTTTATTGGCGATATGCATCACCACATCGTTGACGCACCCACCACCAAAACCATAGGTGTTGATTATTTTCTTTTGGAACTTCTTTCTTGTAGAAAACACATAAAGGGATAGCGGTTTTTCGTAGTTCAAAATGATTTGGCCAATTTCATCCTCGGAATCATAGGATAAAATAGGAAGTATAGGACCAAATATTTCACCTTGCATGACTGCGCTGTCAAGACTAGGCTTATCGATAATAGTTGGCTCAATATATTGCGTTTCGTCATTATAACCCCCTCCAAAGAGCAAAGTCTCACCGACTATCATTTTTTTTAGGGCTTGATAATGTTTACTTGTGGTTATCCGAGCAAAGTCGGATGATTCTTCAATAGCTGGGCCATAGAATTTTTCAATCTGTTTTTTAAGTGCATCCACAAACGTATCTTTCACTGTTTTTTGGATTAAGATATAGTCTGGCGCAACGCAGGTTTGTCCAGCATTCATGAATTTTCCCCAAGCTATCCGTGTTGCTGCTAGATGAATAGCTGCGGTTTCATCAATAATGCAAGGATTTTTACCTCCCAATTCAAGAGTCACCGGTGTAAGATGTTCTGCTGCACTCTTATAAATAATCTTTCCAATATGCGAACTTCCAGTAAAAAAGATATAATCCCATTGTTCTGCCAAAAGCTCTTGCGATACTTCCACCCCACCTTCTACAACCGTTACGTATTCCTTTGGAAATACTTCTTCCACCAAGGTGAAAATAGCTTTGGATGTGTTTGGACTCAACTCCGATGGCTTTAATACAACTGTATTTCCGGCAGCTAACGCTCCAATTAAAGGGGAGATACAGAGCATAAAGGGATAGTTCCACGGCGAAATAATAAGGACGCTCCCATAAGGCTCGTGGTACAACCAGTTTGATGAAGGTAGATTAGCTAAAGGACCTTGGACTCGTTTCGGTTTGACCCAAAACTCCAAATTGTTGATAATATACTTTAGTTCAGACAGTACAATTTGTGTTTCAGTGACCAAACTTTCAAACTTAGGTTTTCGAAAATCTTTATAAATAGCATCACAAATAGCATCTTCGTGAGCTATCAATACCTTGTGTAGTTTTTTCAGATACTTCCTTCTAAAGTTTACTTCTTTGGTCTGTTGTGATGTGAAAAATTCTTTTTGATTTTCAACTAGGTTTTTGATCATGCTAGGGGTTTGTCTTTGGGGCATCAATTTTATTGGACTCGCAAAAAGAAATTTAGTTCAAGATTTATGCTTCCACAATATCCGTTTGTTCATGGTTAAACTTCATACGCTTTCCTTGCCAGTAAGAAGCCGCGGCCAAATGGGACGGTTTTACCGCATCCAAACCAATTTCAATGGGCGCGGAAACTTGCTTTCCAAGTACAACACCATCCAAAAAGTTTTCCATATGAGCGCGGGTTAGATTTTCCTCATTATCAAAGATTACTTGTGAACCTTTGTGGGGGGTGTAAACATATCCTGCCCTAAAAACTTCCAAATTCCCCTCAGTACCATGGAACAAAACGGAATCATGTCGGTTTTTGACAGGTAATATGCTACATTCAAAAGTAAAATTCCAACCGCCTTTGTATTGAATAATAGTGTTGACGGTATCGGGATTGGTCCTTCCATCTTTGAGATGATAGATTCCACCGGTTGTTGTAGCATTCATAGGGTCAGCATCATCCATCATCCATTGCGCCACATCTCCCCAATGCGTCAGTAAATCTGACAAAATACCTGTTCCGTACTCTTTGTAATGTCTCCACCCATCATATCGGGGCCAGCTATATTCCATTTTCGGAGAGTTCCCCAAAAACGTGTCCCATTTAAAATTTTCAGGCATAGGCTGGTTTTCCAGTTTTCTGCGTTGCCACCCAAAATTACTCCATACCGCTCTAGCGAAAATAACATCACCCAAAATTTTGGAACCACTAAAAAATTCTTCCTTGACCCTATTGAACATAGCGCTACTTCGCTGTTGGGTTCCGGTTTGGCAGACTACTCCACTCTCTTTCACGGCTTTTTCTAAAGGTGCTCCTTCGTTGTAGTGCAAAGTGACCGGTTTTTCAAGTAGGAGGTGTTTTCCTGCTTTAAGAATTCTGATAGCATAATCTTTATGCAAGTGGTCTGGAGTGGCCAAAACCACGGCATCGACTCTAGGATTTGACAATACTTCCTCTAAGTCAAAAGTGGTTTTTACCTTATCTGTTTTAACATATTCCTGTGTTCGTTTGATTTGCTCATCCCAAACATCGCACACCACGACCAGTTCAATTCTTCCTGTATCAACTAGTTCCTTGAGCATCCATCTTCCTCTTCGACCAGCTCCTACCAGTGCTATTCGGACCTTATCGTTAGACCCTAAAATATGGCTATATGAATTTGCTGCCAAAGCCAAGGCACCTGTACTTAAAAGGAAATCCCTGCGTTTCATTTTTTAGTTTTGAGTCATTGCATTTTCATGAAGTAGTTCCATACCAATTGAGGTTCTTGGTTTAAATCCTTTCCAATTCCCCGTATTGGCATTGGGTTCCAAATTCAAATATTCTGAATAATCCTTTCCTTGTAAGAGCATTCCAAAAAAGGCAGTAGCAAAATGTTGATTTACGTTATTTATGCGCCGCATATCCCAAACAGAATCGGCATAGCGTAAATATTCATCAATATGAAGTCCTTCTTGCATCGTTTCCACTGTTGGTGGATTTGGAGCTACATTATGTCTTGCATTGATGTAGGTCAACAAGTATCTATCGGAATTCTTGGCTCCTTCATAAATTGCTTTTATTCCTTTTTCATATCCAGAAATATCATCTTCGCTCCCTGCTATAAAAAAAGTGGGTACCTTAAGACCTTCCAATCCCTTGGCATCCCAAACACCGTTTGCCATGCCCCAAGGTGCCATGGCCACAAAAGCTTTAATGCGTGGATCTATCATGTTTTGATAGGCTTCACTTTCCATAGTGCGCTCGTCCAATGCAGTGTTACCTCCTGTCATGGATTTATAAAATCCTACAGCCGCAGCACTGTATCCAGCTCCACAAGTGTTTAACCCTCCATAGCCTCCCATGGAATATCCAACAAGTCCAGTATTGGAAGCATCTACCAAATTAGATAAAAAGCTCCCGCTTTCTAGCTCTGACAATCTGTCAATCTCATTTAGTACAAAGAGCTGGTCTAGAGAACGGTTAACTAAGGTGCTGCTAAAATTCGCGGCATCCTTGTAGGTAGAGTCTGTATGGTCAATGGAGGCCACTACATACCCTTTGGAGGCTAGGTTTTCTGCCAAATACGTAAACAAAAAACGTGAGCCAACATACCCGTGGGACAAAATAATCAAAGGATATTTCTCCGATTCCTTTTGAATCGTTGCATCTCTAAGAGCCCGACCTTTAAAGGTAAAAGGTATTACGGGTCTTCCTTCGGTTCCATTTCTACCCAAAACCTGGGTGTACTCCACAATTTGTTCTGTGTTGTCTGGAATGGAAGCTGGGTACCATACTTCAACCGTTATTTTTCTATCATATTCAGGAGCTGTACCATCAACAATACTTAGAATATCCAACTGTTTTTTGTTGACCAGTTCCAACGTTTGGACACCCACTCCATAACTTCCTCTTTGAGCCAATTCAGGAGCGTCAGGAAGCGCATCTCCAACCAAAAAAGTAGATTGTGCTGTTAGATTCATTGATAAAAAAAATAAAATGGAGAAGATATAAGAAAATGCTCTTTGACTCATGAAGGAATAGTTTCGGAATTCATTAAATATACGCAAACTCAAAGAAAGAGTGTATGGTGTACATATGAATCATTTGGCCATGTATTCATATTAATGAGATTATTATTAATTTGAACCAGTATAAAAAATGACTATGAAATCAATTAAACTTATTCCTGCATTCATCTTCCTTTTAGTATGCTGTATATCTTGCAGCATAGACGATGGGGTTGATGAAGGTCCTTCGGTCAATTTTGCGGTTATCGGTCTATGGGATTTGGCTGAAGTAAATGTAAATCCACCTCAAGACCTTGATATGGATGGTAATGCTTCTACAAATTTGATGGATGAACTTGATTGTATTTCCGGTAGTTTACTAATTGATGGTAATTTTATTTGGACGTTTGAACAAACCGAGTTGACCATAACGACAATCACAGGAGACCAATTTAGTGTTGTCTGCAACGGTACTGTTTCCGGAACGGGCAATTGGCTCTCCAGCCAAACTGAAGTGACTTTTACTGGAAACGATGTTCTTACCTCATTAACCATCTCTGGGGAGCAACTTATTGATGATATAGGAATGGATTTACCAGAAATTGAAAGCTTTGTTTATGAACGCAGGCCGCAGTAATTACTGAACTGTTTTTTTGGCTAGTAGCACCCACATCTGCTTATCTTCCTCCTCTTGCCAAAAACCGTGGTTTTCAATCTTTGATACTATCGAGAAACCTGCTTGTTGCAATTCCTTTTCAACGTAATGCATAGCCAAGGAATGGGCAGCTACCTGCTCTGCTCTTGACTTTCCGATAATTCTTTTTTTTAATTTTTCCAAGACCATCAATTGTCCACCTGGCTTTAGTGCTTTCCGAATGTGATTTAGCACTTTTTTGTAGGCACTAATTTCATGATAGGTATCGACCACAAACACGCAATCCAAAGCCCCTTCGGGTAATTTGGGGTCATCATAATCACCTAAAATAGTTATGATATTATCTAATTTTCTCGAATTTGCATTTTCACGCAAAGTTGCCAATCGGTCATCCCTAACATCTACAGCATATACCCTCCCATTGCCGTTTACCCTCCGTGCCAAATGCATGGAAAGATACCCTTCATGGCAACCTATGTCAGCTAGCACTTGACCTGAAGAAACATTGGCCAAGTTTAAAAGTGCCTCGGTATTCATCCACTTATCCCTTGCCCTCCAATCATTAGAGGAATATTGGGCGAGGGATAAACAGGATAAAAGTAAAGATGACAAAAGACAAAAAAGGAACTTGGTCTTTGGCATCAAATATTAGTTTTGAATAAGGCCTTGACCTTCAATCCATGGAGCTCCTGCCGCTTTCAATTCAGTTTCAAGACCTGGAATGGTACCTTTTACTAAAGCATTCAATTCCTTTTTTACGTCTTGTAATTGATTGTTCGCTCTTTGGAAAGCGGCTTTTTGATTACCCGTAGGTCCATACGTATTCCCTAAAGCAACAAAACCGATGAACGAACCATCCTCAGGAGATAATGCGGTGCGTTCCCCTACCTCGTTTTTAGCCACGCTTCCCTTCATCGTAGTCTTAAGACTTAGCAGGTTACTTTTTGCATTATAAATTTTAGTAGTAAGACCAGAGGTAGGCTTTGTAGCTTGTCCAACTGCACGGTGCATTGCATCCAATTTCATTAAACTTTTCTCGAGAACATCGTTGGTTGCCATCAAGTCCTGACGATATGCTTGGAAAGAGTCCCTGAACGCATCGATTTCAGAAGCAGGCTTAGCAGGTAAGGCCCCATCGTAAAGTCGTTTTACCTCAAAGCTTTGAGTGTCGGATAATTTGGTGATTGTTCCATCAATATTTTGATACAATTCAACCAAATAGCTTCCTGGAGTGGCTCTGAACGGAGAACCAAAAAAGTTATTTCCACCTTCTTTTGGCTTTTTCAAGGGAACTCCAGACCGGCTTGCATGAGTCAAGTTCCATGCCACTCGATTGAATCCTTTTTTATTGGTTCCCTTAACCGTATTAACGGTATTCCCAGCGGCATCTTTAACAACTAAGAAAATGGAAGGTATCTCTTGGCTAGTTTCAGCATCCAAAGCATCCCATCCAGGGAAATTAACGTTGGTATTTTCTTCATTGAGCTTCTTCTCTTTTTCTTTTCTGACATCCTTTAAACTCTTTAGTTTTTCTGGCAGGAAGTACGTGAACACCGCTCCATAGGGTGGATTTTCAGCGGCATATTCTGTATTTCCCTGGCTTCCAACTCCACTTTTTTGAATGTACCAATGCGCTGGACGTACTTTGAACAATGTGGTTGTACCCATTTTGGAGGAGTCAAAATCCCGTAAAGCCGAAATATCATCCAACACATAGAACCCGCGTCCAAAAGAAGCTCCTACCAAGTCGTCCTCATCGCGTTGAATCGTAATATCTCGGAAAGGGATTGTTGGTAATCCTCCTTTTAACTGAATCCAGTTGCTACCACCATTGTTGGTCATATAAACGCCATACTCCGTGGCGGCAAATAACAAATTAGGCTTTATGTGGTCCTGGACAATTCGCCAGGTCAAAAGTTTGTTGGGTAAGTTACCATTCATTAACCGCCAAGACCTTCCTTTATCGGTACTCTTCAAAAGATAGGGTTTGTAATCACCTTCCTTATGATTGTCCAATACCAGATAAACGGTATTCACATCAAACAAATCGGCTCTTACATCATTTACAAATGCACGCTGTGGCACTCCTTTGATGGAACCAAGCATTACTTTTCTCCAAGTAGTTCCACCATCTTCGGTAACCTGAAGGATTCCATCATCCGTACCCGCATAAATCAAGCCCTCTTGTTTTGGCGATTCGGCCAAGGATGTGATGGTGTTGTAATTGGACATGGCCCCAACATCCCATGCATTGTCCCAACTTTGGTTTCGCCCCATGATTGGTAATGTCAAACGCTCTTCATTTCGCGTCAAATCGCCACTAATTGCGGTCCACTCATCTCCCCTGTTCTCCGATTTCCAAACTCGGTAAGAAGCAAAGTACAAACGTTGCGGATTATGTGGGCTTACCAATATCGGTGCATCCCAATTGAAACGTTCATGAGGGTCTCCTGCCTTGGCCTGTGGTTGAATAAATACGGTTTCTCCCGTAGTCTGGTCAATTCGCCACAACCATCCTTGTTGAAATTCACCATAGGTGATATCTGGATTTCCAGGTTCCGTGGCTGATTGGTGACCATCAGCCCCCAGCGTTTTCCACCAATCCTGATTCAAAATACCCTTGCTACTAAAGGTTTGGGAAGGTCCGCCGTGCGAACCGTTGTCTTGTGTTCCTCCATATACATTATAGAAGGGTTTCGCATCGTCCACAGCTACTTTATAATATTGTATAAGAGGTAAATTGTCGAAATACCTCCATGTTTTGGTTAAATCGTAGGATTCATATAGCCCACCGTCAGTACCAAAAAGCACATAATCTGGGTCTGATTTTTTGAAGGCCATTGCATGACTGTCCACATGCTTCTTATCCTCATTCATGGTAAAAAAGCTCTTGCCATGGTCATCCGATACCTGGACATAGTTACTCATTAGGTACAATCGACCATTTTGATGTGGGGAAGCATAAAGTTCCTGATAGTAATGTGGTCCAGTTCCTCCAGAAACCGCATCCGATTGCTTACTCCAAGAAGCGCCTTGATTTTTGGTAATGTAAAGCCCCCCTTTTTTACGGTCCAATTCAATGGCAGCATATAAAGTCTCATTGTCGAATGGTGAGATGGCCAAACCAATCTTACCTAAATTGGATTTTGGAATCCCGTTGGTCAGTTTTGTCCAAGTTTCTCCACCATCCGTACTTTTATGGAGTGCTGAACCAGGACCACCACCCATATAAGCAGCAACCGTTCTATGCCTGTCCCAAGTGGCTGCATAAAGTACATCTGGATTGGTATAATCCATTACCAAGTCGGTTACACCAGTCCAAGCATCGTCTCCCAGCGTTCTTTTCCAAGATGAACCTCCATCGGTAGATTTGTAAAGGCCTCTCTCCCCTCCTTTACTCCAAAGCGGACCTTGTGATGCTACCCAAATGACATCTGAATTTTCCGGATGAACAATAATCTTTGAAAGATGTTCTGAATTTGCAAGACCCATATTTTTCCAAGTCTTTCCTTCATCATGGCTTACATAGATACCATCTCCAAAACCAACATGACGACCACCAACATTTTCACCGGTTCCTACCCAAACGGTACTCGGATTGTTTGGGTCGATGGTTACACATCCAATCGAATACGAAGTTTGTTTATCAAAAATCGGTGTCCAAGTGGTACCTGCATTAATGGTTTTCCAGACCCCTCCGGAACCTACCGCTACATACCAAACACTTTCGTTGTCCGGATGGATAGCAATATCCGCAATACGCCCAGAAGTCAAGGCAGGACCTAAACTTCGAAATTCCAAACCATCAAAGGTCTTGGAATCGGGTTGCTGGGCTGATGTTGAGATTGAAAAAAATAAAAGAAAAAAGGATAAGACGAAGGTCTTGAAAAGTGATTTCATGAGCGTTAGTTTTGGTTGAATTAGCCATGCCGAATATAGTCAAAACGAAGGCGTTAAAATCTAAAGAAAATGTGAAATAAAGAGTTTGAATTAAAAATATATGCAACTAAAAAGTTGCTTAATTAAAAATATTCTTTATATTAGCAACCAATAAGTTGCATAACTAATAAAAACGAACAGTCATGAAAGATGTAATCACCAAAACAAAATTACTTGAACACCCTATTGAAAAGGTATGGAGTGCAATCACCAAAGCCAAAGAACTATCCACATGGTTCATTAAAACCGATTTCAAAGCGGAAGTGGGTTTCAATTATACCTTTAGCTCCACTGGAGAAGAAGGTTGTGTGCCCATAACCGGTATTGTAAAGGAAGCCAGTCCGTATACTCTGGTTTATACTTGGAACGTAGAGGACACCCATACGGAAACTACGGTAAAATGGGTTTTAGAAGATATAGATGGGAAAACCAAATTGTATTTGGAACATTCAGGTATATCGCTCTACCCCGGTGATACTGCAATAAAAATGTTTGAAAGTTTTGATGGTGGTTGGGATAATTGCATTAAAGGTCTCGACAAGTTTATGAATGAAAATGTCTATGCCAAGTAAAATAACCACATTATTAAAAGCTATTGCGGACCCCACCAGACGTGAAATCTTCCATGTTTTGGTGGTCGCCGCAACAGCGATGCCCATAACCCAGATTTCAGCACAATTTCAAATGAGCCGTCAAGGAGTGACCAAACATTTGAAGACCTTGGAAGAAGCAGGACTTGTCCAAATTCAAACCAAAGGTCGTGAGCGCTACTGTTTTGCCGACCCCAATCCATTACGTGAGGTAAATCAATGGCTTAAATTCTATGAACGTTTTTGGGATGATGCCTTGCAAAATCTGGACTCCTATTTAGACGATAAATCCTAAGGGGTTAAGCCACTTTATTTAAGTCGTTTTTTACAAGTTCTAGCAACCTATCTAGCGCTTTTCCGGTATTTTTCTTGAGTACAGGTTTGACAAAAAGATTGGTAAAAAATCGCTTTACGGGTGACTTCACGTTCCAATACAACGTTGATTTTAAATGGGATTCTGTTTCTGAAACTGGTGTAATGGTAAAAAACTGATTCAATTCGTCAAGAAAAGGAGCATCTGAAGTTACTTCACCATATACCAACTCATTACTTTCCGCATCGATAGTAACTGTGGTGAAGTTTAGGTCTTTTCCATCAATAACACAGGTATGCTTTGTTCCCAAACGGGTTACTTCATTTTCATTGAACTCAAAGTTATCCACTCCCTTCACCCAATACGGTCGGTACGTATAGTTGGAGATATACTCAATCAAACTTTCTGCTGCCACAGGGTAACTCTTTTCCAAAACAATATTTGGTGGTCTATCGAAACTGATTTTTTCAGGCTCTTCAATTATGGGAAGGGATAACTGTTCTCGATCAATGAACGAATAGATATAGTCCAATTTCTTTTCATCGTAATCGTCAGACCCTTGTCTAAATCGGAATAGTTTACTGGAATAATAAGGGGACAACTGAATTTCTAAAGCTAGAGACCTGCTGATTAGCGTATAGTTATTGCTATCCACGGAATTTTTTAGCAATCGATGTGCCTCAATGACTTTTTCCCCAAATGGTTTACGCGTACCATGTACTTCAATATGACTTAAATCACCCGTATGGGCTATGATTTTTAGCTGAAGATTTGGCGCACTTGCGCAAGCGTTACAAGGACAGATACGATAACGTTCCAGTTTTTGAAGGTGACTATAAAAAGCGGTAAACATACCCTCTATCTGTGCGAGTAGTTTCTCTTGGGAAGGAACTTCATTCTCTTTATAGAAAAAAAGTGCGTCTCCTTCTATTTCAGCTAGTTGAAGATTTTGGGTATTGGCATTGATAAGCACTTCCAACAATTCAGAAATCACATGTTGGCTATGTTCAATCTCCGTAGTTTGAATAAACTTGGTGTAGCCCGAAATGTCGGGAATAAAGAGCAGTGACTTTGCCATGTATTGATTGATGATTGTATTAAATATGTCCTAAAAATCCTTAAACCCTTACAAATGTATTACATGAAGCTACTCTTCCATTTGTTCGAGAATTTGTTTAAAACCTAAGGCTACTCCATTGGTCCATCCAAAACCATCTTGGGTTTCATACTCTCCTCCTCCCGAAAGCAATGATAGGTCTTCCACATTGTATTTTTCCATCATTTTTCCTGTGTTCTTGTACACTTTCTCGTTCAGCACCAACCAGCGGGTCATTATTTCCTTCGCCTCGCCAACATATCCATAGTTCAATAAACCCTTTGCAGCTATCCATTGTAAAGGCGCCCAGCCGTTTGGCGCATCCCATTGCTGACCTGAATGTTCCAAAGTTGTGACCAATCCACCATCTTTAAGAAACTGTTCCATCAATACGTTTTTGACTTTTTCCGCCTGAACTTCATCCGCTAAACCAAAATATAATGGGAAGGCACCCGCTAAGGTAAGCTCCTGTGTAAAAGCTGATTTTTCAAAATTAAAATCATGAAAAAAGCTGGTTTCTTCATTCCAAAATAAACTTTGAATGACTTTGTTACGCGAAGCTGCCTTTTCCATAAAATTCAGAGCTTTAGTGGATTCTCCATTTAATTCATGGCCTTTTGCTATTGTTTTTTCCATAAAATAAAGCAAGCAGTTTAAGTCTATTGGAAGAATGCTCGTGGTTTCCGTACTACTGAATTCTCCCTTGGTCCCAAACCATCGAGAGCTAAAATCCCATCCCGAAGCAGCAGCAGAACGTAAATCATTCAGCAGTTGCGTTTTTTCAGCGTCTTGAAGTTCACTGGCCAGATGTAAATCTTCCTTATAAGCTTCCGGTCTTGGAGTAAACCCTTTATCCCAATATCTGTTTAATTGAACGCCTTCTAGCTGTACCACATGTTGATTGGCAATGCCATTTGACGTTTTCTCTGTTGTGGTCATCCAAAAGTTATATTCCTTTTTTAGTTGTGGTAGATAGTTCTTTAGTAAACTACTGTCTTTCCTTACCATGGCGTCCACCATAAGGGCATAAAAAGGAGGTTGACTTCGCGTTCGGTAGTAATCCCTAGTGCCATTTGGTATAAACCCAATGGAATCAATCAGAAAACTAAAATTATCCACCATCGATTTGGCCAATTCATCCTCGCCGGCAACCAACAAACCTTCTAGGGTGAAATAACTATCCCAATAATAAATTTCCTGGAACCTACCTCCTGGAACAACATATTTGTGTGGTAATGCAATGCGTGAGGAATTGGGTACGATATCATCTGGACCCCGTGTTAGTTTGTCCCACATGGTTGTGATATGCTCATACATGGTTTTGGTGGTATCCGTTTTAAACTCTAATGCCTTCATGGAACGGTCCTCAAAATTCTCAGATACAAATGCTGCGATATCGAAACCTTCTTTGTCC
The DNA here is from genome assembly GCA_039184805.1 of Bacteroidota bacterium. Taxonomy (GTDB): domain Bacteria; phylum Bacteroidota; class Bacteroidia; order Flavobacteriales; family Flavobacteriaceae; genus Flagellimonas. The sequence continues at coordinate 107,094 of JBCDAX010000006.1, read as the reverse complement.
TTTTCTCTTAAATACTTCTCCTCAAGAACACCCGCTTCTTCTTTGGGCACTAGGTCTACAAATGTTTTGGAATCCTTGAAAACGGCCTGTAGTTGAACATCTTTAAAAAGTTGGGTTTCGTATAAGGAAACTTTTGATGGAACGGGCTCACTTTGTTTGCAGCCAATGATTGAGATGAGAGCAAATAGTGAGATTATCCAATTTTTCATATCGTTGTTAGTTAGTTGAAGTCTAAATATAAGGATTACCCGATGATTTGTATCTTCAAGCTATGATTCAACCTCAAATACTCCGTGACCGGGTCAAGTCATATTTATTGGGGCAACTCCAATCGGGAAATCTGATAATTGGAAAGACGATAAATTTGGCTGCCATAGCACGTGAAACGGGAATAAGTGTTACACCAGTGCGTGAAGCACTCAGTCAATTGGAGCACGCGCGTATTGTCAAAGCGATACCCAATCGTGGTTTTGTCATACTTCCACTAAAAGCTTCGGAAGCCAAACATCTTTATGAGACTGTATCCCAGCTAGAGGTGATGGCTTTGGAAAGCACTAAGTTCTCTCAAGAATACATCGAAGAGCTACGAAACTATTTTACTCAGATGAAAAACAAAAATAGCATTGAGGGCCGTTTCGAGTTCCATAAACTGTTAGTACATAACTGCCCAAATCCCATTCTTATTGAGATTTTGACCGATTTAAAGGCTCGGTTGTTTTTCTATGAGCAATTGCTTCCAGGGAGTAGCTTGGTTGACAGCCAAATGGAAACCCAAAATGAAGCGATATTGGATGCTGTTGCCGAAAATAACATTCCAACAGCAGCCTTAATACTGAAAATGCATTGGATGACCATTTTGGAACGTGTTCAAAATCAATTGACCAAAGACTAAAACGGTAATTCCTGCGTTTGGTAAACAAAGCAAGTGAGATGCAGTTCTTAAACAAAGAAATAGAGGCCTTGGTAAAACAGAAAAAAAGCAAGTCCTTGATCAAGAAACAAATCTCTTGTGGTATTTTCCAAGACTTGGAAGTAGTTGAATCCACAAATAAAAAACCTACCTCTGGTCAGTAATCGGTTTTCAGGCTTAACTATACTTGGTTTCTTCAAGAAGTATTACTTAGTGTTTTCCTAAATTCAATTTATTGTAGCAACTAATTCTTGATAGGAAGAATAAGTATCCACATCGATTTCTTTACCATTTCCAGGAACCAGTAGTAAACTTTCGGTGTTTTCCTCAATGATGTGTTTGGCACCAAAGTCAGCATTCAATTCAGTAAGTCTTGGAAATAGTATACTACCAAAAATAGCAGGAACACCTTTATGATTATTCCCATAATCAGTTGCCACCGTGTTTACTGAAGTGTGGTTGAAAAAAGCTGTTTTCAATGCATTCAAATGCATACTATCGATTAAGGGCTGGTCCGGTACTAAAACCATTACTGCTTCAAGATTTTGGTTGGGTTCCATAAGTTCTTTTACCCCAAAAGCAATGGAAGTTCCCATTCCATTTTCCCAATTGGGATTGATATGAACCTGAACATTTTCTGATAATGTCGCTTGGATTTGGTCTGCGTAAGCCCCTAAGACCACATGGATTTTGTCAACTAAAGGCGCTACCTGTTCAATGGTGTTTCCCAGTAAAGTGGTTTTCTTCCAAGGTAATAATTGCTTGATATGGTTGGGCATGCGCTTTGAGCTACCCGCTGCAACGATTAGGACGTGAACCGAGTTCGACATGAATCAACTATGGATTTTACCCATTTTTTCCCTTAACAACATGGGTTCCTTATCATGAGTTATTGCCAAAATTTCGGAAATAATGGAAATGGTGATTTCCTGGGGTGTTTCAGCCCCAATATCAATACCAGCTGGGCCGTGAATCGCATCCAAAAATTCTTCAGATATTTCTGGATGTCTTTCCAAAATCGCATCAAACAACTTTTCTCTCCTTCGCATAGGTCCTAAAAGTCCTAAATATGAACATTCGGTATCCTTCAATGCGATAAGGAATCCCAAATCCTTGGCAAAGCTATGGGTCATCAATACAATAGCCGTTTGATTATCAACTGATATGTCCAAAGCTTCTGGTTCAAATTGCAAAAACCGGTGGATACCTGGAAAATGTGTGGCATCTTTTTCTTCTCTTGGGTTGGCCACAACGGTTACCTCCCACCCCATTCCACTGGCAAACTGACATAATTGTACGGCATCGTGTTCTGCGCCGATGATAACCAGTTGGAAACATGGAGCCAGTTCTTGTTCGAATACTTCTTGGTCAAAAATGCTAGTCTTATCCAAAAGAAATTCTTGTTCATCAAAAACAAAGGAAGAACCAAAATGTTCCGATTCCGAGTGTTCCTTCTTAAATGAAGATTTAATGGTAATTGATATTCGTTGACCCACTGTTTTCCAAAATAAGTTGACGAACTCTTCATTTGGCGCAAATCTCTCCAATAGAACGTAAAGAATACCTTCGCAACCCAAGCGATACCTACCATCATAGACTATCACCTTGGATACACCACTGTTAAATACAGATTCAGCTTGACGCAAAACTTCTTTCTCCACACATCCTCCACTTACTGCTCCAATCATCTTACCATTTTCCAACAAAAGCATGCGTACTCCTGGACGACGGTAGGAAGAACCATCCAAGGCAACTACAGTGGCAAGAACAGCTTTTAGCCCTTCTTTTTTTGCCGTTTGGTAGCTGTTGAATATGTGTTTGAGTTCATGTGTCATTACATTGTCTTTCTGGTTGGAATAAATGGCAATAGTTCACCTTCTGTCACTTTGGATTCTGGTTTTAACCGGACAAAACCATTTATTTTAGTCAAGCCGGCCACATCGCCAGAGCCAGTGGTTTGAACTTCTTCTGCCCAAAGCGTCCCATTCTCAAATACCACCCTTACCCCTTTAAAAAAGGTCAAATCGGTTTTATTTTCCAATGGATGTTTTAAAAATACACTAATTCCTACCGCATCCAATCCCAAAGTTTTGTTAAGCCAAGGCTTAAAGTGCACGTGATAGTTTACAAACGTGGATACAGGGTTTCCGGGAAAAGCGAAAAGTAGGGTTTTCTCCTCTTTGTGTTTACCAAACCAAAAGGGTTTGCCTGGACGTTGTAAAACGCGATGAAATACCTTTTCAACCCCAAGTTTATCAAAAATTTCAGGCAAAAAATCATATTTGCCCTTGGATACACCCCCACTTAAAAGCAAGACATCATATTCCTGAATCAATTGCTTTATCTTCTTTTCAAGGACTGAAGGGTTATCCATCAAATGGAATAAATCAGCTTCTATGCCTTCTTTTTTTAAAAGACTTTTTAGGGAATGGCTATTTGATTTTCGAATCTGATAGGGAAGCGGCGTCTCTGTTACATCAACAAGTTCATCCCCAGTAGAAATAACAGCGATTGTTGGATTTTTTCTTACTTGTAATTTTACTTTACCAACCGATGCAATTACTCCTATTTCAGCTGCGGTTATTCGTATTCCTGAACCCATAACCTTCCCTCCCAATTCAATATCACTGGCCTGGTAATGGATGTTTTGGCCAGAAACGGCTTCTTTCTCCAATACGAATGAATCTTTTTCTTTTCGTAGATGCTCATACATGATAACAGTATCCGCGTTAACAGGAAGAATTGCTCCTGTCATAATTTCAAGACACTCATTTTCATTGTTCAGTTCTAGCTGTGGAGAGCCTGCTGCTGAGATACCCGCAATTTTGAATACTTTCTTTCCTGCCTTCAGTGCGTTGGAGTTTATGGCAATCCCATCGCGAGTTGACCTATCAAATGGAGGAAAATCACGGTCCGCATAAATAGACTCTGCCAATATTCTGTTTTCAGCATGGGAGAATTCTACTATCTCAGAGCCGTAGTCTTGGGTATGTTCCTGTATGGATTGAAATGCTTTTTGAAACGAAATCATAAAACGGTATCGAGGCTTAGTGAGAAAGTATAGATACGCGATTCATACCTCCCAAAATATTTAAAAATTTCAATTTGGGGTAATCCGCCTGTAGCTGTTGGATTGCTCGTTCGCTGCGCATTCCAGATTGGCACACTACGTAAATGGGTTGTGAGGTATGTGTCAGTTCTTTTGGCAAGTTCAGTGTATTCAATGGAATATGTATTGCCTCAGGCAAATGCTGTAATTCAAATTCTTTGGATGTCCTTACGTCAATAACGGTACATGTTTCTTGTAAACGTTTTTGCGAAAACTCTTCAGCCGAAATACTGGAAACTACATGACAGCTGGAATCATCATAATTATCCGCTAACTTCTTAATTTTCAAATTCTCTGGATTGATTTGAAGATTGATTTTCAAATAATTTTGCTCCAATCCATCAAAGACCAATAGTTTTCCTGAAAGTACATGACCTATATCCGTAATGACCTTTACCACTTCCAAAGCCTGCAGATTTCCTATGATTCCAGGGATGACTCCCAAAACTCCATTTTCGTCACAATTAGGAACTTCGTGAGGGCTGGGCATTTCAGGGTATAGACAGCGATAGGTGGGACCGCCGTTGTAATTGAAAACACCAACATGTCCTTCAAAACCGTGCAAAGCACCGTAAACAAAAGGTTTATTCAATAGTACGCAAGCATCATTGATAAGGTAGCGGGTTGCGAAATTATCCGTAGCATCCACAATTACATCATACTCTCGAACTATTTCCAATGCATTTTCCCTCGTCAAAAAAGTATCATAGCCAATAAGGGTAGTCTCAGAGTTTTGCTCTTTTAACCTATCCAAGGCAGTTTGTAATTTAGAATGCCCAACATCCGATTCAGTATACAAGATTTGTCGTTGTAAATTGTGAAAATCCACTATGTCTTGGTCTACCAAACCCAAAGTACCTACGCCCATGGCATTTAGATATTGAAGCGCAGGGAGTCCTAAACCTCCAAGTCCAACGACCAACACCTTGGATTCGGTAAGTTTCCTTTGCCCATCGGGTCCAAATTTAGATAATGATATTTGTCGTGTGTACCTATTCATCTTTTAATATTCCCAAACAGGACTTGATATATTCATAATCCTCTGGAAAATTCGCATTATAAAGAACTTCATCATCCACCGGATGAACTTTTTTTATTTCTGAATTTAGCAAAAAACTTCGCACCGAAGCGTTACCTGTTGTTTTTAAATAGTTTTGTGCCCTTTCGAGTCCTTTTGGCTCCCAAATGGTCACCATGGGTTCCGGAGCATTTGTTTTTCTCGATACCATGGTAGTTGCCTCAAGGTTCGAATTTCTCGCCCTTACCAACTTGTTTACGTTATTTGTATCCATCAATGGTAAATCGCATGCCAATATCAACCAAGCAACCTCGGGATACTGGGAATGCGCACTTAGTATTCCGTTAAAGGGACCTGGAAATCTATCTTCGTCCAAGATGGAATCCAAATCTTCCTCAATTTCGGATACTTGTTCTTTTTGTGCACTTAGGAATACTCTATCACATACTTTGGAAAGTAAAGCGTAGGTATGTTTTTGCTGTGTCTCACCATGATATTTCAAAAACCGTTTATCGGTACCCATACGGCTACTTTTGCCACCAACCAGTACTAAACCGTATAGTTTAGGTATTGAATTTTCCATATGGACTCCTATTTTCCCCTAACCTCCAATGGAAGTCATGGAGTTATCAAAAATAGTTTGGGAGTGTTCCTCTTGCGCTTCGAAACCAGTCTTGGCTCTTGAACCGATGGCATGCAAAATAACAGATTGCAATTTTTCGTCATCAAAATGTGCCCTGACAATGTCTCTCAAATTGGCCTTTGGCTTTCCATAAAGACATGTAATAACCTCTCCAGTAGCCGTAACTCGTAAACGATTACACGTACCACAGAAAGTCCGGCTAAAGGAAGGGATAATCCCAAATGTACTTTGATGGCCTACAATTTTATAATTGATGGAAGTTGATGTTGGGGGTGAAACCAATTTATTAAACGAATAGCGGGATGCTATATGGTCAAGTATCGCTTTGTAATTCCATTTAATCGTAGAGAAGTTTTTTGAGCCACCATTAAAAGGCATTTCCTCCAAGAAACGTACAGAAACCTTGTAATGCTTCATTACATCCAAAATTGGTAATATATCTTGTTCATTTTGACCGTCCAGCACAATAAAATTGATACGAACATTAAATCCTTCGGAAATCAATCGAATAAGATTGTTGTGAACCGTATCGAATTGTTTTCTACGGGTAATGCGCTCAAAAGTCTCCCTATTGATGGAATCCAAGCTCACGTTGATGTTACGTATACCCAGTTCCTTAAGTTCGTCAATATAAGGTCCAATCAATGTGGCATTGGTGGTTACAGAAATATCGTTGAGTCCTTCCATTTTGGCAAGACCTCGTAAGAGTACCATCACATCTTTACGGACAAAGGGTTCTCCTCCGGTGATACGAATCTTATCAATACCCAAATCAACCAAGGTTTTACTAACCCGTTCTAACTCGGAAATAGTTAAAAGGCGGTCATTCTTAACAAAATTTATCCCCTCCGAAGGCATACAATAATTGCAACGTAGATTACACCGATCGGTAACTGCCAATCTGAGGTAGTTTATTGTCCTTCCGTGATTATCAACTAAAGCCATACTCAAAAACCGGTAAAAAGATACAAACCTTTGTCCTTATCCCCCACTAACTGGTGGAATAAGCGCTATTTCATCATAGGAATTAATAATCTGGTCATCATTCGCATAGGCGTTATTAACAGCAACAGCCAATGAAGACAATTTGTTTAATTCTGGATAGGTATTTCCCAAAAATTGCTTCAATTCTTTAACTGTGTTTGGAATTTTTTTCCCAGTCACGCTTGATGTGGGTACCGATAATGTGGAACTACCTACAATATCTTTGGTTACCCCAAATAAAAGTATCGTCATAATATCAGCCAATAATCTCCTTCTCTGGAACTTTTAATAATTCTGGTGTTTTTGTGAATGGTTGTACATAAAATCTATTACCGGTAGCCGCTTTAAGTGCATTGGCCACGGCTCCACCTGCAGGAGGTAAAGTTGGTTCTCCCAAACCTGTTGGGGAATATTCATTTTCCATTAAATAGGTTTCCACCACTGGAGCTTCCTTCATACGAATCAATCGATATCGGTCAAAATTATTTGCTGTTGGCTTTCCGTCAACAAAAGCCAATTCCCCATACATGGAATGACCTACTCCATCGATTACACCACCTTCAATCTGATTCATAGCACCCATAGGATTGACCACAATGCCACAATCCACTACACAGGTAATCTTTTTAACCACAGGTTTCCCATTTTCTATCTCAACATCTGCAACTTCAGCAACATGTGTATTATGGCAATAATAATTGACAAAGCCCTGATATACACTTCTTGGTTTCGTTCCCCAACCAGATTTTTCAACGGCCATCTTGATGACTTCCTTCATACGGTCTGGTGAATATTGAATTCGCTCGTCCGCTTCAGGTTTAACTTTATCCAATAAATCCAAACGTAGCTGTACCTTGTCAACATCCATCATTTCAGCCAATTCATCAAAGAAACTCTGCTCCGCGAATGCTAAGAAGTTGGTATAAGGTGCTCGCCATGCACCTGTGGTGATGTTACTTTTATAACTGGCCACATCTACTTGATAGTTTTCAATGGCTCCTGCCGGAAAAAAGTTCGGTATCAGACCATACATATTGTCGTTCACCGCAGCCTCTTTGAGATGATATGCAGTCACTTTACCATCCTTAACACCTGCCTTAATACGATACTTAATGGCCATACGATAAATTCCATCTTCCATATCATCCTCTCGCGTGTAAACCACTTTAACAGGTTTATTTATGGTCTGCGAAATTTCTGCAGCTTCTATAACAAAATCACCATAAAGTCTTCTTCCGAAACCTCCCCCCATACGGGTCATTTCCAATAGAATATCTTTTTCTTCCCTTCCAAGCATCTTTGCAACCAATCCAGCTTTCCAAGCAGGAGTCTGAATGGGTCCAACCAAATGCACCTTTTCAGCGGTTACATCTGCATAGAAATTCATTGGTTCCATACAGTTGTGCGGTAAAAATGGTGACTCGTAAGTACGCTCCAGTACTTCATCCGCTTCAGCGAAGGCTTTTTTGATATTTCCATCAGAACGCATGGTATTGAACTTGGAACCATCCAACAAATCATTGAGAATCTTATTGTGCTTTTCCGTACTTTCCATCGGCGTGTCTTCTTCCCATACAGCCTTAATGGCATCCTTGGCCTTGAAAGCTTGCCAAGTTGTCTCAGCTATGACCACTACTTTATCACTAGCAGAAATCTTACTCCCAAAACTAGGGTCCTCTGCTAATAGTCCACGTACTTTTTGCCCGATGGTAACAATATCGATTACTCCAGGCATGTTCCGAGCTGCAGAATCATCATACGAAACTAGCTTATGTCCAAAACTGGGTGGTCTTACCACTGCTGCATAAACCATTCCGTCGGTTTTATAATCTAAGCCAAATAGAGGTTTGCCAGTTCTGATTTTATCAATATCAACGTTTCCAGCATTCTTACCCATGATTTTATACTCCTTGGGCTTTTTCAATTCTACTTCTTCCGGAACTTCCAGTAATGCTGCTTCCTTAACCACATCACCGTATCCCAAGGTTTCACCAGCTGCATTTGAAATGACCCCCTCACTCACAGTACATTCTGAAGGGTCAACCCCCCATCTGGCTGCTGCAGCACTCACCAACATATGCTTTGCTTTGGCGCCCGTTTGTCTTAAAGCGTCCCATCCATGGCGAATAGACTGACTTCCGCCGGCAACTTGTCGTGTATAATTCTCTGTATCCAGTATACCTTGTTCTACATAGACATCTTTCCAAGCTACATCCAATTCTTCCGCAATGATCATAGGCATGGACGTTTTTACTCCCTGCCCGATTTCCGGATTAGGTGAAAAAATGGTGACCGCACCATTATCGGCTATTTTTATGAAGGCATTGAAATCGTTGTAATCCAAGGAAGCCAAGTCGATTGCGGGTTCAGCAATTACTTTAGGCTTACATGAATTGAGCAGGTTAAAGCCAATAATCATGCCCCCTCCTGCTAATGAGGAATTTCTTATAAAGGCTCTTCGGCTTAGAGCGTTTGTTTTATTTGATGACATTTTTTTGTTTTAGAAATGAATTAGGAAGGGTTATTCCATGTTCTCCGCAGCTTTCATAACTGCAGTTCGAATTCTAGTATATGAAGCACAACGGCAAATATTCCCGTGCATGGCATTTTTAACTTCTTCTTCAGTTGGATTTGGATTACTATCCAAAAATGCGGAAGCAGTCATAATTTGTCCGGCCTGACAATATCCACATTGGGGTACATCTACTTCTTTCCAGGCTTCTTGGACCGGATGCGAACCATCTTCGGATAACCCCTCAATAGTAGTAACAGATTTTCCTTCTACCTGGGCAAGAGTCAGAGAGCAACTTCGCATTGCAATACCTTCCACATGGATGGTACAAGCACCGCATTGTCCGATTCCACAACCATATTTGGTTCCTACAAGGTCCAAATGGTCGCGCAATACCCATAAAACTGGAGTATCTTCAGAAACATCGATAGTTTGGGAGATTCCGTTAACTTTTAGTTGATACGTTGGCATAGTTTTTTGAATTGAAAGATTTCAAATGAATTGATTTTGAAGTTACCAAAAATTGAATGGAACACTCCTTTTTTAACAGAGGACTCTTTTTTTTAACTTTTCTTTAATTCCAGATAAGTACACTTTCCGAGCATATTTTACGTTGAGCGTATAGAACAAACCTCTATTGAAAATGAAAATCGGAACCACTTCCTTCACATTTCTATTTATAATATTCTTTCTTGCTTCCTGTGGCAATGCTGATGATGACGTAAGCTTTGACATCAATCAAAGAGAATTGGGTCAAGGTGAAAATCCTGACGACTGTTTGGGTTTTGAAGACAATGAACTTTTACTTTCTATTCAAAATCAATCCACCTCCTTACCTGGAAAAGTGTCTATACTATTTAAGGTTACGGATACGAATGGAAATCCCATTTCCGGATTGACAGCAGACCAGTTTACGATTTTTGAGCAAGGACGTAATGACGATTGCTTCAATACCATTTCCGCTTCTGAGTCTTTGGCTCGAATTTCACCTAACTCGCAAGTATTCAACAATAGTACGCTTCTAGTTCTGGATTTGAGTAACAGTGTTTTACAGAGCAGCTTGGATGAGCTTAAAAGTGCAGCTTCAAGTTTTGTTCAAAACGTAATTCCTTCCCCTGAAACCAATTCATTCCAAATGGCTATTTATTGGTTTGATGGAGAGGATGAGTTGCATTTGCTAAATCCATTGACTTCTTCTGCGGATGAATTGGTGGCTTCCATAAACGGAATTACTGAGGATATTAGTAATGACCCATCGACTGATGTTGTTTGTAGTCTTGTGTAACTATCTCAATCTCCATACAAATCCAGCATTAATAAATGCAGGGCTTACTACAAGTAAGGGTGACACCTTACCTAGATTAAAACTCATTGTTAGATTACCCATAGGAATTAAGCCTAGCTCTTCCATGAAATCAGGAGTAATCCTCTCTAGTTTTTGAATAGGTAGACTAAATAATATACTGTAGCCAGAAGCTATACCTAGATTAAAAGAAGTCTCAAATTGACCTAATCTATATCCATAACCTGAAAGTGCTACAACGCTTAAGTTTCCGTAGGAGTTTCTTAAAGCTCCTAAAGAGAATTCATGAAAGCCTCTAGCTTTATGATTGATTCGATAAGAGCCTACAGCTCCTATATCACCTCCCTCATTATCTACATAGGCAATTTCAGGTGACTGGTCGAAGTGTACCGTTCTTATTGGAAAGTAAACCCTGACCTCTTGGGCGGAGGCCAGAGCTGAATAACTAAACCAAATAATTATGAACAAAAGACTCTTCACTAGGCAAGCATTGTTTTAGATGGAGTATAGAAAGCAAGCTCACGCTTAACCCTCCATTCACTATCTAAATGGACTCTACTTACCTCAATTTTTTCTGAAAGTTCGGATGTGTTAAGGCTTAACCCTAACAGGATTGTGATAAAAAACATAGCTGGCGACTGGTTTTTGTTAAATAAAAATTAGACTCTCTCCTATCTTATAGAAGTACTTTTTTAATTAATGATTCTGATTTTTTGATTGCTTTTAAAAATGCTGGAGATTCAACGTCTCCTAAATCATCTGTTAACTTCTTACACTCTTTCACTAATTGCTGAAGTGCTTTAAGAGTTTCAGGTGCTTGAGTTAGAAGTTTAACGTTATTTATTTGGTGGGCCTCATTATGTGAGTAATTACCTCCCTGTTGTTTTGACTTATAATCTAGATTATCGAGTTTAGCAACTATATTAACATGGTCTTTAGTTCCATCCATGGGAGGGGCGATAATTTCTATCCACCTACTCCCAGCGAATCCATTTTCTCTAGCGACCCACTTATCTTGAGTCCCTCTAAACTTTCTATCTATAGCTTCAATTCCCATGATTAAATAATTGCTAAGTTTATTAAGAATGAACCTTTTTTAATATATTTAGAGCAAGTCTTCACTCTAATTTCACTCTCTCTTCTCATATAGTAACACATTTATTTTGTTAATATTGTTCTTATGTGTCACAAACTTAAGGCATTTATATTAAAAATCGGACACTTTAACATTTAAAATCGATAAAATGCCCGAAAAATTTAACATTTCTCCTACAAATCTGCGGTAGTTTCTACTACAGCAACCCTATCAGCAGCCTCCGCAATCTCATCTACAGCAACCCTTGGAGCTGGAGCGGACGCATAACCTTCAGCTACCGCTTCCTTAATAACCTCTGGATTGAAAATACTCATAGGAGCTGCATCATCTGCACCAAGAATGCCACCAGATGCAAACTTCCTACCACCTCCAGCTACATTTAAAGCTGAAAGCAATGGTCTGAATAATGCGGTACTTCTTTTATTCATAACAGCCTCTCCTCCTTCTAGCTCTCCGTAAGGTGTGGGGATACCTCCATTAGCATGACTAGGGCCACTAAGTAAACCACCTAAAGCAAACTTAGGCTGAGCTGATTTACCCTTAGAGAATGCACTCTTCAAGCTACCAATAAATCCAACCGTCTGAGCAATAAAACCAGCAATCAAAGGTATGTTAGCTGGAAAAGGTACAGCAGCAGCCGTTTTAGTCTGACCAGCAGCACTATCCACTCCAGCCTCAGCAATCTTAAGAGTAGCCTTCCCTGCAAACAATCCTTTATCTATAGCAAACTCAGCTAAAGCTAAGGCTTGCTTTGCTGCTATTGCAGCTTTACCTATACCAGTCTCAGCATCCACTAGAGCAATAATTTTATCCAGAGCTTGCTGTCTATTCTTAACTCTGGCTAACTGAAGGTTTTTATCTTTAGTGGACTCTTCATTTCTAAACTTAGCTTGGATACCAGCCACCTTCATGTTATGGTCTTCCTGTATAGCCTGTAGCAGAGCATTCTTCTCATTCTCACGAAGCTCAAGAGTCTCTAGTTCCTCTAGGTGTTTCTCTAGCTCCCTCTCAGCCTGTGCTATCTCACGCTCCTCTTCCTCTAGTTGAAATTGCTCCTGAAGCTCACGCTTTCTCTCTTGTAGTTCAATCTCCCTATCCAGCTCAGCTTGCTTAGCTTCCTCCTCCGCTTCTTGTTGCTCTTTAAGTAATGAGATACGGTTAACCAATTGCTCAGACCTAAACCCTTCTACTTGAGCTAGGATTCCTTCCCTCTCAGCCTGTGCATCTAATAGAGCTACATAGCTTTCAGTATTGTTATTTAGTTCATTCTGAGCTGCTGCATTAGCTACAGCTAAATCAGCATTCCTAACCATCACCTTCTCTTGCTCATTTAATACCCTACCTAGCTCTTCATTAGCTTTAATACGCTCATCAAAGGTTTTTGTTTCATCATCACGTATCTGTCTCAATTGCTCAGCTTGTCTATCATATTGCTCTATGAGTATAGCGTTCTGAGCTAAAGCAATCTCACTACTCTTAGCTAGGTCAGCTTGAGCTTTAGCCTGAGTGATTACCTCAGTCGTATACTCTTTAGCCTTACCAATCAAAACACCTAGACCTTTCTGGGCTTTATCAAATGAACCATCAACCCCAGTCATTACATCAAGTAGCTCCTTACCAGCATCTCCAGCAGTCTCCATAGCTCCATCAAAATCTCCTTCAAATACTTGCTTGATAGCTTTACCAACCAGACCAGCTAACTCAATCATGGAATTGAAACGCTCTATAATGTTAGCCTTTATTTTATTTCCTAAGTCTTGTATGACAGCCCTAGGGTCATCGAATACACTCTTAAAGAAATCAATTACAGGCCCAGTATTATCTACAATAAAACTAACAAAGTCGTTAAAGATTTTACTAACGGCATTGGTCGCTACAGCTAATAGGTCTGCTACTTTCTGGTTTCTACCAAACACCTCTGATAATTTAGCTACAGCAGCAACAATTAAACCAATACCAGCAGCTTTAAGGGCTGCACCCCAAGCTAAAGTAACTACTCTAGCCTTCTGTACTGCTGAGCTATAGTTACCTATATTCTGCTTTTGTTTCTCAGAAGCGTTTGAGTTTTCCTTAATGAGTTTAGTATTCTCATCCATCTTACGGTTAATCTCCTCAATGGCTTTTCTACCTTCCTCAGTAGTAGAGTTTAATTGATTCCTGACAGCTCTAAGCTCTTTATTATTTGCCACAGCATCATCAATACTCTTAACCTCTTTATTGAGAGCTTTGGTGTGCTTATCCTGAGTAGTAGTACTAGCCTGTATAACTTTGATTTGACGGTTATACTCACCCTGTAGATTCTTCAGCTCAGCCTGATTCTTAACAAACTGCTTTCTCCCTTCTTCAGACGAAGTATCTAAATCTTTCTGGGATTGTCTAAGGTCATCTATAGCTTGCTTGGTTCTGGCTGCTGCATCCAGTAAGCCTTTGTCGTCTATATCTAATTCTGCTATTCTAATTTTCTCTGCCATAATTAACTATCAAAGTTTGTTATTTCTAATAATTTAGCTGTGGTTTTATTGGGACGTATTCTAACACTATCTATCAAGTAAAATCTACCAGTTTGTTTTAAGTAAACAAGCCTAGTAAGGTCTAGACCTCCATAATCTGTAATACTTAGATTTACTTCTACATCGACTTCCTTATAGTTATCCAGTAGGTCATTTAAAGATTGATAGTACCTACCTATAATAGAGGTATATGTCATATTGTTCAACCTCAATAGAGGTACTGGGTCACTGACGTTTGTACTTCCTTGCTCAAAGAGTCTAAAGGTGAATCCACTGGTATTGTAAACCAGCCTCATTAATTTAACCTCAGTCTCTACATTCTCAATATTTCCATTCTCCAACTCTCTCCATATTGGGATGTTTAAATGTTGGAAAATCCCCCAGTTAATTGTACTTAGCTCTGGTATTTGATATGGGCTTGTCCATAGGATTTTTGAGGGTGATAGGTTCTTATCATCAACTGTCATAATACCATCATAAACAGGGATTGCATCAGCAGTATACTTATAGGCCATGGTATTCTCTTGAGCGTAGTTACTGCGGTATTTCTCTTTACCTATATTAATTAACTTGCTACTCCAGTCTTGAGCGTTTTCCCTATCATTTAAAACATCTTGGATACGAGTAAAGATGTAATTTTGAGGGTCTATAGCATCTCTAGTCATTATGAGGCCAAAACGCTGTAAGATGTCTTTCACGAAATCTATTTGCTTTAGGTCTGTCACTACATAGTCATTCATTGGAATGTATACACCACCAGTAATAGTAGATATATTGACAGCTACAGTAGCATCATAACTAAAACTAAAACCATCTGGAGGCCATGTAGATGCAGTTCTTTCTCCTGACCCCTCAAACTGAATAATATCACCAGAAGAAATATCTAAAATAATCTCCCTAGTTACTGGAGATGGACTTAGATATGGAGTGTATAAAGCTCTATCTTCTCCATTAATTTTTATCCTTACCCTAAATGCAGTACTTCCATTTGTTGTATATGTAGTGGTGAAATTAATCCTTATAGTACCGTCATAATTTGATATGATGTTTCCACCAGAAACACTAAACTCTGGCCCAAATCCATCATTATTAAACACAAAAGGGTCTCTATCTTCTCCGAAGTACTCTGTATAGAATTCAGACTCATCTAGTAATTGACTGGTAGAAGTACCTATATTTGTCTCGGTTAACCCAGACTGCACCACATCGATACCTTTTGTGGGAGGCATTACTAATAAAGGCCACTCCGCATCCTCTTCAAAGAAAACCCCTGTATAAGTGAGTCCGTTCTCATTGAAAATCTTATCCCAAATTGTTTTTGCGAACAAAGAAGGAGCTTGTTTATCAATGGATATATAACTATTGTTTACAGTCTTACCAAACTCAGCTACGCCATAGATATATCCTTCTGTATTCTGGAATGAATCAATAAAGCTCTGCATACTTAACAAGTGGTCAAACTGACTAAAATCAAGCTCATTAATCCTTTTCTCACCTAGTATTACACCTAAATCCAAAATACCATCAAATACAGCCACACGATACTCTTTATCATTTGGACTTTCAATTAACTTGATGTATCCATTTCTAAAAACATTAAAGGTGTCTATTAAGTAGCTACATCTTATAACCTGATATGGTTTTCTACTTATATTACCAGACACACCAGCGTAGTCAAATGCTAGCATGTTGGTAGGGGTTTTAGGTATAATGAAAGTGTTTGAGAATGAACTATTCCTAGTACCTAAATCTCCAATAGTGTTAACCTGTACATTTAGGTTTACTGAAGTTTTAGGGTACATATCCAACTCAAGCAATGAGTTATCATCTCTCTGTATTATTATTCTATCCATTTATAAGGTCTGAGTTAGTCTTTCTGGGAAATTAATTGTCGCTGTAATCTCGTTAAATCTCCTTTTATTACTCAATTGGAAGTTTGAGTTAATAGTAACGTCAATCCATTCACCTAGTACGTAAGGCTCGTTAGATGTCCAGTACTGTACGGATGGAGACTCAAATAAAGATTCAAGTAAATATGCTTCATTAGCGTCTATTGTAGCCTTTACTCTCATTCTTTTTTGTGATTCATAACCAATCTGTACGGTTGGTGCTTCATGGTCTGGTATGTTGTTAAAAGTGATATTAGATACCTCTCCTATACTTCTAGCTCTTAAGCTGGTTCTATTGAACTCATCAAAAAGAAAGTATGAGTAACCGCCCATATTATTTAACCACTTTACATAAACTCCACATCTAGGATTTACTTTCTTTACATTAAGGTTAACTCTTGCACCGAATTCACCAATCCTACACGTAAGCCTATTTAATACATCTGGAAGTGGTAGGAAGTTCTCAGTAGTCCAGTTTTCACTTACCTTGTCGATGTATACCCTTTGGGGTTGGGTACTACTAGCTTGTACAGCTAAACCATCATCTCCAGTATTTAGGTTCTCCACTAAAACTTGCTGGTTAACAGTTACCACTTGTAAAATGAACTCATAAGGATAACCCTCAAAGTAGGTCATATTGAAGTCACGACCATTAGTTGTAGGTTGTAGTATTGTGCTTGGGTTAGTGAATATACTCTCCCCTACTTGTTTTACCCCTCCCTGTATAATTAGGTTTGAAGGTTGCGTATCGACCTGACTACCAAGAGTGTAAACTCTTAAAGTCATTGTCAATGCAAAACGCACAAAAGGATATGATTCACCCCACTGTGATGGGAAGTCAGGGTTTTGGTCTTTGAATCCGTTAGGATATAGTAAAGCTCTAGCGACTGGTTTTAAGTTGAATTGATAACGACCGTTGTTGTCTGGGTAAACTACAAAAACCTGATTATTCAATTGCGCTATTTCTATCTCTCCTCTAACACCTTGTGGTAGATTTGAAGACCATTCTAGATATAGGTCATTATTGGCTGGGCTGTAAAATTGGGGTACTTTATGTATTGCGATTGCCATAGGTTAAATGTTCTGGGTTAAAAGTCTCATTTCAGCAGTAATAGCGTCAACCATTTCTTTTACGTTTACACTTACTACTCTATCAATTATTTTATCAATTCTCTGAGGTGTAATCACTTGCTCAAACACTTTTTGATGGTACTCCTCAGTAGTACCTTCTTTAGCTATCTTTTTAGCAATGGCCCAAGCTATTCCTGAAGCCTGAGCTTCTGATTCAATATTAAATATCCCTTTATTGTTTACCCATTCAAGGATGTTTGATACTGGAGGCATCTTACCAGCTACCCTACCAGCTAGATAAGCAAAACCAAAGAGGGTAGCTCTATTCTTTGAATAGGTGACTTCTAAGCCCTCTTCCCAAGCCCCTGATACTTTCTTACCAGAATTTGCATAAGCTAGCTTTAAGTCCTCTACCAGACTCTCCATTTCCTCCCTTAGTATATCATCGGTCTTAAGCATCTTCATTCACGCTATAAGTGACTACTAAACCATCATAATTTTGGTCAAAGAGATTTATTACTTCAGTAGTAGACCATGTATTGATAGTCATTTTACCATCACATCTTAACCCATCTCGTACAGTCTCAATAGATGTATCAATTAATGGCTTGATGTTCTCTAGGTATCTCCCCTCGTAATCATCTTGATTAAATTCAGAGGACACTAGTAATAAGAATCGACCTGAGTAATCCCTGCTCTCAACCCTATTATAATCTCCATGGTTTTCATTGATGGTTACAGGGTCTAGGAATAGATGAACCTTGTTTACATCAATCTCTTCAAGGTTCTGAAAATCCCTTCTAGCGTATTCAAATTTCATATTGTTAGCCTCAGCTATTGTTTTTAGTCTACTGTACATCTGTTTTAATTTTACTCATTTGATACTCAAGGTCATTCTTAACCCTATCCATGTATAGTTTTGTGAATACATCAGCGTATGATAGCTTTAGCACTCTCTCCCATTCTAAGATGTTGCCACCAGCTAGTCTATCCAAGGTGTTGTATATCCCAAAGACTGACATCTTCTCAGGCCCGTCAACCGCATCCCATTTTATGTTTGAATTCTCACTAGTAAGACTGGTTACTTCGGCTTTAGCTATTGTCTCAAGTTGCTCTACTACAGAATTTATTTTAGAGAAGAATTCAATGATTCTCATATTCTCCACATTATTCTCTTTTCTGTAGTTCCACTCTCTACCATCAACCCACTTCATAACCTGAATCAGATTATTGAGCTTACCTTCTGCCATGTGTTCCTTAATATCCTGTACACGCCCTAAGCTCAAGTAGAAAATCTCTTCTTTGGTAGGAATTGGTTTAAGGAATCTAAGAGCTGTAATGTAATCCTCAATGGTTTCAGCATCAAGGGTTATAAACTTTTTAAGCCTATAGTTTTTTATGCTATCCATTTAAGTATGTTTTTACGGTTTCTAGATTTAGCTAAGAAGTATTCAATCACATATCTAGCAGCATCTATAGAGTTATCTACATCACTTCTTTTATCTGGTACACCTAAGCTCTTCCCAGTACGGTCTTTTGCGTATGCGTAGCTCCTGAATTCATCTATAGTTTCCTCATCTCCAGCAATCAAGAAAAAGCCTAAAGTGTGCATCAAGTCAATACCTTCCATAACTTCCCTCTTCTTATGAGAAACTACTGGGCATCCTAAACCCCTCATCTCTCTAATCATTTCTGGTCTGGATGAGTCACAAGTGATTATACTTGACATCAACTCACTATCTGATAGGATATGTTCTGCAATTCGCTGAGCGGTCATACCAGCTCTAAACAAGGCTTGTTTCAGATAATACTCCCTCTTTAACTCATTACCGTTGTCATCGTATATTACCAACTCGTATAACTTCATTATGGCTGATACGTGAGTAAATCCAAAGTCAAGGCCAGCACCTAAGTATCTAGCTCCTTCAGGAACAATATCAACTATATGCCAGTCCTTACCCTCTTCAAATATGACACCATCAATTACTCCAGTTTCACCTAAACCAAGTACCCTCCACTTATTTATCCAGTAAGGAGAACCAGTTTCATCCGCCCTTTTCTTATAGAACATGATAGCTTCTAATTCACCTTCTGGTATGTACTCATTATCATTGAAGTTTACAATTATAAAGTCTGTATTGTCCTGACCCACAAAGTCTTCGTGAATCCAGAATATCTTTCTAGGGTTAAAATCCACAATTGTAAACTCAGAGGTACGCCCTTGAATTTCAATGAAAGTATCTAGCTTGATGTTATCAACTTCATTTACATATAAGTGGGTTCTACGTGAACCTAACCTATCTGAATCACCATCTACTGAGAAGAACTCAATAATATTTGAGCCGTATTGATAAACTCTATCAGTCCTATTAATCTTAAACTGACTATAGACACCCATATCTCTAAGAATCTTCTCAAAGTCCCTTAATGCACCAGACTTAAGGTTAGGTAGGGATTTAGCGACTACGGATATAATTAGATTCTCCCTCTTGGATAAGCATAACAATATCAAATACTGAAGAGTGGATATAGTTTTAGATGAACCTTTACCACCTTGAATAACCCGAATAGGTTTTCTAAGCTTCGCAATCTTCTTAAATGTTGTACTATACTTAAACTTTGGCATTAATACTGTATTAAAACTTTAGCTAAATATTTACTCATGTCAGGATTTGCTATAGGGCAAAAATGTTTTGAGTTTTTCCTATTCTTCAGCTTTCGCTCAAAATGTCTATCTACACCTTTCCAAGTCCTAACAATGTGGTAATCAATACCCTCACGATTACAGGCAGCTAAGAACTTACTACCATGGCCTGACCTATGTACATTCAATCTTTCTCTAGGGTCACCCTTACACCATCCTATATAGTACTGAGAGTGGTGTAGCTTTCTATCTAATCTTATCAAGTAGACAACTCCTATCATTTCTCTATATTTTTTGTTTCATCCTTAACTTCCTCATGTGGTATGTCAATAGTGTCACCATTGATTATACCTTCTATAAGTCCAGCAGCCTCAGAGTCACCAACCTCAATTTTTAGAGTTGGATTGATATTAACCTCATTACCACTCTTAAGTCTTAAGTCTTTAAATTTTCTCTCCAATATCCAAGAGCTACCCCATTGATTCTTATTGTTTTCATCCATCATGTTAGCCCCTAGATTCATCTTTTGGTTAACTCTGGTGTATTTCAATAGTTGTCTAAATTCAGCAGCCTCTTCATCTGATATGTAGTTAGTTTCCTCAACACTACTCTTACCTCCAGAAATCCAATTCTTCCAAGTATTCTCATGTATCCTATACTTCAATGGTAATTGCTGGTTAACCAATACGAGTAAATCATCATCTGTAAGTATTACAGTTCTCTCGTCGTTTAAGACTTTTTTTAGAGCCTCAAAGAATTTCTTAAACTTTCTAACAGCCATACTTACCTCTTATGCTCAAAGTATAACCAGCTCTCTTCCTCACGTCTCTTTACAAGTCCGCTCCAAACTCTACCACCAGCTTTATTCCATCTCTGAAATTGACGGTCTATATCTGGGTCATTAGGGTCTTTATTTACTCTCTTAAGAAGTGTGCTATTTAAAAAAGCTCCTACGCCAACGTTATATGTAAATGAAACAAGAGCATCAAACTGATTAGGCTTTAGGCATGAGCTTACTAATTCATCTACCTCAAACTCAAACTTCCGTACTATAATCTTTAGTAATCTTTCACCTTCTTTCTTAGAAATTGGTTTATCATCCATGGAAACAGGCATACCTGAATCTGGATACCATGTAAATCCGTAGCCAATAGTAGGAATGCCAGCAACGTCTAAATAAGGCTCACTCCTCCAGCCTTCATGTTTCTTAATAAGTTCTAAACCTCTCTTGGTTAATTCTCGCATGTTGTTTTAAAAGATTTGGGTTAATAATTAAAATCCTGAGCCTTCTTGCGTTATGGAGCAAGTCCTAGTGATTCCTCCACCAGTTACAGTAATGGTTGCATTCCTTACACCTCCAGAATTCGCCTGTAGAAAAACAGTTAGAGTATCATTATTGCTACCAGAGGTAGGGCTTACTGATAGCCAGCTTGCGTTATCTGAAACTGTCCAACTAACATTACTTGTCACATCTATTACCTCAAAGCCAGATGAGCCACTACTTAGTAAGAATGTTGGGAATACCGTTAGATTACTAGATGGCCCAGAGTTGTAATTTCTAAAATTCAATAAGCTATTCTTTGACCCCTTATAGGCTGGGTCAAATCTGGAATCAATAGCAACTACAAAAGCGTCAGATAATGTCCTGAAAGGGCTGGTTAGACCTAACTCTGTAAGGACATCCTGTAGTGTAAAAGTTGTCGTGTTTGGTACTGCCATTATCCAATCATTAAAAGTTGCTCAAGTGCCTTAATCCTATGGTCTTGCTCAGCTACTTTCGCTATTAATAAGTCTGTATACTTTACAGATAACATTCCGTTATCATCCTTACTAACAAATTGAGGATGAGTATCTAGAATCTCTTGAGCTATCACACCTATCTGGTTTTTATCTCCGTTCTTCCAGTCAAATACCCTCCATTGAACATCAATAGCCTCAGCTTCGTAATTCTTGATATTCTTCTTCAACCTTCTATCAGATGATAGGATGAAGTTTGTAGCTTGCATTGTGCCGTTAGCTTGGATAGTATATGTAGTACTGGCATTTGAAGTATCAGACTCGCCATAACCGATACGTAAGTGATTTGCAACATTCAAGTATCCATCAGTAGATAATGACATTGCACCTCCAGCAGCAGTAGTATGTGATGTATCACACCATAACCAGCCCCTATCAGACTCAGAATTCATCTGAAAGGTCATAGCCCAATCATTTAAATTCCCATGGGTTCTACCTGATTGCATACCAATAGCATAAGTAGAACCATCACCATAAACAGATAGCTTACTCCTAGAAGATGTAGAGGGTACTTGTACTCTTCCTCTTACTATCGCATTGGAGCAATAAACCTGACCCAAAGCTCTGATATTACCATTACTTGCATTAAGGAATATTCTAGCATTACCGTCAGATGCAACATACATACCCCAACCACTTGAAGGTGTAGTTCCTAAGTCTGTACTGTTTAAATAAGAAGCTGTATCAGCAGCGTAACCAATACCATACATATTACCTAATGTGGTGCTATTAGGTTGGTAATTAGAGCCAATAATGTAAATTGGATTAGTGTTTACTGCATTTGCTCCAACATTATTATAAGACCCCTCTAAGTATCCAGTATTATGAGTGGTTCTCATGTAAGCTCCAGAAATCCTTACGTCTCCAGCGTTATTAGCATAGAAATTACCCCCAGCAGTACCTATCTGAAATTGGTTATCACTTCTTACTATGGAGCTGCCAAAATAAGTACCACTTGAGAAGGCACTACTTTGATTAATCCTGAGCCATGCATCAGAAAACAGTATAATTTGCTTACTGTCACCTACGATTTGACCACCTTGCAGATATAGGTCATTTGATATAGTTAAATCACCTCCAGCCGTTAATAACATTGCTGCGGTGTCGAAGTTATCCCATCTCCAGCCAACGTTAGAGCCACCCCCTCCTCTTCTCCATCTTAAGTAGTTATCCTCATACCCTAACTCATATACAGCCCCATCTCCTTTAGTTAATATTAGCTGATTAGCGTTTACAATCCCTTGAGCCGTAATGTTTCCGTTACTAGGGTCTATTGTTACTTGATTTACTCCACCTCTTCTATAGTGAAATAAACCTCCAGTACTTTCAGAGTTTACAAAAAAGTCAGTACCATTGAAGTTAAACTGTACATCCGCATCAGTACCAAATTGAGCCTGTACGTCATCATTGAATTTTAAAGCCCCTGCTGTCTTTGTGTCAGCAACATCTTTCCTAATATAGTAAGCTGCATAATCTCCAGCTTCAGCAACTATTGGCCCTACCCTACCAAAAACACTATCAACATTACCTGAACCAGAACCACCTACACCAATATATTGAGTACCAGTCCATCTATAAGCTAGGTTGCTATCTATAGCTACATATAGCTTACCAGTTTCACCCGTTGCTGGGAAAGCAGCTAGGTCAGCAAACTCTAATATATCATCTACAAAAGATGGTAGATAATTGGAATCTATCTGATTTTGGGCGTTTAAAGGAACGTATCTAACATCAAACCCTGTATAGTTAGCTAAATCAGTAATATCTGAAGCTAAGTGAGTGTGAGATAAATCAGCCTTTCCACTTAACAAGCCCTGCAAGTCTGACTGTAGAGCTATATCTCCATTAATCTGACCCCAAAGAGCAGATGTAGAATTAACATTTACAGCAGACCATCCTCCATTAAGCCTAACATATTGCACCCCATCTTGAGGTGCATCCTGAAGGTATCTAACATCACCTTGGGACTTAGTGTAATATCTAGCATCAAAACCAGTATAAGCAGAAATATTAGAGATTTCTGAGGTGGTATGAGTGTGGTTAGTATCAACTTTTTGGTCTAATAGGTCTATTAGGTCGCTTTGATTGTTGATATTCCCTAACACATTGCCCCAAAAAAGAGATGTACTAACCCCAATAGGCTTATACATTACAGGGAGTAAAGCCTCAATTAAGTCATCTACAGTAGCATATACACTACCATCTACCTCAAACTCATCATATAGGTTATGGCTTAATAATTGAAATCGAGTATCAAACACGTTATAGATACCTACTGAAGAAGTACCAAACCTTAGCGGTTGGTAAATAGTAGGAAACCTATCACCGTTAATCTCAAAGTAATCTGGACTTATACTGGTTATTACTATCATTTAGTCTACTATTTTTCCGTATTTTTTTTCGTAGTACTGTAGGCTTCTAGCTTGTTTCTGTATAAATGTTTTTTGCTCCTCGATAAATGCTTTCAACTCATCTACCTCTCCCTTTAAAACACCTATATCAGAGCGCAAGTCTTTAATTATTTCCCTGTAGATATTCATGCTAGACTCTATATTTTCTAGCTGTTTAGCTTCAACATCCTCAGCAGTACTAGCTACTTCCAGCTTCTTCTCTTTCTTAGTAAAACTTGCACGAATTAAATCTTTCTTTAGGGCTATAATTGTGGTAACCAACCCTACCGCCCAAGGGGTAAAGTCTTTTATTTGCTCGTAGGTCATAGGTCTAGAAAAGTTTAAAGGCTAAACCAGCTTTTATATTCCTCTGGTTATCAATGCCAATTGAAAAAATGTTTGATTTGGTTACTATGTTTAGGTCAGCTCCTAATGATATAGGTCTTTCTGACTCGGTTGGAAGGAGGCTAAAGCCTCCCAGATATAGACTGGTGCGAGATTTAAGAGACTTTTTCTCTATATTGACTGGATTGGTCACGTAAGAAATGTTTTGCTCTCTCATAAAGCCTGTGACAGTAGTCTCTACAGTAATGGTCTGTACAGAATCCTTAAGCTCTTCCCTGTAAGTTCTCTCTGATATTACTTCTTTGAATAATTGTAGCTTTTGGATACTATCAATAGCATCATTGTACAGCTTAAGAAGAGTATCATTCTTTTGCTGCTCAAATCGAACCACTTTAGGGATAGTTAGAGTCCCGTCTACTGGAACAGTCTTAACTGGGAGCGTATTGGTTATTACTTTGGTATTGGTTTTAGAAGGAAGCCTTATATACTGCACTTCCTTAGTCATCATAAATGTGTTTATTACCAGTAGCAATACCGCAATGATGTAATAAATCTCTCTCTTTTTCATGTTATGCGTTTCTTTCAGTTAATTGGATTACATTGATGAACCCTTGAGCAACTACCTCAAGGTCTATCTGGTTAGAGCCGTTTCCAGCTATTCCAGTGAATGAAGCGTATCTATAATCATTTCCTTGACCGTTATTCTGGACTAATAATGTGGTAGTTTCGTTTGTAGCTCCAGAAACATTAAATGTAGTAGTGCCACCTACAAAAGCCCTAGTACCGAACAATACGAAATCATAAACCTTATCTGGTTTCAATCCAGAGAATCTTATCACCCCGTTAGAGCTACTAGCCTCAAAACCATCCCTGTTAGCTGTATGTGGGAATAGTGCGTTAGAATCTCCATCTACACCATTAAAACTTCCATGAGAAATAAAGTCGGCTATAACCTCACAGCTTATTGTAGTTTGAGAGCCTAGTGTATCTGTTAGATTATTCAATATTGAGCCAGCAGTAACCCCTACTCCACTTTCATCAAAATTATTCCATGGGAACGGTGTAAGACGACCGCCAAATGATTGACCAAAATCAATCTGTACCACTGTAGCATCTGGGATTACCACTACCGCATCAATTCGACTCTGAAGACCATCCTTAAATGAGCCGTTAGGTAAGGTATCTATGAAAGCCTGAGCTTCATCCAAATCACCTTGACTCTGTGTTTGTTCAACTCTAGAGGTTAACAAAAGACCAGTACCCCTCCTAGTTACCGCATCATCATAATCTGGCTTATAACTTGAGTTGACTAAGGCAGTAGTGTTATCACCTCCATGACCGATATTAAAACTGGTAGTATCGAAATTCTCAAATGAGATATTTGTAATATCTACATCAGTATCAACCAAAAGACTTAATGCATGCTCTCTGAAATCAGTATCTACATCAGAGAAATCACAAACAACCGTCACAGTATTACCATCTATTGTTGTGGTTAACTGAGTCTCCTCCTTAGCTATCCAGTACTCATACAACTCATTTATAGGAGCGAACCAAAGAGAATCATCTCCAGCCTTTCCCCAAGTAGCCTCTACCCTATCAAAGAAGTTTTTAAATGTCTCATATCTCAAAGAGGTTGCGAATCCAGTATCTACTTCTCTATAATTAACCCTATGGACTCCAATTGTAAACCAAGCATTTTCATTAACTCCCATCGTTGCTAAATGGTCTACTATAAATTGCTGGTCAGAAGCCGTCCTAGTCATATTAGGGTCTGATACGCTATTGAAGTCATAAGCAGCACCTATGCCAGCAGTTCTAGTAGCTAAATCAAACCATGTTTGTATAGGAAAGTCAGTACCAATAAATCTAGCACCCTCCTTAATGTTGTTCACAACTCTAAGAGTGCCAGCTTGCGCTCTAGCTCTGGTAATTGGGTCATACAACTCATCATTTGATGGAGCTGTGAAGTTTACCATTTTTATGCCAAGTTCATTCCTAACAGCAGATGCAGCTAAATCAAGCTCAGAATTTATAGCGGTATCCTTAACAGAGTCATTCATACCCCAAACATCGGAGAATCCCGAAGGGAAATGAACGCTATACCCTGCTGGTAAAATAGCATCCTCTACAAGAGTTATAGTCCTAGATGGAAGGTCTATACTTTCAACTACTCCTATTGGATTTTGGGCTAAACCTCCAGAGTTTGAATTAAAAATAGTATCACCTACAGCTATCTGGGAGGCTGAGAAATCGGTATCGCACGTTATTACCCTTCCTGATACACTACCACCAGTAGAAATAGGATAAACCCAATCAAAGGTTACTTGAGGAGTATAGGCATGGTTGAAAACATCCCATCCAGCTATATACATCTCATTAACCATGTCCCAGTCTAGGTTTGATGAATTACCTTCAATAATACCTTTAGGGTTTATTGCATAAGATGCCTTAAAAGCTACATCATTCCCACACCCATCTGTATAAAAAAGACCTCCCCAATTAGGAGTTTGACCATCCAAGTAAACTACATCACCGCCCCTAAAGTATGGTAATGCAGTTCTATAAGCATCTATCCATCCATCATCTAATCTAAATGAGAAGGCGAAGTTTTTATCATACCTTAATGGAGCTGGCTGAATATTAAATGTAGAGGGATTAGAGGCTAGTGTAAAAACTATCCTCTTTGTCCTGTCTACAGTAGGATTAAACCTAGTAAATGGTGGTATTTTAATCATCTATAAGAAGTTTGGCCCGTTAGTACAATCTAGTTTCGTTCCATCCACAACTACAGATATGTAGTCTTTACCGTCTGGGTCTAGTGTGTTTGAAGGTTCTACACCTCCATTTATCCAAGAGAAATCACTACCATAAGTAATAGTGAATCCTCCCACTGGATTTTGTTTTACTCTAATCAAAAAAGCAGAGCCGTCTATAGGATTTGATGGGTTATTTAGTACTGTATCCTCATATAATACTATTTCATATAAGTCACCCTCATCACCAGTCCAATCAATAACACCACCTACTGACTCTAAAAGAACTTTGTTAGACTTTGTTTGATTTGAAGATATGTAGGTATCTACTAAGGTGTCATCATATCCGACCTTATTACTATTAGTCACAATATTAGAAGCTTGAGTTGAAGTAATACCTACCTTACTTGAGTTGGTGGTTATAGCATTAGCTTGAGTTGGTGTTATTCCAACTTTGTCTGAATTATTTGAAATAGCATCCCTTTCAGCTTGGGTTAGGAATTTATTATTAGTACCCTCAGCTATATCATCTGCACTACTTATAGATGGCCCTCCAGTAGAAGGTATTGATACTGAGTTACCTCCAGATATACTAAGAGTATTTCCTGATAGGGATAGTGTTTGTGGTACTCCAGAGCCACCTCCTTCTATTATTGTAATTTCTATGGTTTCCATTTAGTCAACGATTTTTAAGAGTCCAGTTAAATAGGTTTTTGTAGTTCCGTCATTGTAGATGAAGGTTAATTCGTATGGGTATTCTCCAGCAGTAGTGAATACATTAAAACCACCTACAGTAAACTGACCATTAGTTGCGTCAGTTTTAGTTATTCCATTCCCTTCTATAATTGTTGCTAATACAGAGCCTCCGTTAGATTTTCTTATAATCATCTGAATAGTGACATCCGATAAATCGACTGGAGTTACTACGTCACTCTCATCTCTTCTTTGTAGCGTGTACTGCCTAGTGGTAATTGAATTACCTATGAAGTGGTCTTTTAGATAGTCTTGGTTAACTGGTGTCATTATATTACAGAGAAATTAGTTCCAAATGTTGCTATGTTTTTAGGCTTATCCCCAGAGAAGTACCTCTCAAAAGTGGTTCTATTAGCTTCTAGGTATATTCTTATTATTCTGAATTTTACATCAGCATCTACCTGAGCGTTTTTTACAGTATCCCTTATAACTTGTGGAGGTACAGGGTTAGAATCTTGATTCAGTTTAGTCACCATTCCAAAAGGAGTGACGTTTGCGTTAACTAGATTTATGTATCTAGCGTATGCGAAATCAGCTAACACTTCCTTCAATCCTAGATGGGTATAGCTTTTTTCATTATAAGTGAAAGTAGAGCCGTTTAGAAGGGGTGAATAAGCAGCCTGTAAACTGTTATTCAACACATCAAAATAAAAGTTTCCTAATAGGTCGTATAAATCAACGTTTTGAGCTTGCTGTATAGCTTCTTCAGCCTTCTTCTCGTCGTATTTCTTACCTATCTGCTTCTTCTGAGCTAGCTCCAGTACTGTTAGTAGTTGCATCAACGTATGGGTTTATGATTTTTAATTCTTCAGGCATTTCTTCAGTCCAATTCTGCATGATTCTCTTAAAGGCTTCTTCAATCATATCACGCTCTTCTTCTTTAGACTCCCAGAGCATTTTTTTCATTTCCTTAATTAACTCTCCAGAGTTTCCAAATAGTGAAGATTCAGATGTGTCAACTAATGGGAGTGGTACGCCAAATGCTAGCGCAATATTCTTTCTAGACCTCTCGTCTGAGTAGCTGAATAACTCGTCATCAAATTCAGAGGTAAGGTCGTCTAGGAATATTTCTGATTTTAGGTCATCCGAAGCAGCCCCAGACTCAAGTAAGAATACTCTACCAGCAGCTTCAGAGCCTTGTAATTCTTTTACTTTCTCCTGAAAGTCTTCTCTATCATCTTCCGAAGCAAATGGCTTAACCACCATTAACTTATTATTCAAGAAACCTCTTTTAGAGCCATTACTCCTAAATACACTTGAGTTATACTCTACCAGAGCCTCCGCAAAAACTGAATGAAGAGGGGATAAAGGATATATCTCATTAGGTTCTTTAGTTATTTGGAGTATCTGCCCGTGGTAGTTCTTAATACCTCCAACTTTTAGGATTTGCGCCCTAACTACAGCTTCTTTAGGATTATATCTATCTACAACCTTGAATTTTGAAGACATTATCTTAGAACTCTTCTTTTTATCCCAGTTATCATATACAATCCACTTACCAAAATAATTCCTATCATCAGCCTTACCAGCCCTCACATGAGGGACTGGTACAACTGATACTGATTTGATTTTTAAGGTTGCGTCAAACCCTACAGCTAAATAAGTGACATCATTCTCAGCAAAGTCTCTAGCAGCAATCCTAAGTACTTCATTTAAGGTTTGCCCTTTCTTATTGACTGGCTGCATACCAACTTCTCCAAAAGACTTACCATAAATGGCTTTTGCTACTTTATCCACACAGGACTTAGCGGTAACTGAGTTTTCTACTAGGGTTTTGTTTAGGCTAGGATATGCATTGTCTCTACCATAATTGAAGACTTCTGTCCTCCTGTCTGGTTTTATGTCCAACACATTAGTACTAACCTCTGAGAATAGCACTTTCATTTATTACTGGTTTGGGGTTTGTGAGGCAATAACTTTATCAACAAAAGCTTCTTTCGAGCTTCCCTTGTCTTGCTTAACATCTGGATAAGCAGCTCTCAAGTCATTAAAACCCATTTCCATTAACTGAGCTTTTAGACAGTCTGGGCAAGGGTCTTTAGTATCATCATCACAGCTACAATCATCTTCTTCAGATACCTCTTCAATTGCACCTTCTAGGGTTACTTGTGCTGGGTCAGATACTTGAATTGAATTAGGGTCTGCTGGAGGCTCTGGAGATGTTGGAGGGGGCGTAGAAACACCTTCCTCAAGATTATCTACCAACTCTTCCCAGTTTTCAGGTAGCTTTGAAAATACTTTAGCTCTACTTTTATCTACAGATAGGAATTTTAGAGCCTTCTCATCGGTCATACTACCATTAGTAATAGTCTCAGCCTCACCTTTTTTAATCTTATAGATTACGGTTGCTGATTTTAATTGAAAATTTGATTCCATGTAATTAGATTTGAGTGTGTTTAACATATTTTGAAGGTCAGACTCACAGGACTTACACACTTTACGCCCCGTAAGTTTGAAGTATTCATCAGACAACTCATCCAAGTGTGGAGTGAGATTATTAACTGATAGATTTGAAATAATTTTTGTGTTCATTTGGCGACTGGATTTGATAAGAGGGGTAAGCTCCAGATGTCTTACCCCTCTGGCAACATGGAAAGGGAGTACTTTTACGGAGTAGCGAATGAAGTATCAAATGATGCTTTACTAGCTGCGTAATCAGTTTCAAGGAAAATACTGTAAGGGTATCTTTCTACCGTACCCTCTCTAGTCGAGAGAGTGAAAATCTGAGAGCCACCGTTTTCATTTGAGTTACCAGTCATCTCTGACAACTCTAGACCAGCGTCTATACCATAAACCTTAAAGGCAGATGCTTGGGCAGCACCTTTATATGTACTCTCAACAACAACTACGAATCGTCCGTTCTTCAATTCATTTGCTCTTTCTGCGTTGTTTGCGTCTGAGTTAGCTAGTCGGCATTGGAAACTATGAGCGAATCCATCTACATCTTCAGCGTTGGCTGTGAATGAGCTGGCTACAGAAGCAAGCTCTTTATACCACTCAATAGAGAAGCCAGAAGTACCAGACTTGGTAGCCAAGTCAGTAATAGTAGCTCCATTCATTGCTAGTGCAGCCCTGTCAATGTCGTCATAGTTAATAATCACAGCCTTTTGACCATCCAACCCCTTAATAGGAGCATCGGCACAGTCAAAAAGGATATTTGCGGTTATTTTCTTATTACAGGCCATTTATTATTAGATTAAGATTAAGGAAATAGGGGAGCTTTTTACACTCCCCTTATTGGTTGGTTAGGTCTAGTTCAAGCTAAACTCTACGATTTCTTCAGGGAAAGCTACCTGAGTACCATACTTGAATGCTGTGTCAAACTTGACAATCTTATCATCCTTAGAGTACCACAAATCCATTTCCTCATCTTCATGCTCAAGGTCAGTACCTACTACGAAGTTTTCTGATTTACCAGCAAAAATCCTACTAGTACCAGAAAGACCATTCAAAGCAATGATTTTTACATTAGTACCCGGTATTTCAATCTCGTAATCAGAAGACTTACCGTCATAGTGGAACATATTGGCATCTTTCAAAGCCTGAGTAAACAGTCTGAATACGTCGAAACCACAGTAAATCTCAGCCTCATCACTCTCTAACACCTCTACAGGAATGGACTCGTAAACACCATCCATAATTGCTATTACATTTTCTTTAGTAATACCAGTGGCTATAAGTACATTTCCTGTATTTCCGTCGATTACGCTAGCTTCGGCATCGATAATCTTAATAAGGCCATCAAAACGTCTAAGGTTTCTGTTAGCAGCGTTATCCGCAAGAGCTGTATCACCTCTCCAGATTGCTTTTTCCAAAGCATCTGCAATTTTTTGAGCCTTTCTAGTCAAGTACATCTCAGCAAAAGGCAGAACATCATCAGATGAGCCAGCTTTCAGCATGTGCTGAGCATAAACTCTATTAAGTCCTTTTACATCGATATCCTCTTCTACTTTAATAGCTCCAACAGTCAATACTCTCTGAGAAAGAGTAGTAGTACCATTCGGTGTACGTCCAGCAGCATCTTGTTGGAATTGTACATCAGTATCAAAGATGTTTACAGTTCCAGAGCTTTTATAACCAGTCTGTAGGTTCAATACCTTTGCAGACTTAGCACTAGCTACAGCCTTAGCGATAAGCTCATTCTTATGCTCATTGGTGTAGTCTGATAATCCAGTTAAATCTAAACTCATTATATATTATTTTAAGATTTGGGTTTTGTTTTTATTTCTTCTCGTTGAGGACTTTAGCTACAGCAGAGATAGCAGTCTCTCCTACCACTTCCTCCTCCTCCGTTGGTACGGTCACTATCTCCTCGCTACCAGTCAGCTTAGCAAGGGCTACCAACTTCTCTTTTAGTTTGGTATTTTCAGCTTGCACTTCATCCAACTGGGATTTAAAAGATTTTTCAACATCAGTTTTAAACTTGACAAAGAGAGAGTTAAGCAAGGCATCTAGAGCCTCATCATTCGGCTCTTCTCCATCACCTTCTTCTTCCTCTGCTGGTCTTACTTCAGTGAGCTGACCGTCTTGGAAAACCCAAGTTTCTCCCTCTGGAGATACATACTCACCTGAAGCTGGTTGTCCATCTACCTCTGCCCTATCACCTACAGACGGTGTTCCGTCTTCTGGTAGGTCTGGGAAAGTGATAGAAGTACCAGTAGCATCCTGTAAAACCAAAGCGACCACTTCTGTAGTTTCTTCAGTAGACTCCTCTGCCTCCTCAGCTTCTACTTCTGTAGTCTCTTCTTCCTGAGCCTCAATAGACTCACCTTTTACATAGCGTTTTAACGCTTCTATAAGCTGTACAGCTTGATTCATAATGGCATTTTTAGTTAATGATTCGTTTTCTTCTGTCGGCTCTGTGAAAGCTATGGCAGCCATTTCAAAAGGGACTTCTAAAATGGTTGCGAAACCTAATGTCCACGCCTCGTCTCCAGATAGGTAAGTTTCATTCTCTAATAATCTCCTGACTGTGTTTTCATCCTCTTTGATGTAAGCTGTATAGAAAGAGATAAATTCCTCCTCTATTCTCTTAATCTCTTTGGACATTTTGGCGAAGTCTTCAGATGTACCATTCTGCATTGTGCCTACAGGCATGTGAATCATGATACGGCCCTCACCTTCTTCTACCACTCTGTCATCTCCAGCCATGAAAATGTGAGCAGCTATGGAATATGCTTTCTTAGCAATGGTTCTAACAGGCTTTCCTAAGCTTCTGAGATAATTAAAAATGTCTTGCCCTACTTGGACTGAGCCACCAATAGAGTCTATGTAGACTTCCACAGATTCAGGATTATTTCCAAAGGACTTATACTGTCTCATCACATCAAGTAGAGAAGTATCTTTTCCTATGATTCCTGAGATGTAAATTTTTGCTATCATAGATATGGTGTATATTACTATAGAGTAATTTTTTGCGTTTTTTTGCCATATATGCCATCAAGACGGCATATTATATGGGGATACCATTTATTATCTTTTGGGACTCCTCAGTAATGAGGGTTGAAAGCTCAGCTCTTATCTTATTTGAAAGCCCTCTTTCTGTATGTATTCCCCAGTACCCATTTTTCTTTATTATCCTTTGCACTACTACGTCTGGTAATCCGTCCCTCATATAATACCATAGGTTAGGCTCATCACAACTAGGTACTAACCAGCCATGTGACACTTTTGCCACACCATAATTTCCTTGAAATGAGCTGGTATATTCCGTGTAATCCTTAAGTAGTAAGGACACCTCTATCTACTAAACTTCTAATTAGTAATGAGTGCAGTGAAAGGCATAGATGGTATCCTTTCAGGCTAAACGTTTTTGGAGGTTGCTTTATAGATTTAGCTCTCCCTATTTTTTGAATTGCTTTTCTTTTTGTTCCGAAGAATTGCCTTTGGTTTCTAGCTTTTTGATACATGACTCTCTGTTTTTGTAGGTGTAATCGAATAATTCTTTTTTGGCGACTTTGTGAGCTTTATATAGCTTCTGGTATTGAGGGTCATCTTTGAATATTTCCCAATCATTAAAGATTGCTTTTTCATTATCAAATGATAACCTCAATTCTGAAGGGAGTAGACAGTAAAGCTCATCAGTCATAACTACAGACCAGCTTTTTCTTAGCTCTACCTTTGGGCCTAATCTCCCTTCTTCTTCCATTTCGTGATATTTACTTACTGAGCTTCCCATCTTATAGCCTAGCTGCTAATTCTGATAGGTTAGCCAATAGCATGATACATACAAATAGTACCGCTCCAATCGTGATAATTGCTGTGATTTTTTCTTGTTTTGCTGTCATCTTTTAAATATTTATGTTATTATCTATTACTTCAATTAGGTGTCTGAAATCAGACTTCTCCGCACATATCTGAAGTGGTACTATCGAGCCATTTAGATAGATTTTGAGGTGATAGTAGTCTTTAGCTACTGCTGGAGTTATTTCTATATCTGTTATGTTATCCATTAAAAGGGTAAGTCTTTAAGTTGCTTTGCTTTATTTAAGTACCATTGAGCTTTCTCTAAATCCCTATCTATAGGTTGATTTGGCTTAGAGCCAGCTCTCATTTTATATTTAAAGGCACACATTTCACAATGAGCCAGTAAAGCCTCCTTACCCCATATTTTTTCCATCATCTCAATTGTCTCAAAAGAGAAGTCTTGGTAATGGTTGGGGTCTATATAGTTGTAGTCATCCTTAGATTTTGACTCACTCTTTTTTAGAATAGACACTAACTGGTCAAAGGCTATTACAAAGTCATCTATCTCAGTTCTCTCTTCTGGAAATTCCTCTACTGGTAGTTTTGCATTCACCATTAAGACAAAATTCCATCTAGCCTCTTTTATGTAATTCTCGAATGATTGATTATTATTCATGATTACTTTCAATTAGATTAGCTGCTACTTCAGCTCGTTTATGCATTATATTTAAGTGAGTTATTGACTCTTTATAGTCGGGATGAGTAAAGGGTAATGTTTGTCTATGAGGATACTTTTCATAGTACTCTCTAGGAGTACGCTTACCCTTACCTACTCTATCCTCTGCTGGCATTTTATAGCCAGTTATCGGATGTATTAAATCATCCCACCAAGCCTCTGCTAATTCTACTCCCATGATTTCCATTTTACTTTAAATTGACCTATTGCGTCACGTCTAACTTCTGAGGCCCAGTTAAGCCTTTGGTGGTGTACTTCATTGGGCCAGAAATTGAATACAAGGATTGATTTTATATCCTCTGGTTGTTTGATTCCGTAATCTTGATAAGTATTTACCATCCTAATACACCTTACCGTTAAAGATGAATTTGCCGTCTCTCACAGTAATCATGGTGACATAGCTTTTACCGTTCACTACATGGATTCCAGCTAGACCCTGTGACCAGTTCTCTCTTTGCATTCTAGGCATGTAGCCAAATGCAGGGTGTGTTATATCTGCTAAGCAGCCTATATTGAAAGCTCCCTCATGAGCTGTAAAGTGAGTCTGTACTCTATGAGTGTGTCCGAACATCACAGAGCGTCCGTGAGCTTCTAGGTGTTTTTTAGCAACATGGATGTTAGTAAACATTCCATGCATTATATCTAAGTCACCTACTGTATAGAAATCATCCTTCCAATTCTCTAATACCTCCCAGCCTCTTAGCTCTAGTTCTAAGGCATCATTTGGATGACTTAACTCACTACCAAATTTTGCGTTATCCCTGCTGTTTAAGGTTCTGAAATATCTATCCTCATGGTTACCCCAGATAAATACTTTCTTAGCTTCTGGGGAGAGTACAGCTTCAAGGTCTTTTATACCTTGCAGTCCAGCTTTATACTCTTTTGTCAAGTCCACGTTTTTTAGTAGACCTACGCTCATTGAGTTGTAAGAGCCTAATGGATATAGGTCTAACCAATCTCCAGATATTACTACTCCAGTTACCTCATTGTCTTCAATCATCTGGAAGACTTTTCTCATTAACTTTTTATCTTGATATGGGTAGTGTGCGTCTGGAAGAACAAACCATAGCTCACCTTCGTTATATATTTTATGTATAACCTCTTTATCTACTATTACCTCTCTCGTTGATTCCCGTATAGTTTCAACTATCCCCTTTTCGGTAGGGGTAACCCTCATTACTTCTGACTTATTCTCTTTTTTCATTTAATCGTTTCTTTCAGTTTTAATACTACTCTTTGGATTTGTCTAGGAGATAGATTGTGCTTCTCCGCTAGTACTTTATATCTCTCAGTCCTAGTCGCCTCATTTCTGAGGCTTATGAAATCTTCATAAATCTTTAAGTCTCGTTTAGCGTTGAAGACATCCACCTCACCCTTAGAAGCCATAGCAAGTATTTTGCTATACTCCTTAATGAAGCCGTAGATGGTCATACTATCTATCCCTTAAAATCCTGTAGATTGTTCTAGTACTCTCTATACCCAGCTCTGGGAAATTCTCTATAATGTCCTCTGGGGAATATCCCGAATGATAAAGCTCAAGCACTTTGTAGTCTGGATAGGGCATATTTTGCTCTAAAACTTCTAAGCTATGCTTTGCGTCGAATCGATTGCTTTCGTTCGTTCTAGACTCTACCAGATCACTGAAACGGGTCTTTTCGCCCTCTTCATCTTTGGTGAAGTTGTCTAGAGAGATTACTTGCTTATTGACATTATCCTCAATCCATCTAACACAATGATTAGTTAGCATGGTATACACATACCCACTCTGATTGTTTGACTTATAGATGTTGGCTGAGTTTTCTATTAAGAGTAAGTGGCACTCTTGAGTTAAGTCTTCCCTGTGCTTCACAGGAAAACTTTTTACTATGCTTTCTATGATTTTTTTATAGTGCATAGTTCCCAGTGTTTCCACCTGAGAAAAACTGGTAAATGATGTAAGCCAGAATTGATACAGATGTGATTGATAATAAGTATTGCCCGTGGTAGATTGCAATTGCTAAAGCAACTGTAGAGCAAAGTGTGGCGACTGATAATAAAAATTTCATTAGACTCTCTGTTGTTATAATTTATTAAACTTATTGTTAGCTAAAATGTAAGCCTTACCTACATCCTCCCCTCTAGAGTAAGTCCACGCCCAATAACCAAAGGCTTCATTATGTGGATAACGCTCTACTAGGTGGTCTAGTGGTTCTTTCGCTTCAAAATCATAAGCCTGTTGTGTTTTGCGAGTAAACACCTCGAAATATGATTGATTCGTTTCTTTATCTTCAACTTGATATATATAAGCGGTTTCCTTTGAGTCCACTTGTTTATATATCTTATCTCCCTTGGTAAAAACCTTCTGGAGTAGCTTAACTTCTTTAATTTCTGTAGTCATTTGGTTTGGGTTTGGTTGTTAGAAATTAAGATTTGCTACTAGAGGGCTTGTCTCCTTCGGGTGTGTCAGATTTTTCTAACTCTTGCAGTCTGTTTATTTTGGCTTGTAAAGAGGTTAATGACTGTAAGATTAAACTGGCC
Organism: Bacteroidota bacterium; assembly: GCA_039184805.1. Lineage (GTDB taxonomy): Bacteria > Bacteroidota > Bacteroidia > Flavobacteriales > Flavobacteriaceae > Flagellimonas. The sequence continues at coordinate 69,925 of JBCDAX010000006.1, read as the reverse complement.
TTCTCCAAGTCATATACCCCTGCCTTAAGACCATCATTAACTGCTGCTTGTAATACGTGAATTTCATTAGACATTTCTCTCGTCATTTAAGGTTAAACAATTTTTAAAATGAGCTTCGATTTTGAATAAAGCCCCAGCTACTTTGCCTACCTCCGATAAGTCTAAAATGCCATTTTCATAAGCCTCTTTTAATAAGGCACGAAGAATATGTATTTCTTTCTCCATAGTAGTAGGTTTGTTTCTGTTTGGGACTTAGTTAAAACCTGATACTCCAAATTTATAATGCTTTTGTGTTACTTTCCAAATATTTTTTATCGTTGATTTTCAGCTATCTATAGATGAAATGCACTTTTTGTTAAGATGAATTGTATCCAATTCTTCTAGAAATGTGTCACCTTCTCTAGTAATGTTAGCTCGAAAGCCCTTTTCTGAGCATTCTTTTTGCCGATAAAATTGTAGGGGGTCAATTTTTGTCTTTCTTCCTTTGACCTCAATAAACCATGGGTCTTCTCCTTTCTTCAAAGCTAGTAGGTCAGCTATTCCGTTTTTATTGGTCTGTATGAGCTTGATTACATAGTACTCATACGACTCTAGTTTTTTGATTAATTTTGCCTGATAGTTACTCTCTGACATAGTGATAACTCTTTAAAATGTGATACATTGTGCTTTAAGAAAGTACTTACTGGTGAAACTCTCTTTTTTTTGTAAAATCTTATATATTTTCTCCTCAATACCTCTCTCTGAAAAGATGAAATAAACATCACAACTCTCTCTATCTTGAGTCTGCTGTCTGGCCCTAGCTTGTATGTAATCCCTTGAACTAAAGTCTATATTGAGGAATACTTGAGCATCCGCTTGACTTAAATTTATTCCAGTAGAGCCAGCTTTTATCTGTAAGGCTATGTGAGATTTTTCATTAATGTTAAAGTTTTCAATAGACTGTGTTAAAGTTTCTGGGAATGCTTTTTTTAACATCTCATATTCCCCTTTATACTTATAGAAGATGGCTAATTTTTTACCTGAGAAGTACTCTTTTATGTAATTAACTTTAGTATCGTCGAATAGTAATGTATTTCCTTCTTCGGTTATAATAGTACCACTACATAATTGATGTACTTTTGTCATTAACTTCACTGGAGTATCCGCTAAAATGGTATGCTCACCACCAAAAATTACTTTATCCTCCTGTAAGTCCTTAACAGTCTGCATTAACTTATCGCTCATACGTACCTTAAGGATATGCTCATTCACTTCACATTTAAAATTAGCTTGGGCTTGAGTGAATGTTATGAAGTACCTATCAATTACTGGCTGTATTTTATCCTTAATACCATTGGAATAGTCATTCATTGTACGTCCGTTAAACATTCGCTGCTTAACTTTGACGTATTCTTTGGCCCATTTGTAGAAGTTTGAGTAGTTGCACCATGGAGATGAGCTGCTTATCCAGAATTGATGAAATAATTGTGATAGACTTTCTGGGTTTGGAGTACCTGATAGATATATAATAGGTAATCCGAATGCAATTTCTCTAATTGTATTAGCTCTTTTAGATGGTTTAGGGAAAGCTCCTATACCATGAGCTTCATCTAGGATTATTAAATCATAATCTCCAGTAGCCTTGTGAGCTGATTCCATGGATAGTACCTCTACATCCAGCTTACCGAAAATTTCTATATCTCCCTCGATACCACCAATTGCTTTTTTAACTGTTAGGAACAAAACCTTCTTAGCTCCGTATGTATGAGCGGTCATAAGAGCTGTGAAGGTCTTGCCAGTCCTAACTTGCATCGCCAAATACAATAAGTTTAATTCTCTTAATATTTTTACACCCCGATTTGCTATATCGAGCTGGTAGTCTCTTGGTTTAAACATCGAAATCTATTTTATACTGTTTAACTTCTTCTTTGATTTTGTACTCGTCTGCATCAGGAAGCTCCTCATAAACGAAATGGTTATCAAGCTCTTTTAGCCAATCTTTCATATAGCTCTCCGCAACGGTTGGATGTGTTTCTTTTTCAACCAGCATCGTTTTATTTCTATCCCATACAAAAGGTGTATTAATAGCTATTAAGTCTTTGTAGAAATAAGCTGAGGCATCTGCATAGTCAATTAAATTGCACTTAATCCATAGGTCTTTTATTTGGTTTGACCTCATTTGTGTATGTACCCCTTTAAGAAATTTTTCTACCCTCTTACTTATCCTTTTTTCATCATAAGTCTTAGGGTGATGAAGTAGTAAGTGGGTTTGAAGTTGCTGGGTTTTCCTTTTTAAATTTTTAGAGCTATCTATTAACTCCTCTTGGTCTAGTAATAATTTCTTTGGGTCATTTGAGATTTGCTCAAAAACCTCTAATGCCTTATATACAGTCTCAAGAGTTTTCTTGTTTGATTTTGCGAAATCATACACCTCTTGACTGGGTACTGCTTTATTAGCTAATGATTTCTTAAGAGATTTTTCTGAAGTAATTATAGCTACAGCTCCCTCAAGTTCATAACTCTTATCTTTGAAATACTGAGTTAGTTTTTTTCGAGTCTCCTTTGCTGATTTACGCTTAACGTTAATCTCCTCTTCTTCGTAGTCAAGGTGTAGGATTACCTCAATATTGAAATTGGCTTCCAGATATTTATTAAACTCATCGTCATTGAAGGAGTTGAAGAAGTGTCTAGTTTCATTGTACATTAAGAAGTATGGGTTAGGTGACCCATCCTCATACCTCATCCTTTTATCAGAAGCTAACGAGTTTACGGTAACTCCGTCTTGTGGTGTATCTTCCTCCAGTAGCTCTAAATCACGCTGGTAATCGTCCCTACTATCTTTATAGTTTTGGTCTTCGGTACTTTTTCGGTAGTGATAATATGTAATGTCCTGACTCTTAAGCCTAAAGCGGTTTATGAATTGCTTTAAAGGTTCTGGTCTTGGGTAGTAGTCGGCATCGATATACACAATGTCAGTAAACCCTAAGTCGTGGATACTCACCCCCTCATCAATAACTGAGGTAGTTAGAACTATGTTTACTTTTGGGCTGAACTTTCCATTCTTTACCAAGTGCTTATAAGCATCTCCTAGCTTAACGTCAGCGTCTCCAGTAAAGATTACTATGCTATCTGGGTCAGCTCCCCTCTGGATTAGTATTTTTCTAACCAATTCCAAGGCATCTTTGGAGTTGGCCCTATAGATTGCACGACCTTTTACCTCATCTTGATGTTGTAGGATGATTTTCTCAGGCTTACGGTTGTCAACTCGCTGTACTATCCTATCGGCTGGAGCTTGGTTATCGAGCTTGACCATATAAAAACCCAGTTTATGAAAGGAATTTAGAGGTGTACCAGTAAGTCCTATCACTGGAATGTCTAATTTATCAAGCTGATAATTAAGTCTAGATATGTCTTGCTGCCTAAATGAGTTACCTACGATGTCAGAGTGTATCTCATCCCTCACTATGTAGTCAAATTTGATACCTCTCTCAAGCAATGATGCTGCATGAATCTGAGTAGCTATGACTATATCTGACTTTCTAGCCTTAAACCAGTCCTTCTCATCTACAGTACCTCTAAGTCTACATAGGCTTTTTACTGGATTTATACCGTCAACCGAATCTACAATGATGGTCAGTGGAGCTATTACCAGTAATTTCTTAGCTGGTCTAAGTTTTTGGAAAGCGTCTATGATTGCTGTGGTCTTTCCCGTTCCTGTCTCTGCTGATAACAAGAGTTTTTTTTTGCTATCGGCTAAATCGAATATCTCATCTACTTTCTCGGATACCCACTTCTTTATGACTAACCTTTTATCATACCTTACCTCTAGGTTTTTTACCTTGAGATAATGTTTGAACATCTCAATTTGTTTAGAGGTGGCACGAAGTTTATTGATGAACTCAATTCTCTTATTTAGGCTTAGGTGTTTGGCTGGCTGAGCCAGTTCCCAAATCTGTTGTGGAGTAGCCTCTTTTGGTATAGCTCCTACTGGGTCTACTTCCTCATCAGTATAACCTTGACCCCTTAACCACTTAATCATCTGGCCTCTATTATAACCTTTGATTTTAGCGGTCATCAAGAAAGGGTCAAAGTATTGTATTGTCTCAGAGAAGGTTGTGGAGTTTGATATAAAAGCATTGTCCTTTACCTCTCCAGAAGTAGGTGAGCTTGATAGGTGGTACTTCCATCTCCTACCTGATACATGGGATAGTCCAGCTTGAGGTAGTAGGTCTTCTATATTGGTGTCCTTATTGTACTTCTCTCTAATAGAGCCTTTGGCTGCACCTTGGAAACCAGTATATTTAAAGTCAGGTAGGTTATCAGCAATGGTTACTAACTCGGTATGCTCTTCTACAAAGTAGGTAGTGCTGTTTTTGTTAAGCTCTATTTTGTTCTCCTGATAAGCTCCATAGCGTACTTGCCTGTACTTACCCTGAGCTGGGTCAAATTCTACTTCTACCTCTAAGTCTTTATATATCTGACTGGCTATGTGGTCATACACCGCTTTAGCCATATTGACGTGAGCCATGGAGTCCCTATAGTTAAACTTACTAATGTCTTCAACTATGAAAGCTCCAAACATTCCCTTACCTGAGTTAGAGCGTCCTACGAATACACCTCTCTTGTATAGCCACCAGTACACATCAGAGTTAGCCTTCCTATCCTTATACAGTCTAGTATTAACATTGTGCTTAACATCAATATCGAAGAAGAGATATTTAGATGTCTTATAACAGTAGTTACCAGCAGTCCCTCCTTTATATAGACCCTTCAGAAATCCATCTTCACCCTTCTTAAAGCCTTGAGGTAGTCCGTTAAAGTGTTGTATTAACTCGTCAATATCATAGAGTCCTAATACTGCTTTCTCGACTGGATGTTTTTTTGCTGAGTAGAAGGTGTATATCTCGGAGAATTGTTTACCAGTAGGTAAAGGCTTATTAGTCAGCTCTTTAACTGTGTAGGTGGTTCTGGTTTTCTGTACTATTTCTCCGCTCATATACTTAAATGACAGCATTTTGTAGAGCTATAGCATTTGTCAGTTAGCTGAAGTATTACTACTTTAGCAGAACATTAGACTCTCTGGTCACTATGTTTGGCGACTGGTAACCAGATGTGATATAGCCCTTAGCATTGCTGAGGGTTTTCTCTTTTAATGGCCTATCTGACCATTATCCTATACTTCTATAGAGTGGAAAAGAAAGATATTTCGCCATATATGCCATGACAACGGCACGAAACACCAGAACAATAAGCCTCTATTGTGTTCGTAAAGTATCTATTCTTAAAGGTATTTATAGGTGAAAAAAAACTACGTTTCTCGGAGGTATAGCGTAGCTAAGTATCTAAAGACCAAGGGTCTAAACTTTCAGGTTATATTGTTTTTGTGCGAAAAACTACGTTTCTCGTAAGTAGTAAATCATCCTTGATATTGAGGTAGTTACATTTCATTGTATTTTATTGTAATAATTCCATAATTTTGGATTATGTCCAAGGTATTCAGAAACTACAATAAGAGAGAAATCAAGATATTGATGAAGGAAATAGGCTATTATAGATACTATCAAGCCTTAGAGAATATGAAGATTGAGCAAAAGCCCCTAACTATGTCTGGATTCTACCTAGAGTCTACTGAGCATTGTATATTCTTATGCCATAAGTACCCATCTAGATACGTTCTGAAGATAATGAAGGTAGATGAATTCCAGCAAATACCTAAAGACGGCTGGACTCTAGTAAATACAGTAGACTAGACTCCTACTCTACCGTAAAATCACCCTCCCATTTTTTTGTATTATAATCAACTTTATGTCAAATAGGATTGTAACTTATTGATAATCAGTAAGAAATGAGATAGAGCCTTGCTGAAATCGAAGAATAAATGTTAAATTATGTTAATTATTGAAAATATAGCAACTGAAGAAGTGCTATTTCAATAGATAAAAGCTATCAAAGTAAGACATAGCTATTATAATTATCTATCGTATCTTGAGGGGGTCTGCATGTCTTTTTTATGCGTTTTTCTATTCCCTACGGTCAAATAGAGGCAACAATAAGAAATATCTATCTTAATGAAATATAGTATAGATTTACCTTATATAAGGGACAAATAAATAGCTCAACTATCTAATAATCAGCCTTTAAACTGAACGAACCTATTAGGTTTAATCTCTTTAAATACGTTTGACATCTGCTGAGCGAGTGGTTCTTCAAATATCTCCTCTTCATTCATTCGATGGAATTTAGACCTAGAAAGTGGCAAGTAATATCCAGTCCATCCTTCTAATGCGAGTCTATACCTCCTATCGATAACAAATATCTCCTCTCTAATATCAAGGTAGTATTCTACAAGGATTAAATGGAAAGGCTCTTCATAACGAACGTGGATATTCTTTATATACTTATCCATCAGCTCCTTTTTGACGTTGTAGGGAGCATTCTCTTTGATATTGCTTAAATCTTCTATTGCGTCACCTCTCCTCTTAAGTTTACCTTTCAGATATTCAATATCCTCTTTGATGCTGTCAATATCTTCATTCGTAGCCTTTAGTTCCTTGTCGTATTTTTCCAATGTTGGCTTTAGTGTAGATTTCTCTACAATTCCCTCTACAACCAGCTCAATAGCCTTCTGCTTCTTCTCCTCCCACCCTTTTATCTTCTTCTCATGGTGTTTTAGTTGGGCCTCAGCTTGACTTATAGCTATATCGGTATCATCCATCTTTTTAAGGTACTCTCTGATTGAATCCAACATTACACCCTCTTCAAATAACCTAGTCCAGAGTAGATGCTCTATCCATTGTTGATTAATGTCTCGGCTCTCACAGTCGTTAGCCTTATAACGTCTACTAATACATCTATAAAGGTTTGATGATTTGAGATTACCAGTACCACGACCAGTAAACCTATTCTCACAATGTCCACACTTGATTAGACCTTGAAGTAAATACTTGTGTTCAGTACTCTTACCTTTATACCTACGTTTTTCCATTAATTCTTGCACTCTGTCAAATTGCTCTTTTGAAATAATCGCTGGTACAGGGTAGGTTTGTCCATTCCAGACCTTCTCACCCATGTAAATACGATTGTGCAGAATACGATTAACAGTAGACGCTTGCCAATTACTATCAAAGTAATCTTGGTCTACTCTTTCGTTTGTCCATCGGTTAAGTCTGGGTAATACTCCTTTCCTGCTTCTACCAGCTTTTTTTAATATGTTATATTTGGTCGGCACACCCTCATCTCTGAGCATTTTTGCCAACTTATTTACGCCTGTACCTGATTCAGACTCGTTAAATATACGTCGAATAATGATAGCTTCACTATCAACTATACCAATTACCCCCTTTTTTGATGTGTAACCGTAATTCTTAATGCCATTAAATAGTCCTTCACTTGCATTACGTGTTAATACATTCTTAATTTTTTTAGAGGTAGTTCTGCGGTATGTAGCATCCATAATAGCTTTGATACCACCTAACATACGCATAGATTCATCCTCTAGATTTACCTCCCTACCATCTTCGTACAATTTAACATCATTCTCAATAAGAGAATTCATCAGTTTAAACCAAGTAATTTCCTCCCTTGCGAGCCTATCTTGGTTATGGACGAATACTGCATCAAGCTCTCCAGAGCTGATTGTTTCCATCATTTTATTAAAGGCTGGCCTCGAATCTGAGCCCCCAGAAATTCCTTTATCTTCAAAAATAACGGGTTCATATCCATTTTTATTACAGAAATCCTTACCCTGTAAAATTTGTTCCTTGATTGATTTTTGACCTTCTCGGTCTACTGAAATTCTAGCGTATATTGCACATTTCATGTTGGCGACATTGATTATATGTGTAAACATATCACTTTTCTGTGAATTGACAATAAAAAAACCCTCTAACTGTTAAAATTAGAGGGTGACACGTAAAAAAGTAGGTTAAGATTTACTATGTGCTATATTTAATTGTATAGAATTTAAATACCAATCCAATTACTCCCCACATGAAAGCTAAAGCAAAAATTGTAGCGAAATAAGGACTAGACCAGTGATTAGCAACGCTATCAATCCATAATTCAATTTGTTCTATATCTTCACTTCTCATATTAACATTATTTACAATAAGATTAAACACGCTAGGAATGCGTAAGCAAACCCTACTATGATGCATACAATTGCCCTGATTAGATTATTATTATCCATCTCTTTCTGATTTTAAGAAGGCTAACATTCTCTCCAGAGAATAATACTTCTTATCGTTGGTACACTTGATTAATAACTCTTCAGTTTCCTCTATCTTCTTATCTAGATAGCCCTCCATTAAGATTTACTATTAATCCAAGTATTAAACCTCTCTGCTATCTGTAGAGTGTAGTCTACTAATGAATTAGCATCATCATGACTACCTCCAACAGCTACAACTAAATCTTTAGCATAAGCTAAGGCCATTGAAGCTACCTTAGATGTATCAACTTGACCACTCTTATTTTGGTAGTTAGGTTTTCCACCCCCACCAGAAGAGTTTTGGTTTCCCTGACCACCTCCGTTATAAGGCTTCTTTACAGACCCAGATTTACCGAAGTTGTTTTCTCTCTTAACCTCATACTCTACCTCAGTACCTACAGAATGAAAACCATTTTCACTCTTATGACTAGCAGCCATTACAGTACCATCTTCCATCTCGTACTCAAATTGGTAGAAGGTATTACCGTTTGCCTCCCAAGTACCATTTGCTTGTACACTTTTCACTTTACTAATTGCCATAACTATCTAAATTTAAATGTTAACTAATTCTTCTTCCAGCTCATTTTTCTTCAGAAGTAGCTGGCCTCTCCTGTTAACTATCCTATTATATTTCTCAAGTGTTTGAGCTTCTAGTCTTCTCAATTCCTGAATTTCGTTTCTTAGCTCTTCTATTCTCGAATTCTTCAAGAGCTTTCGTATAGTTCTCAATATCATCGTTCAATTGTTTTTGGCGTTTATCAATGTATGCACGTAGTTCATAGACTAGCTTCTTACCTTCATCTTCTAGTACACTCTTTCTTGCAGCTTCTAGGATGTTCTTCTTAAACTCCTCTAGATACCAGACTGCCCATCTAGCTCCATCAAGTTTTACTCTATGTATTTTTCCCATATTGACTTTTATATATCCCTCCATCCACTCATAAATACTTTCAGACTATACTTCTCTTCTATCCACTCCTGTGATTTGTAGCAACGGTCACAACCTCGCTTACCGTTGTGGTAACTCCACTTGTGGAATCCTAGTTTACACAGTAAGATTTGGACTAACTCTCTCATGATTCAATTATGCTTATGTATTCAACATTATCCATCGGGATTATTATTTTTGATGAGTCGCTAAGCCTCATTTCAAAGGCTCTAGTGGTGCTTTCAAAATGATAGGTCTTTGCTATCCAATCTTTGATATTGTCCCGATATACTACTTTAATCTTATACATAACTTTCTGTTTATGTGTAACTTAGTTATTAAATAGAAAGTGACACTTAAGACCCGTTAACAGATTTATATGGCGCTGTGATTAAATCAACGAATATTGCCGAAGATTTGGTGGAGGCCAATAGCGAGAATTCAGTAGTACGTGCAGCCTCTGTGGTATTGTTTACTGACGGTACAGACCAAGCTTCTCGTTTTTCAGAGGATGCAGCACTTCGAGCAGTTAATGAAGCTAACCCCAACATTTCCTTTTTTACCATAGGCCTTGGAGCCGAAATTGATACAGATATTCTTGGTGATATAGGAAAGACCGCTAGTGTTTTTGCCAGTAACACGGAAGAATTAGAAACCACATTTAATCAAATTTCGCAACGGGTATCAGAGCAAGCCAATAGCTTTTATTTGTTTGAATACTGTACTCCCAAGCGAGATGGCAGTGGTGAAAACAACTTGGTAATACAATTGACCAATGCTGGATTGCAAGGCGCCGTACAGACCAAGTTTAGAGCAGATGGCTTTACGGGTGGTTGCGAATGATTCCTTAGCCATAAACCTTCACATACTACTTTAAAGTAGGGTTTCTGGCCTGAAAGTTGTTTAGTATATAAACGACAAACCTCTTACATCCTAAACTACGTTACTAAAGTTTAACTCAAAAAAAATGCTATGGATGTAATTAAAGAAATTATCAATAGAAGCGCTGCTGGCGCATTGCACAAAGGTTTTAAAGCTTTGGTGATTTCCATTTTTGCCTCAATTGTTTGTACCCTTTTCGGAATGTTGGTTGTCTTGTTGCGTTACGGAACCGAAATGAACATTCAGTTTGGATATTAACGATATATCAAGGCATTTCCGAAATTTTGTTTTTCCAACGGCTTGGATAAATCCAACAGAAAACCGTTGATAACGGCATGGGTGATTTCCCCTTCTTTTTCTAAGAAAAAAGTTGGGTTTTGACCCGGGCTAAGGTTGAATTTGGGAAATAGCTTCTTCGAATCCCAAATATGGACAGGTAATTCATTTCCTATGTAGTAACCGATACCTTCCTCAAACTTCATTTTCTCATAAGCATATCCTTCTTTAAGGAAATTCAAAAGTTTTTTGGGGGTAATGGAAGTGTTGAACACATTGTTCCCATCATAAACTTTTGGCGGTACAATGGTATAACCACTAGCATCAAAAGTTTCATACCCATAATAGGTCGATAAATCTCCTTGGTCGCCAATAATGCTTCTATAATAGAAGTCCTCATGGCCTTCATTATCTATTTCCCTTCGATAGATTCCTAAATCCAAAATATAGTCATTACCCAAAAGATTATAGATCACATTTTTGATTTTAAGGTCGAATAGCTTACGGTCGTTTCGAGGAATTTTTTCATAATCTTCCAAAGGAAGGCCTTTATAACTCCCTTTTGCTATAGTATACAGAGCGGATAAAATGGAAACATAATTCAATTTCCGGATTTCCTGTTTTTCAATGTCGTTTCGGTATCCGCCAGATTCAATTAAAATCAAACTTGTACCCCACTTCGAAATATTGTCCCCAAAGGCTCGTGGTTCAAACTCATCACTGTATCGACCCACCTGTCCAGGAGCATATTTTTGGATAATATTATTCATAAACACAATAACCCTCATAGCATTTGCTCGAGTTTCATTGATATCCTTTTCATAATTATAAGCAGTGGCCAAATATGAGATGGTAGCCGGTTTATCTGTCAACTTTGCGTTGTAATAGGTACTTTGGTCATGCAGGTTAAATCCAAAATCTGCATCCAAACTGTCTCGAATTCGTTTTAAAATTCGACCTTCAGGAGATTGTAATCGAAGGGCATCCCGATTGATATCAATACCCAAAGCGTTCCTTCTTTGGTAGACTTCTGCCCCATCTGGATTCAACATGGGAATAAAATGCAATTTGAGTTTAGACAGCATTTCTTGCTTCTCTTCTTTGAACTCAGGAGCATCCAAGAAATTTAGAATATCAAAAATAGCTTGTGTCGCTGTAGGTTCATCCCCATGCATCTGAGACCATAAAAAGATATCTTCTTCACCAGTACCAATACTTATCAATTTAATATCCCTTCCCTCTATGGACTCCCCTACTCTCTGTACCTTGAATTTTGGATTGTCCGCAAAACGCTGAATCAAGGGCTGTAAATCCCTATGTTTCATGCGCCTTTTAGTTAGCGTAGGTTCTTTGTATTGCTCATACGAATTGTAAAGTGCAGAAGTAATCTCTTCCTGAGCGGATATACCCCAGAAACTGAAAATCAATATTAATACAACTAGAAATTGCTTCATATACTATTTTGTTGGAACAGGTTTAAAATTAAAATCTTTGGTAGCTTCTCTAACTTTATCCATAAAATCTGGACCAGGGTCCGTTTTTTCTGTGCGATATCCGTCATCAACTTCCAACCACAGCGGATGGCCTTCGAATAACTTATATTCATGATGACCAATGACATAGTCAATACTATACTTTGAGGCTAAATAATTTACCAGCCAGATATTCGCTTTTAGCTGTCTTTTGGTTAAGGGTTTGCCCTCAGTCCCACCTACATTTTCAACCCCTATTGCACAATGATTTAAACCAATTACATGCCTAGCCATAGTGGTCTCTGGCATTAAGCGATAAATGGTACCATTCTGGTCCACTAAAAAATGTGCAGATACATTAAGACCACTTACCGTTTTAATATCTGGGCGCCAGTTGGGTAAAGTTGGACTTACAAATGCGTTAAAAGACCGTTCCAAAGTAGGTATTGCAGTCCAATGTAAAACTATCATTTTAGGCTCAATGGTTGGAGTTTCTTGTTTAAGTTGATAACGCTGTTCAAGGTACTCTTTGGTTAATTTCACACGCTGCTCATTGAAAATAATAGGTTTGTCCACAATCTGTTTCTTTGTGGTACAGGAATTAAGAAACACAATTAAAAGCAGCACATAACTAAATCGATACATAACTAAGGTTTTATAGTTTGAAGCGTATCCAAAGGAACGGCAAAACAAATATCAATTTTCCTTTTCCCCCATTCACGAGCCTTTTTTATATCCAAACCCATGTAAATATCAATTCGCTTTCTCCATCTACGGTTCATTTTATCCTTAACAAGGAAAGTATCTGGCCAATTCCCAATCCTAACCATAGTATTGTGAGTAAATCCCATTTTCAATAAATCTCTAGACACGGCGATACATTTCATTCCTGGTTTTAAGGTATCTCCCCATGCTGCTATATTTGGATTCTCTTCCTTGGTTTGCCATGAAACCGAATTATATGCCGAGGCGGTAACTTCTAGACCAAACCATTCATGTCTTGGATTTACCTGAGTTTCTTGCATTTTACAAGCAGTAATTAACAAAAGTATGGGCAGGAGTTTTTTCAAATTGGATATCTCAAAAGTTTATCTGGGTAAAGGAACATAACTGGAATCCTCAGACATCATTGGAAACGACTTATCCCGCCAAGAGTCTTTCGCTGCTTCAATTTTCTCTTTGGTAGAAGAAACAAAATTCCAATATATGTGTCGTTCTTCTGGGAAAGGTTCACCTCCAAATAATAATAAATGGCTATTGGGCTGAAGAATTACTTTGCAAGCATCTTCTACCTTAGATACTAAAATATTCCCTTTACCCACGGTTTGGTCACACGCTACAATCTCACCTTCTACAATACAGATTCCTATTTCGCCTTTCAATTGGTCTTTTATGTCCAGCACATACTCTTCTTCATTCATCACCTCTACCATAAATAGTGGAGAATAGACGGGCACTGGCGATTTTTTACCATATCCCTCTCCTGCAACTAAAGTAAACTTGGCACCAGCATCTTTCCAAACAGGTAATTCATTTGCGGGAATATGATGGAATTCGGGCTCCATTTCTTCCAACTCCTTAGGTAGAGCTATCCAAATCTGATAGCCGTGGGCTGTGAATACTTTACCATTCCTTAAGTCCACAGGAGTCCTTTCGGAATGGCTTACCCCCTTGCCTGCAGTCATCCAATTTACAGAACCTGGACTTATTCTTTGTTTGGTTCCTATACTGTCTTCATGCATGATTTCTCCTTCCAACATATAGGTCAACGTGGAAAGTCCAATATGGGGGTGCTGGTCTACATCCATATATTTTTTAGGACCTAATTCTGTTGGCCCCATATGATCTATGAAGATAAAAGGGCCTATCATCCGCTTCTTACGAAAAGGAATTAAGCGTCCCACCAAAAAATCGCCAATATCACGACTTCGTTCTTCTATAATCATTCCTAGGTTGGACATGTAGTAAATTTTTATATTTAGTTCCTGAAAGTTACAACAAATCTTTATCCATGAAATATATCAAACGAATACTCTTATTGCTGTTGGTTGTAGTTGTAGTAGTGGTTCTTTTGAACTATTCAAAGCTTAATATAATAAGTGGCTATGCATCCAAATATATGGCTTCGGCTACGTATGTTGCAGAGAGGGACTCCCTGTCCATAGTTGACAACGACCTTAAAATGCCTTTGGTTGAGTTGGCTAAGGTTTCCTTAAATGCGAATAGCCCATCTGCCTCTGCTTCTGTGTATGGATTGATGGACCGGAAAGCTATATATCGTGAAGGATTGGGAAGTGTTCTGGTTGACTCTGATTATGACGAAGACCAGTCTTACCTCCAACCGAACCGCTCTTTTGAAAAAGTTGAACTACCTTATCCCTATGGGCATCTGCCACCTAAGGATACTGTCCTTCCCGAAGTGGATTATGATGCATTAAATAAAGCCATAGCCTTGGCATTTACCAATCCTGAAGTACAAAAAACACGAACTGTCACGGTTTTATATAAAGGTCATCTTCTTGCGGAGCGATACGCTGAAGGATTCAATAAAGATACCCGCGTCCTGGGCTGGTCCATGACCAAAAGTTTATTGGCAACTTGTTATGGAATATTGGAACATCAAGGTAGGTTGGAGATGGAATGGGCCGCTCCCATCCCTGAATGGAAAAATGATGAACGGAATCAGATTACTCTAAATCATCTATTACGAATGCAAAGTGGTTTGGAATGGGAAGAAGACTATTCCAAGATTTCCGATGTGACCCGTATGCTTTTTCTGGAAGATGATATGACTGTGGCCCAAAAGGAAAAAGAGTTGGTGGCGCAGCCCACAGAAGTCTGGAATTATTCTTCCGGAACCACGAATCTCCTTTCTGGTATATTAAGGCAGCAATTTAGAAGTGAACAGGAGTATTTAGACTTTCCTTACCAAGAATTATTTGATAAAATTGGTATGCACTCCATGATTATGGAGGCTGACGTTAAAGGAAATTATGTGGGTTCTTCCTATGCCTGGGCAACAACTAGGGATTGGGCCCGCTTTGGGCAATTGTACCTTGATAAAGGAACTTGGAACGGTGAAACGGTCTTTGATGCTTCGTGGGTGGATTACATCACTAAAGTGACCAAAGACTCAGATGGGACTTATGGTGCCCATTTTTGGTTAAATGCCCAAGGGATTTATCCGGATGTACCGAGGGATTTGTTTTCTGCCAATGGTTTTCAAGGACAACATGTATTCGTAATTCCATCTAAAGAGTTGGTTGTGGTACGAACTGGTTTGGCGGAAAGACCGGATTTTGACATCAATGGTTTTCTGTCAACAGTTATAAAATCGCTGGAAAAATAGGCCTATATATCTTAAAATAGGCCAAAAACCACAGGGAAGAGCCACTTCACAACATAATTTTCCTACAGTTAGGGTCTAACACTACATTTACAATGTAAAAAATAAGTAAGTAAATTTTTTCATTTTCATATAGTGTTCTCGTAAAAGAGTCTTGACCCAAGTGGCAAGGCTCTTTTTAGTTTTAGGGAATCCATTGATTTTTTTTGAAGTTTGGCTTCCGTTTTTCCAAGAAAGCATCCCTTCCTTCCTTAGCTTCATCCGTCATATACGCCAATCGCGTAGCTTCGCCTGCAAATACTTGTTGGCCTACCATGCCATCGTCCGTAAGATTCATAGCAAACTTCAACATCTTTATAGAGGTCGGAGACTTTTCCAAAATCTCCTGCGCCCACTGATAAGCTGTTGATTCTAGTTCATCATGAGGAATTACCGCATTCACCATGCCCATTTCATACGCTTCTTGTGCAGAGTAATTTCTGCCTAAAAAGAATATTTCCCTTGCTTTTTTCTGACCCACCATTTTAGCTAAGTATGCCGAGCCATACCCCCCATCAAAACTGGTAACATCGGCATCGGTTTGTTTGAAGATGGCGTGTTCTTTACTCGCGAGCGTCATGTCACATACCACATGTAAACTATGTCCACCTCCAACAGCCCATCCGGGAACAACAGCGATAACCACTTTGGGCATAAAGCGTATTAAACGTTGCACCTCTAGAATGTTTAGTCTGTGATAGCCATCTTCACCCACATAGCCTTGGTGTCCCCTAGCCTTTTGGTCACCCCCGCTACAAAATGCCCATTTTCCATCTTTTGTGGAAGGTCCCTCGGCAGAAAGTAAAACCACTCCGATGGAAGTATCTTCCTGCACATCATATAAGGCTTTATACAGTTCACTGGTAGTTTTAGGTCGGAAAGCATTGCGAACATTGGGCCTGTTGAAAGCAATTCGTGCCACCCCATCACTTTTTTTATAGGTGATATCTTCAAATTCAATGGCAGTTTGCCAATTCGGTGATTTCATAAGCAAAAAATAAGGATACAAAGAAATGAATTTTCAAATTGTCATGTTGCTTAAAAATAGAATCCTTTAGGCAAATATGAGACTAATCAATTCTGGTAAAAGAGCATTATCTTGCATATGGCAAAAAAAATAAATCAAAAGTTTCAATGAGAAGATTCATCATAGCATTTGCAGGTATACTAATTTGGTTCAATTCGAATTCACAAGTTTCTAAAAATTTGGAAGTGGTGGCCGAGATGAATGTTAGACCGGGTAATGTAGCTGTTGCTCCTTCAGGAAGAGTATTTACCACAATCCACCCTTTGGTCAATCCTAGTTTTCAACTAGTAGAAATCACAGGTAAGAACAATTATGAGCACTTTCCAAGCACTGCCTATCAAAATGATAGCAAAACACCGTCTTTGGATAAGTTGGATACTCCGTTAGGCATACGGGTCGATAGCCAAAATAGACTATGGATTATTGATGCAGGACTCAATCTTGGAACCACAAGACTGTTTGGATTCGATATTGATTCCAAAAAGGAAATTTTCCGTTTTGATTTTCCTTCCGACATAGCCCCCAAAAGCAGTTTTGTTCAGGATTTGGCTGTAGATGAAAAAAATGGATGGGTTTATCTTGCAGATATTGGAAATCCGGGCATTCTGGCTTTAAACCTAAAAACTTTGGATGTAAGACGTTTTGCCAACGAGACGGTTCAAGCGGAAAGAGTGGATATGATAATCGATGGGAATCTGATAAACTTTGGTGGTGCTCCTGCAAGCGTAGCTATTAATCCAATAACCCTGAGTTCAGACAAGGAAATGCTGTTTTATGGCGCGATGAATGGGACTACTTGGTATAAGCTGCCCACTCAAATGTTTAGGAATGGAAAAACGGATTTTGATATTGATAAGAGCATCAAAATCGCAGGTCCCAAACCAGTTTCTGATGGGGCAGCAACTGATGCATTGGGAAATCACTATTTCACGAATATCCAACACTATGGTATAGATGTCTTGACGTCTTCTGGGGACTTAGTTCCTGTTATTAGAAGTCTTAAAATAGACTGGCCCGATAATGTGGCCTTAGGTCCAGAAGGTTGGATTTATATGACGGTCAACGAATTACATAAAACACCAGCCTTTACTGGTGGAAAAGATGAAGGCAATCCACCATTTTTCATATACCGAATGAAACTTGACTAACTATTAAAAAGTAAATAATCATTTATTCTTTGCCTCTATCCACTTTCCCATATATTTTGAAGCCAATACGGTTTGATGCTGTAGCAGCGAACCTATAAAGTTTTGGTTACGACCTTGTTCTAGGTTTTGGGAAACATCTTCAAGTATAACTTTAAGTCTTTCTTCGTGTTTGCTTTTTAAATAATTGGAATTTACCAAGGCTATACCTTTTTTTTGGGCAGTCTGCCATAAACTCTGATTTGAGTATGCTTCAATAGCCGAGTTTGCAAATTCCTTAGGATTGGATTCACTAATACATGCTTTGGGAAGACCATCCAATACCATCCCCTCTACCCCTACTTGAGTTGTTACCACAGGGGTTCCATTTTTCAAGGCATCCGTAATCTTCCCTTTAATTCCCGCTCCAAAATGTAAAGGAGCTAATACTATCCTTGCTCTTTGAATTTCAACACACAAGTTTTCTACCCAACCTATCACATGAAACCCTTCATTGGGCGCATGCATTTCACTTATCTGTTGTGGTAAATACGCTCCAAATACCTTCAAGTTAGCTTCAGGGAGTTTTTTTCGTATTCTGGGCCATAGGGACTTTTTTAGATAGCTGAACGAATCCACATTTGGGGCGTGTTTTCCATTGCCATACGTGATGAAATCAATTCGTTCTTCAAAAGTAGGCCAGCTATCTTCTTCATTATTGGTGATTTTATCCATCAAGAAAGGAAGATGCATCAATAGGTTTTTCGGAATCTGAAGTTCTTTTTGAAGTAGTTCCATTTCAAACGTGGAAACCATCAAGCTCAAATCACTTCGATATATACTGGCAATTTCTCTTTTGGTCATATCAAACCGTTTCCAATACTCAAGTGTGAATTCCTCCCTTTTTGTATAACAGGCTTCTCGTGTTTTTCGTAAAGAATGTAAATCTTCCGTATTCAGTATTCGAACTGCTTTAGGCACCTGCTCGGTTACACGCCATCCGAATTGCTCTTCCACCATAAATCGGTCAAAAACAACATAATCAGGTTGCAAATTTTGAACAAATTCATCAAAACTGGAATGATTAAGTTGAATGGATATAGTGGTTACACCCATCGTTTCCAAATTTAAAGAATACGGTGTTTTGGATGCTGTTGATACGAATATGACGACAAAGTCAAACTGTAGAAAGGCGTCTATTAGTTGAACCATACGCTGTCCCGCAGCTGTCGTGGTTGGTTCAGGCCAATTGTGTCCAATAATAAGTAGTTTGTTCATCAACTTACATCATGGCGGCAAACTTTTTGGAAATATTGGAACGCAATTTACGTTCGTAATCTTCCTCCAGCCACTCCTTGTAGTTTTTGGTATTGTTCATGATGCAATACGAGTATTGCCTCACCCTGTACTGTATCTCCTCCTTCAGTTCTTTGGCCAGAATTCTCGCATCGAAAACATCTTCACTGTTTTCAACGCAGATTTGAGCATGTTGCTCTATACTTCGTTCCAAAACTAGCTTAGATTTTAAACCCTGTGCGAATACCTTTTTGTATTCCGCCTTGATATCAAAATGTATATTTTCCGATTTGCTGAATTTAGCTTTTAATTCCTCGGGCATCTCATAGACGAATTCACGTTCAATGTCCTCATCATTTTTGATGTTTTCCAAATAGAAATCTGGAAAGTGGAAAATTTCTTGCCAATCCACCGGGGAATCCCATGGGCCGAAACGGGCTATGTTGTTCCCCAAATCAACCACATTAAACTCACTTTTGTTCGGAAGCACCCTCGACCCTCTTCCTATCATTTGGAAGTAAAGCGTTAATGACCTTGTGGCCCTATTCAGAATGATTGACTCTACAGTGGGTTCATCGAAACCAGTAGTAAGAATACTTACCGAAGTTAATATGGCATCCGGTGTCTTAGAAAACCATTCCAATATCTCAGCCCGTTCTGTTGCCGTATTTTTATTATCCAGGTGTCGAATGTTATAGCCTGCCTTCTTAAAGGTTTCATACACATAAAGTGAAGTACTGATACCATTATTAAAAATCAGGGTTTTCGTTCCTTTAGCCAATTCTTCATAAGCAGCTACTAGTTTGCCTAGCATGCTTTGATTGCTATAGAACTCGTCTGAAGACTTTACTGTATAATCCCCATTGATTCCAATTTTCAGAGTTCTTAAGCTAACATCATAATTATACAAATTCGCTTTGGCTAAGAACTGTTTATTTATAAGCGATTGGATTGACTCTCCTACAATTAGATGCTTGTAATGGTCTTTCATAGGGAGCTTTATATTGGAACTCAAAGGTGTGGCGGTTACTCCAAGAATTGTAGCATCCTCAAAATACTTGAACAATTTTCGGAAGGAGTTATAATGTGCTTCATCAATAATCACCAATCCGATATTATTGATTTGCACCTTTTCTTCTTGCAAACGATTGTTCAAGGTTTCCACCATGGCCACAAAGCACATGTAGTCATCTTGATCATACAATTCTTTTACCTCGCTATTTATGACGGTATTGGTAACTCCAAATCCGTTAAGCATATTCGAGGTTTGTCGGCTAAGTTCAATTCTATGGGTAAGGACTATTACCTTTTTCCCTGTTTCTTGAATGTACTGTCTGGCTATTTCAGAGAATACCACCGTTTTACCACCTCCAGTGGGAAGTTGGTACAAAATGTTCGTACCTGCCTGTAGTTCATGTATTTGTTTGAAGATTTTTTTTAAATCCTCGTGCTGGTAATCGTAAAGTGTTTTTTTAGTCTTGGCCTTTTGTATTTCCAAAAAAGAGGTATTAAGATTTATGATGCATCAAACCTTACAAAATTAATCGTTTTTTACACTGCTTTTTAGGTTTAACATTGCTTTAATATCAATAGACTATTAACAATGCATTTTACTGATTAAATCAAGACGAAAATTCTTCATAACATTTTAATAAGTATCCAAAAGTGCTCTTGGAATTGTAGTATGGTTGCCTTAATATCATACCTCGATAATCCGAAACCACTATTTCCTATGAGGCAATTGAAAATTGTAAAGCAAGTAACCAATAGAGAATCCAAATCACTTGACAAATACCTACAGGACATTAGTAAAATTGATTTGATTACCGCCCAGGAAGAGGTAGAATTGGCTCAACGGATAAAAAAAGGAGACCAAGTTGCGCTAGAAAAATTGACTAAAGCCAATCTTAGATTTGTAGTTTCTGTTGCAAAACAATACCAAAATCAAGGCCTCACATTGCCTGATTTGATTAACGAAGGGAACTTGGGGTTGGTCAAAGCCGCTCAACGTTTTGATGAAACCCGTGGATTCAAATTTATTTCTTATGCGGTATGGTGGATTCGACAATCTATTCTTCAGGCTTTGGCCGAGCAGGCCCGTGTGGTACGATTACCTCTGAATAAAATCGGTACCATCAATCGTATCAAAAAAACCTTTTCATATCTGGAGCAGGCTCATGAGCGCCCCCCTTCTCCTGAGGAAATCGCTAAAGAACTGGATATGACGGTTTCTGAAGTGAAACAGTCGCTCAAAAATATAGGACCCCATGTTTCTATGGATGCCCCATTGAAAGAAGGCGAAACCTCCAGCCTTTACGATGTTCTAAACGTGAATGAATCGCCAAAACCGGATAAAGGATTGATGCATCAATCCTTAAATACTGAGATTAATAGAGCTTTGGATACCCTTACCCCAAGAGAGGCGGACATAGTTCGTTTGTATTATGGAATCGGTGATGAGCCCTCTATGACCCTTGAAGAAATTGGTAATGCATTTGATTTAACTCGGGAAAGGGTTCGTCAAATACGGGAAAAGGCTATTCGGAAGTTGAGACATGCCTCCAAGAACAAAAACCTTAAATCCTATTTGGGATAAATAAAAAAGGGAGCCGACGGGCTCCCTTTTTTATTTGTTCATTTAAAGCTGTTGGGGTAATTCAGCTGAGTAATGTCGAAATCTGTCAACATTTGGTTTAAATCTCGAATAAAATTCAAGTATGCTGCATTTTCAGGGTTTTGATTGTTCATGGGACAAGTATTTTGATTTGAGGCTATAAATAATCCAATTCTACTAGTTCGTTCATACTCAATATTTCATTTAACTCTTGAAGAAAGGCCAAGTATTCTTCTCCGTAGGTATCGTATAACATAACTTAGGTGGTTTTAAGTTTGGGTATTCATTACTTCTGTAAACCTAACTCAAAGAATGAGGGATTACAATAAATTGTGGTGAAACTAGGGGATTTCGTTGTGAAAAAAATGTGAACATTTGTTATATATCCGATAAAATTTCCAAGGAAAGCTCAAAATCGATATCTAAGTCAATATCCGACTTGGGTGGGTGTATATCGAACTCCTCGTATAAGAAACAAAGACTCATAGGAAGGCGTTCTATTTCCTTCTTTTCCTTTTCCAAACGCTTAATTAAAAGGCATTTTATCTCATATGCCCTAGTACTGATTTTTAAGGTTTCCATGCACTCCAGTTCTTCCAGCAAAGGAATTTCCTTTTCATCACCAAACTCTAGAATTTGGTCCAATAAAATCAATTTGCATCCCTCATCATCAGTAAATGTGAACAGCTGATGAAAAATGCTTTGGTAATAATCTGGTAGTAGCAAGGATTCCATTAGGCACGAAGTAAACGTATTTTCTTGTCCAATAGCTTTTCAACTTTTGGATATTCCTGTAAAAACTCGTTGTATAAAAAATTCAAATGCTTTAAATCATTATCAGATTTACAGGTATTGGATATTTGTTCAGTTATTTCCAACAAAGTCTGACAATGGAGCATGCGCAAAGAGGGTCCAATTTTTTGACAAGAAAAATCCAGACTCCGCACATTTCTACTTTGTAAGTTCACTTTGGTCTTACCAATAAATTCTAGAATATTCTGTTTGTAGAGCCGTGACAATTCTTCCATCAAATCCATTTGGTGCATACATTCCTCCCATAATGGTTCCAAATTTATTCGGTCATTATCCTTAGTCTCCAACTTTTTCTCAATATAGTTGAGACCTGTCTTAGAAACATTTGAAAGCCTCGTGGATTCCCTTATTTCATTAAGTTGGTTAAGTTGTTTGTTACTTAAACCAGATACATCAAAATCTTGAATCTGTTGATTTACCTGTTCAAGTACTCCTTTGTAATCAGTCTGACCCTCTTTTTTTGATTTCGAGATACCTATTTCCTCATAGATAACGTCTAGCTCAAATGTTGGAGGAACCCCAAATACCTTGTCCTCGAGGCCATGTTTAAATTCATTGAATGTTTTTTTGAGTTCTCCCGCTTCTGAGGTACTCAACTCTTCGTAAGAAAAACTGCTGAGTCCAATCTCAAGTTTTTCCAAATAACGTAGTAATTCCGATGTTCCCATTTACCTATCAATATGCAATAGGTTAAATTGAAAATTAAACTCTAGTTGGACAACAAATTGTTTTGAAGGAAGGGGTTTTTGTTGTCAACCTCCATAAAATGTAGGTGTAGCTATTTCAAAGTGGAAAATACAACTGAAAACGGCATGTTTCACAGAATGAATATGTTGACTAATCAGACAATTCTTTTAAAAAATCAAATTAGCTTGATTTTTCCTTTTCTTTCCTGGCCAATCGGTCTTTGACGTACTCAACTTTTGTTTTTCCGTGAGGTTTTGGATTTCCTAAATCGTCAAGGTTAACCATAATAATATTATCGACGGTAACAATGCTCTCATGGGTCATTTTATTTCGTACTTCACAGTTCAAAGTGATGGACGTTGTTCCAAATTTTACGACCTCTATACCAATTTCAATAATGTCTCCCTTTTGGGCATTACTCATAAAATTGATTTCTGACATATATTTGGTCACAACCTTCTTGTTTTCTAACTGAACAATACTGTATAAGGCTGCCTCTTCGTCAATCCAAGCTAGTACTTTACCCCCAAACAAAGTACCGTTGGCATTTAAATCTTCTGGTTTGACCCACTTTCTGGAATGGAACTTCATTAGACCTTTTTTGGGATATACGACAAAAGTAAAGCTTTGGCCTATGGCTGAATTTTATACAACACTTTTAACAAAATGATTATCATTTTTATAAATTTTGTTAATGATAAAATAAACTTTTCCTAATTAATGGGTGTAAAAAATATGTTCTGAATAAATTAAGGCGTCAATCAAAACAACAACCAGCATGCAAACCAGCGTAGAGTATTATTCAGACCCCTGTTTTACTGTTTTCAAAGTACCAGATTGGAGGGCAAAATTCTACAAATATCTGTCTTTGGAACTCTGGGGAAATCTACCTAGTCCCATACAACGACACTTATCCTCTTGGTACAGTTCTGTTTACGACAGGCCGTATTCCAAGAAAATAATCAATACGTACATACGACTGAATTATTCGGATAAAGACTATTTGAAAAAGTTCAAACCTCCTTATGGAAAGCGGGAGTTCGAGTCCTTTCAAGACTTTTTTATACGAGAATTCAGAGAACTACCGGATTCAAACAGTCCCTTTGTTTGGCCCTGCGAAGGTTTGTTATGTGATGAAAACAAGGTGTCCAATTTGGAATATGTTCAAGTGAAAACAGATATCCGTTCGGTAGCCACCGTTTTTGGATTGAAAAACAATGAAATCCCAAAAAATTACACCTTTACCAACGTGTTCTTACACAATAAAAATTACCATAGAATACACTCCCCCATTTCTGGGACTATCACTCGAATCCAACATATTCCGGGCGATTTAATTGTATTGAGGCCTTGGATTTACAAACAGAATCCATCCATCCCTGCCTTTAGAAACGAACGTTACAATATTGATATTGAAGATGACCATGGTCGTATTTGGTATATGTCTATTGTTGGTGGTCCTGCAGTGGGAACCATTGAATTATCCCAAGATACCCAGATTGGCAAAAAGGTCAAACAACTTCAGGAACTGTCCTTATTCTATTTAGGCTCAACATGTTGTATGGCTTCCCCTGTTTCTCCAAGATTTCATACAAAAAACACTTTTGTAGAGGTAGGTGTGCCTTATTAAAATAAACTTGGAGAATTGGGCTTGGCCAAGGTGGCTGGAACTTTAAGCCCAGAATTAAATGCGCTATTCAATTCTTTAATAAAATATGCAGAAAGCAAAGGAGACTCGAGCTCTAGATTCTGATGCACAAAAAAATGAATATTCTTCAACCCTTGAGACTGCCATTTTCCCAATCGTTCCGTCCAATCGTCCAACCTAGGATAATCCGATTCATGATTGGCACCCACATATCGGATAAAAGCCTCATTGTTTGTCAAGCGCATGTGCATCAGGTCCCTTCTCCCTGCTGTGTCCACCAAAACATTCGCAATATTATTTTCTTCAAGAAGGTGATATAGTTCTTGAGCTACTTTTTCATCATTGAACCAGTCCGTATGTCTAAATTCCATAGCCAAAGGAAATTCTTTGGGCCAATATTCCACAAAACGCACTACCCTATCCCAATTTTTTGGATTAAAGTTATTGTGCATCTGTAAGAAGATGGTACCTAATTTTTCTTTTAAGAGGGAAGTAACTTCTAAATAACGGTCAACTACATCGTACACCTTATCATTTAATCGTCTTAAATGGCTCACCTCATTGGTCATTTTAGGAAAGAACTTAAAATCCTCAGGGGTTTTGTTATACCATTTTTCATACTGCTCACCAGGAAAAATCCGGTAGAAGGTTGCGTTTAGTTCAATACAGTTGAATTGTGAGGAATAATAAACCAGTTCATCCTTCGTACCTCTAGGATAAAAGTTTTTCAAATCCTGTCTATTCCATTTAGCGCATCCCACATAGAAATTTGGAGTTTCATCTTTTTTGATTTTGGCTAAAATTGTTGCAGTATCTGCATGATCCGCGGGTATAGTAAAATCAATCAGTTCAGGATGGTCTACTTTTCCAAATTTCATAAAGTCGGTTTTAAGTTCCTCAACGAAGTTACATATTCCCAAACTCTGTTCATAACATCGTTAAAAAGTATTGGGTCCGTAAAATTTGTACAAGTATTGTTTCTGTACTTTTAGTAAAACAATACATTATGGATTCACGGTCCAGAAAGTTATTGGACATTCGTCCTGAAATTCCCACCGCACGCATACACGATAACATGAGCATGGAAGAGCGTTTTCAGAACAAAACACTCCGTCCCATAATAAAGATGCAAAATGAGTTACTTGTAGAGGTTTTTAAGAATTATGTTAGAAAACACAAAGGAGTTTTCTACGAACTCTCTACCGAAAAAAAGCTTATTTATATAGAAAAATCCATCCAGAAAGATATTAAGTTTCGCAACTCTCTGAAAGGAATGGTCATTGGTCAATTCACTATTGAGGAATACACAACTTACATTACAAATTCTTCTGCGCTAAATAAACGTATGATGAATATGGTTATAGAACGTTTAAAAGACCAAATGCAATTGTTACAGGGTGTGGTCTTAGTCCAATAAGGACTCGCCATTTAAATTAGTGGTCAGAATGTCGCTCATGATATTAAAGAAAGGGCGAATCTCTTGGAACGAAGTATTAACCTCCTTCATAAACGACTTACTCAACACCTCCTTATCTGAAAAGTTCCTTACGAATATGAACTGTTTTCTTTTAATAAGGTCTATGTCAGGATGCTCCTTATCAAAACCTTTCGGAGCGGTCTTTACGCCGTCTCCTTGAATTTCGCCCCAAATCGATTTTAAGCTTTTCTGCCCAATGATCTTTCTAAAATCCGAAGCATCCATTTCAAATTCTTTCCTGATACGAAACAAATCTTCCTTATTAGGTTCCCAAAACCCAACGGCAGCAAAGGTTTCACCCGGTTTTATTCTCAGGTAATAGCCACCACGTAAGTGAGCACCTAGCCTAGAAAAAGACCCTGCGAAATGAGTTTTATAGGGTGTTTTATCCTTTGAAAACCGTACATCCCGATAAATACGAAACATTTTCATCTTTTCGATTTCATCATGCGAATTGAGGTGTTCTTGGACATGTGCGTAGAATTCCTTTACGTCTGATTGGATAGTTTTAAACCTTGGTCTATGGGCTTCAAACCAGTCCCTATTGTTGTTTTTGGCCAAATCTTTTAAAAATTCAAAGGTTTCTTTTGAAATGCTTTGGGTGTTCATGCGACAATCAAGATGTTATATTTACGCTAAAGTTAGAGAATTCAAAGCGGTATGGGTATGTTTTATCTATTTTTAAGCTTTACTAATCAATCATGGACAAGGAAAAAATTATAGAAGAGCTTAAGGGGCATAAAAAACAACCCTACCTAGACTATAGACTTAAACGGGAAACTGAAGAATTTACCAACACGCTGTTCTATACACTTTTCGATGTCAATACCCCCATAGAGAAAAATTTGGATGTATTAGAGGAACAATTTGCCCTTCTTGTAGACTTGGCCTGTTGGGATTTAAATAAGCCTTGCGATAAGTTATGGAACAAATATGTCTCCACCTTACCTTCCATATTAGAAAAATTGAATTTGGATGCCGAAGCGATTTTAAACTGCGACCCAGCCTCACTTTCTATTCAAGAAATCTACATGGCCTACCCAGGGTTCTATGCCATTGCCATTTATAGGTTGGCCCATGAACTATATAAAGAAGGTTTTCCATTAGTCCCTAGATTGATGACCGAATATGCTCATAGGCAAACAGGAGTGGATATTAATCCTGGGGCACAAATTGGCAAGTCCTTCTTTATTGACCACGCTACAGGAGTT
The DNA here is from genome assembly GCA_039184805.1 of Bacteroidota bacterium. GTDB lineage: Bacteria > Bacteroidota > Bacteroidia > Flavobacteriales > Flavobacteriaceae > Flagellimonas. Next base: position 42,897 of record JBCDAX010000006.1, on the reverse strand, counting down.
GTAATTGGTGAGACAGCAGTAATTCACGATAACGTAAAGGTGTATCAAGGTGTAACTTTGGGTGCTCTTTATGTGGATAAAAAACTACGACAAATAAAACGCCACCCTACCATAATGTCCAATGTGACCATTTATGCCAATGCAACTATTTTGGGAGGGGATACGGTAATTGGTGAAAACTCCATCATTGGGGGAAACGCTTGGTTGACATCTTCAGTTCCACCCAATTCAACAGTTTTTCATACACCTGAAATAAAAATAAAGACGGTTAATGTCGAATAACATCTTAGACCTGATTGGGAATACACCTTTAGTGGAATCCCGTGTATTGAATACCAATAAGAACGTAAAACTACTGTTCAAGTTAGAGGGTCATAATCCTGGCGGTAGTGTAAAAGACCGCCCAGCTTACAATATGATAAAAAGTGGCTTGGAACGAGGAGATATTACCACAGACACCAAACTTATTGAAGCTACCAGCGGAAATACCGGAATTGCCCTCGCGATGATAGCTGGTGTTTATGGATTGGATATCGAGTTGGTGATGCCTGAAAATTCTACAAAGGAACGGGTACAGACTATGCGCGCTTATGGTGCCAAAGTAACCCTCACTTCTTCGGATGTGGGAATTGAAGGCGCAAGGGATTATGCTGAAGCCAAAGTAGTAAACGAAGGTTATAAAATGCTGAACCAATTTGGGAATGATGACAATTGGAAAGCACACTACAAAACCACTGGGCCAGAAATTTGGAGGGATACCAACGGACATGTTACACATTTTGTTTCCAGCATGGGCACTACGGGAACTATTATGGGTACCTCTACTTATCTAAAGGAACAAAGTGATGCAGTCAATATTGTAGGTGTAAAACCTACCGATGAATCCAGAATACCGGGGATTCGTAAATGGCCCGAGGCTTATCTACCAAAAATCTTCAATCCAAACAAAGTGGACCAAATTATGGAAGTAAGTCAAGAAGAGGCCATGGACATGGCAAAACGTTTGGCCAAAGAAGAGGGTATTTTTTCTGGGATGAGTAGCGGTGGCGCTGCAACGGTAGCCCTGCGACTTGCAGAAAGTCTGGATAGTGGAACCATTGTTTCAATTGTTTGTGATCGAGGAGACCGTTATCTTTCTTCAGATTTATTTGAATGAGTTAAGGAGCTAATTCGACTTGAATATCACTCCAATACGCTTCATATTGGTCCAGATTATTGTGCCTGCCGCCCTCAATAGTGTACATTTTCTTATCCCTTGTGGGGATTTCTTCAAATAAGCGTTTCCCAGAATCATAAGGCACTACCCTATCTTCTGTACCGTGAAAAATACGAATAGGTGCCTCTACCTCTTTTATATATTCATTTGAAGCCAATTTGTATTTCAAAATGGGTCCCATGGGCAACAAGGGAAATCGGTCTTGGGCAACATCGATTAGGTTAAAGAATGGCGTCTCTAAAATGAGTTTTTTAATCTTATTTTCTGAAGCCACATGGGTAGCAATGCTACAGCCCAAAGAACGTCCATACACTACAATCTCGTTCTTAGAAAAATGTTTTGCGGTATGATTATAAAATAGTTGGGCGTCTTCGAAAAGATTGGCTTCACTTCTTTTTCCTGTACTTTTTCCATACCCTCTGTAGTCCATAACAATTACATCGTGCTCAAAATCCAAAAACCGCAAGGCTATTTCTCCCCATCTGGATAAATCTCCTGCATTTCCGTGAAAATACAAAATGACCCCTTTTGGATTTTCTGTCTTAAAATGAAGGGCATTCAATTGGGCTCCATCCGGGTGGGTCAAAAAGAACTCTTCAAAATCTCTTTCAAAAGAATAAGAATACTCCCTTGGTAATTGTGTAGGTAGAAAAATGAACTTTTCTTGGATTAGGGTCAGCATAAATACAAGGGTTAAGAACAGAACAAATATAGCAATCGCAAACCGACCTAACTTACGCATTAATGGGTTTTGAAGTGTGTTTCACATGGATACTTGACCCCTCAAGGTCCACTTTCTGGGGGCGAGAATTGATAATATCTCCGAGCATGCTGTGATACGATTCGAATGTATTTAGGTCTTTATGTCCTCCCCCTATAACCGTATACAGCTTGGTTCGCTTTGGATTGATTTTAGAAAGCTTGACACTTGTTTTGTATGGTATCAATCGGTCATCAGTACCGTGAAGAATATGAATGGGGCACTTCACGTATTTAAGCCATTTATAGGTCGGCATAGGAAACTTAATCAATAAGGATAATGGCATGAACGGGATGTATTTCTTGGCCACTTTACTTAAGCTATAATAGGGTGCGTCCAAAATAAGCATGCGTGGTTCATTCATGGAAGCCAACTTTGCTGCAAAACCGGACCCCAAGGACCTTCCGTATAATATGATGTATTTCTCTGAAACTTTCTTTTTGATTTTATTGTAAATGACCTGCATATCACGTTTTACAGCTTTTTGTGTGCGTCGTCCAGTACTTTTTCCAAATCCGCGGTAGTCCACCATAATAACATCATAACCGTGTCTGGTAAAATCTACAGCAAACTTGCCCCAACCTTTTATGCTTTTGGAGTTTCCTTTTAAATAAAAAACAACACCCTTGGGGTTGGAAGTCTTAAAATGTAAGCCGTTGAGAATCGCACCATCCCTGGTTTCCACATTATATTCTTCAGTCACCTGATTTTCGTAGTGGAATTGGAAGTCTTTGTTAAGTTTCTCAGGTTTGAAAAGAAAGTAGTCTTGAAAAACAAATAGGAGCACACTTATGAGGATATATACGGCAAGTATTACCAATATGATATATATCCAGTCCTGCATGAGAGTTTAGTTTTTTCCAAAATACAAAAAAATATAAATACCTCTTTTTCAGTGTTTTCGATTTTAATTCTTATTTTCAATAATCATTCAATCAATCAAAAAACAACATGGAAACTTCCACACGGGGTATTGTACCCCAAAATCGAATTGAAATTATTGACGCTTTAAGAGGGTTTTCTCTTGCGGGTATAGTTATTGTCCATATGGTGGAAAACTATATTGGTGCTCCTTCGCCTTCTTCTTTTAATGAAGCCGTCCACCAAGGTATCGGAGATGACATTGTTGATGGGTTTATTGGTTTTTTACTAAGAGGTAAGTTCTTTGCGCTGTTTTCCTTTTTATTCGGCTTGAGCTTTTTTATCCAAATGGACAATGCCAACAAACGAGACGAATATTTTGGGGGTCGTTTTTTATGGAGGCTAATTCTGCTGCTTATTATTGGGTATGTACATAGTCTTTTTTATGGAGGTGATATCCTAACTATTTATGCCATTTTGGGGATTGTTCTAATTCCCTTCTATAAAATCAACAATAAATGGGTGCTCGGCTTTACCGTTCTCTTGTTTTTAGGTATTGGCAGGTACATCGTTTTTTACTTTACACAGGGTGGAAACGTTTTCCCGGGAATGGATTTTTCCCCAGAGAGTCCAGATGTTAAGAATTACTTCTCCATTCTAAAAGAAGGCACCCTTTTGGATGTCTTCGGGTATAATGGGTATCAAGGACATATAAACAAGGCAAATTTTCAATTGGGAGTATTTGGTAGAGGATACATCACACTTGGGTTTTTCTTTTTGGGCCTATTGGTTGGACGCATGGGCTTTTTTGAGAAATATCAGATTATGAGAAAATTGGTAAAGCGTACTTGGATTTGGTCCTTAGTTCTCTTTTTAGTTTCTGGAGGTCTTATGGCACTCACTTTTGGGAGTATGGGAGAAAACGTAACCTTTGATAAATGGATTGCCATGTTCGGCTTGACCGCATTTGATTTGAACAACGTGGCAATGACTTTTATTTTATTAAGTGTTTTCGTGATTATTTATAAAACGACCAGGGGTCAAAAATGGCTTTCAACATTTGCCCCATATGGAAGAATGGCATTGACCAACTACTTTTTCCAAAGTATTATAGGCACATTTTTATTATTCGGTTGGGGAATGGGATATTTAGGTGAACTCAGAAATATCTACACTTTTGCTATTGCCATAGCCATCATAGTTTTACAAATGATAGTTAGTTCATGGTGGCTAAAAAAATTTAGATACGGTCCGCTAGAATGGTTATGGCGAAGCGCAACTTTTCTAAAGATTTTCCCGATGAAACGCAAAGGCATTAACTAGTTGCCACAGTTTATCTAAAATACATTCCGATTTATCGAAATCGCGATAAAATCGAAGGTTTATTCCTACTTAATTGGGAATTTTAGGTATCCAAATCAAACAAAAATGGAGCTTTTATCTAACATTATATCTTGGAAACGCATCAGCGTTATTACCATCATGGTCTTGGCAGTTTTAGTTGTCCTAAGTTTTTATGGGGTTTACACCAATACATTTTACTTAACAAAGCCAGATAATTATCTTATTCCATTTCTAAGTGTGGTTCATTTTCTCTATATCTATGTTATCTGGTTCAAAATCAAAGAAGACGAATTGCCTGATCCGAAAATGCGAAATTTAGAGTACGCCGTGTATGCCATAATGCTGGCCTATGCCTTTAAAATATATGAAAGCATTACCATTCTGAATTCGGTTTCCAGTCTACAAGGTCACTATATTCCAGAAACGTTTTTTCCTATGTCTACAAGCATCTTGGTATTATATAGCCTGCTCTTTTTACTGACGCTGTATTCTTTCTGGATACGAAGACGATATGTTGGAGTTTACAACTTTGAAAACTTTAACGACAACTTGAATATGTGGCAATAATTAAAGACCGCGTATGTAGCTGCCGTACAAATCCTTGAATTGGTATCCCTCAAGGAATCTCTGTTTGCTTAGTTTTTTATGGGCCACCAATCCCCATAACAAGAATTCCTTTAGAAAATATGAATCTTCTTTTGGAACATCCGATTGGTATTCCCGTATAAGATCACGTAGGGGGGCAACAGCTTCTAATTTATTCTGATACACTTCATCAGAATCTTCATCTAAAAGTTCAAAACCCTCTCCTTCAAAAAACCATGATACTAAATCGTCATAGGGACTTTCGGCGTCCTTTCGTTCGAGTTTATCAATTTTAGGGAAGAATTCAGCAAATAGTGTTTTAATGGCATCTTCAAGCAAAATTTCGGCTACCGAGCCGGCGCCCTCCTGCTCTCCCTCATAAACCAGTTCTATTTTTCCAGTAATAGAAGGAATCACTCCCATGAAGTCGCTTAGCCGAACGGTTGTTTTCTTATTTCCTGATTTAATACTACGTCTTTCTGCTGTGCTTAAAAGGTTTTCAAAGGCGGTAATGCTCATTCGGGCACTAACCCCACTCTTTGCATCCACATATTCACTTTTCCTAGCCTCAAAACTGATTTGTTCCAATAAATCCATAGCCATTTCTGGCACATAGATGGTATCCGCTTGTCTAGAATCTAATTCTGCTTCCTGCTTCGTAATCTTTTTAGCAATTTCAACAGTTTCTGGATAGTGTGTCAATATTTGGGACCCAATTCTATCTTTTAGTGGGGTTACAATGCTACCACGATTGGTATAATCTTCTGGATTTGCAGTAAAGACAAATTGCAAGTCCAAGGGTAGCCTGAGTTTAAACCCCCGAATCTGTATATCTCCTTCTTGCAATATATTAAATAAGGCTACTTGAATTCTTGCTTGAAGGTCAGGTAATTCATTGATAACGAATATACAACGATTCGCTCGCGGAATCATCCCAAAATGAATCACTCTATCATCAGCGTATGATAACTTTAGATTGGCGGCCTTAATGGGGTCCACATCCCCTATCAAATCGGCTACAGTAACATCCGGTGTGGCCAGTTTTTCATAGAACCGTTCATCCCGATGCAACCACTCGATTGGTGCCTGATCTCCTTTTTCTGAGATAAGCTGTTGCGCAAAACGAGACATTGGTTGGAAGGGGTCGTCATGAATTTCCGAGCCGCTGACGACTGGAATCCATTCATCTAAAAGTTGAATCATCAATCGGGCCAATCGTGTTTTAGCTTGTCCCCTTAACCCTAAAAGATTAATATTATGTCTGGAGAGTATTGCTCTTTCCAATTCGGGAATTACCGAGTTTTCATACCCCCAAATACCTTCAAAAGTATCTTCGCCTTTTGCTATTTTTTCCAATAAGTTATCCCTGAGTTCGTCCTTGATACTTTTACTTTGGTACCCGGACTTTTTCAATTCGCCAAGCGTCGTAATCTTTGTGTGTGCTATTTTGCTCATCATTAGCAATCTATCCTTTTAGTCTTTTTTTTCTGTTTTCTTCGTAGTCTTCAAATATCATTTCACCCAACCCCTTCAAACCTGTGTAAAAAGCTTTTCCTTTATTTGCCTTGGTAAATTCTTGTACAAATTGCATTAAATAGGGGTCTTGTGCAATCATAAACGTGGTAATCGGAATATGTAGTTTTCTGGCTTGTTGGGCCATCGCATAACATCGTTCGACGATATAGTCATCCAGACCAACACTATTTTTATAATATTCCCCATTTGGAAGACGCAAACAAGACGGTTTCCCATCCGTAATCATGAAAATCTGTTTGTTGGTATTTCGTTTTCGGCGTAACATATCCATGGCCAATTGTAGACCAGCCACTGTATTGGTATGATAAGGTCCTACTTTCAAATAGGGCAAATCTTTAATGGGAATGGGCCAGGCATCATTACCAAAAACCAAAATGTCTAAGGTGTCTTTAGGGTACCTTGTGGTGATAAGTTCCGCAAGGGCCATTGCTACTTTTTTGGCAGGCGTTATTCGGTCCTCCCCATATAGAATCATGCTATGGCTGATGTCAATCATAAGAACTGTACTCATCTGAGCTTTGAACTGAGTGTCCTCTACCACTAAATCCTCTTCATTGAGCATGAAGCTATCCATTCCGTGATTGATTTGTGCATTTTTTAGACTCTCGGTCATCGAAATACGTTCCAAAGAATCCCCATATCGATATTCTCTAAAATCTCCAGTATGTTCATCACCACTACCTAGTTTACCCGTTTTGTGGTCACCAGCACCACGACGTTTCATTTTACCAAAAATCTGGTCCAGGGCTCTTTGCCGCAACATCCGTTCTAATTTGGCCGTAATAGAAAAACTACCGCCACCATCGCCTTCTTGTCCCTCACCTTGCTCACCATTAGGGTCAATCTCTTCACGGATGTAGCCCTTTGCTTTAAGGTCTTCTATAAAATCATCTATGGTATAATCATCATCTGTAAGCTCATATTCCTTGTCCAATTCGCGGAGCCAGTCCAATGCTTCTTCCACATCACCAGAGGTGTGTGTAACCAATTCCTGAAAAATCTCAAAAAGGCGTTCAAAAGGAGTTTGCTCAGGTGCTTCGTACGTAGTGAATCGAAACCCTTTTCTTAAATTCATAGCCATTACATAAAAATAACACATTTGTATGTATTGATTTCCCATTTAAAGAAACCTTAACGATAAAAGCGAATACTGTTATGGGCATCAAACAAATTGAAGGATTTTATCAAACACCTCCCTTGTGGAAAGGGAGTCAATTTGGGATAATCCAATTTGAATTTCCAAAAATAGATTTAGCTCATTTTAAAGCTCGTGAAATTCCGGAAAATATTCGTTTGGGCCATCAGATGGAACATGTGTTTGAACAGTTAATCACCTTCGAAGATACATACTCCATTTTACTTCAAAATGAGCCAATCCGCTCTGGTAAGACCACCATAGGAGAGCTTGATTTTATTTTGAAACATAAGCACACTGAAGAGCTAATGCATGTGGAACTTACATACAAGTTCTATATTATCGATTCTTCGATTTCTGAACCCATCCATCGCTTAATGGGCCCTAACCGTAAGGATATGTTCTTCACCAAAATGGAAAAGATAAAAAATGACCAGTTTTCCTTAATCCATTCCGCCGAAGCGCAAAATGTACTTACATCCCATCATATAGACTCTTCGCAAATACGACAATCCTGTTGCTTTAAAGCGCAGCTGTTCAAGCCATTTGAAGAACAATTCGTTCATATCCGACCATTAAATTTAAATTGTATTGTAGGGTATTGGATGCGATTTGAGGATTTCGAAAAAAATAATTTTCGGGACTATCTATTTTACATTCCCTTTAAAAAGGAATGGCCTATAGAGCCCCATAAACAAGTGAGTTGGATATCCTTTACCGAAACGCTAATGGAAGTAAATCTTCGTATGATTAGAAAAAATGCTCCTATGCTTTGGATGCATAAACCTTCTGGCGAACTTGAGAAGTTTTTTGTGGTGTGGTGGTAAATTTATTTATGTCTATCTTTTAATATCTCTGCCACATCATCTAACTGAAATCCCTTTGCCTGCAATAAAATAAGGTAGTGGAATAACAGGTCTGCACTTTCATTTAGAAAGAGTGAATCGTCATTATCTTTTGCTTCAATAACGGTTTCAACGGCTTCTTCTCCAACCTTTTGGGCAATTTTATTTATCCCTTTTCTGAAAAGCGATGCAACATAACTTTTTTCATCGCTTTGATTCGCCTTACGGGAAGCTATTATTCCTTCTAGCTCGGTCAGAAACCCATAATGTTGGTCATTGTTTTGAGCCCAACACGTATCATCCCCCAAGTGGCAGGTTGGTCCGGTTGGTTTGACAGAAATCAATAAAGTGTCCTTATCGCAATCATTTTTTATATCAACTAATTCCAAGAAGTTCCCACTGGATTCTCCTTTGGTCCATAAGCGTTGTTTACTTCTACTGAAAAAAGTAACTTTTTTCGTTTTTTGGGTTACATCAAGTGCCTCTTGATTCATATATCCCAACATCAAGACTTTCCTTGTTTCAGCATCCTGAATGATAGCCGGAATCAAACCGTCGCTATTTTTTGCAAAATCTATTTCCATCCTTATAATCTTACGGGAATCCCTTCTTTTCTCAATTCTTTTTTTAATTCTGTAATATCAATTTCCTTAAAATGAAACACACTAGCGGCTAAGGCAGCGTCCGCTTCCCCATCTTTAAAAGTATCTGAAAAGTGTTTCATATTTCCGGCGCCTCCGGAAGCAATAATGGGGATATTCAGAGACCGCGACAGTCTGCGTAAAGCGTCATTCGCAAAGCCATTTTTGGTACCATCATGGTCCATGGAGGTGAACAATATTTCTCCTGCACCTCGTTCTTCCACCTCCTTGGCCCATTCAAATAAATCGATATCCGTAGGTACTTTACCTCCAATCAAATGCACTTTCCATTGGTCATCAATCTGTTTGGCATCAATCGCCACAACGATACATTGTGAACCAAATTTGGCTACTAACTCATCAATAAGCTCTGGTTTTTTTACCGCCGAAGAGTTTATCGATACCTTATCCGCGCCATTCTTGAGAAGTATATCTACATCTTCCACCGAACGAATACCACCACCCACGGTAAATGGAATGTTTACCTTTTCAGCCACGTGATAGACCAGATTTGCCAAAGTCTTTCGTTTTTCTTCGGTGGCCGAAATATCCAAAAACACTAATTCATCAGCACCAACTGACGCGTAGAGTTCTGCTAGTTCCACTGGGTCTCCAGCATCCCGTAAATCCATGAAATTGACCCCTTTTACGGTTCTCCCATCTTTAATATCCAAACATGGAATGATTCGTCTTGTTAACATAACTCTTTAGGTATTTTCATTCTTAAGGTTCAAATCAAATCCATCATAAAACCCAAGGTTTTTGTTGTTCAAAAGCTTGGTCCAAAGTGCAATTTGCCCAGTATGATAGGAGAAATGTTCTACAACATGAACAATATTACCTATTCCCGAGAACTCAAACCCTTGTACGCTTCTTTTCTTTAGCAATTCTGAAGTTTCAGAGGTTTTAAAGCTCTTTTTAGCTTCGTTCACCGTATCGCTTAGTACATCCAATAACTCCTCTTTGGAATATCCCGATTTCGTTTCAAATTCCTTATCCCGGTTTCTGCGGTCTTCGATACCTTGAAGTGATGCGATGCCGTATTGTGTAATGTTGCCACAAAGATGTAAAATCAAATTACCAATACTGTTGGTCACTGCGTTTGGTTTAATCCAAACCTGTTCTTCGGTTAATTGCCCAAAACACTTTTTTATCATCCTCAAGCTCTCGTCCATCCGGTAGCATGAATTTTGGATAAATTCCTCTTGGAAATCATTAGGCTGTTCCATACTCCAAAATGTATGTTTCCAGTTGTTTTAAACTGATTTTATTTTCGTAAATCGCTTTTCCAATAATAGTGCCCTCACATCCTATTTCCGCTAGCTTGCCGAGCTCATCATAATGAGAGATTCCACCACTAGCGATTAAGTTTATCCCGATAACTCGTTCATCCTCCACCCCACTCCCTGTTATTCGAGTTTCCCACTTTTTGGTTTGTTGTAGAATTTTTTTGTAAAGCTCAAAAGCAGGTCCCTGCAACATGCCATCTTTACTGATGTCCGTGCAGATGACATATTTTATCCCCTTTTCTTGAAAGCCTTTGATAAATGGGATGAGTGCCAGATTAGATTCTTCTGCCCAACCCGATATTGCTATTTTTTCATCTCTTGCATCCGCTCCAAGAATGATCTTGGATGCTCCGTATTTATCGACCCATCCCAGGAATGTTGACTTATTCTTTACCGCAATACTACCTCCGGTAATTTGTTGGGCACCGCTCTCAAAAGCAATTCGCAAATCTTCGTTGCTTTTCAATCCTCCTCCAAAATCAATTTTTAATTGCGTGTGGGTAGCTATTTGTTCTAAAATGCGATGGTTAACAACATGCTTCGATTTTGCGCCATCCAAGTCTACCAAATGCAGGTATTGAATACCATGGTCCTCAAAAGCCTTGGCTACTTCCAATGGATTTTCGTTGTACACCTTCTTCGTGTCATAATCGCCTTTAGACAATCGAACACATTTTCCATCAATAATATCAATAGCTGGTATAATCCGCATCAGGTATTCTTTTTAAACATCCATGTTTCAGGTTCCGAAATTGTATTAAAACCGAATTTCGAATAAAAACTTTGCGCATCGTTAGTGCGCAATCCTATGCCATTTACTTGCTCTAAACCCGAATAATCAAGTATGGCTTGTAATAATTGTTGACCTACTCTTTGTCCTTGAAAACCATCCACCACAAAAACATCCATCAACCATACAAATACGACATAATCTGTTGCAACTCGCGCAAAACCAACTTGCTCACCGCTTTGGGTAAATGCCCCAAAACAAATCGAATTTTCCATGGATTTTTTCACCAAGTCTTTACTCCTCCCTTTGGCCCAATACGATTTTAGGGAAAGATAATTGTGAATCAAGTCAATGTCCATTTTCGAGATGTCAGTTGATATGTAGCAACCATCTTTCATTATAGCTCCAAGAAGTTTTGAAGGATTTTTGAACCTACATCGCTACTCTTTTCAGGGTGAAACTGAGTTCCGTAAAAATTATCTTTTCTTAAGGCCGCACTATATTCCAACCCGTATTCTGAAACTGCAATAGTTTCTTCGGAAATTGGAGCATAAAAACTATGCACCAAATAGATATAACTTTTCTCTGGGATGGAATCAAACAAACCAGATTTCAGTTCTGTAATTTCGTTCCAACCAATCTGAGGTACTTTCAATCCTTCCAAAAATTTAACCACATCCACATCAAAAATACCTAGCCCTATAGTATTACCTTCCTCAGAGCTATTGCACATCAATTGCATTCCCAAACAAATGCCTAAAACAGGCTGCGTTAAGTTTTGGATGATTGGTTCCAATCCACTTTCATTGAGCTTTTTCATGGCGGAACTCGCTTCCCCCACCCCTGGAAAAATCACTTTATCCGCTTTTTGTATTTCCTCAGCATCACTACTCAACATCGCTTCAAATCCTAAGCGTTGTATGGCAAATTTGATACTTTGGATATTACCTGCACCGTAATCAATTATGACTATTTTCATTTACAAAATGCCTTTGGTTGAGGGTAAAACCATTTTCTCTACATCTCTTTTCATTGCCATTTTTATAGACTTCGCAAAAGCTTTGAAAATAGCCTCTATCTTATGGTGTTCGTTTATTCCTTCTACTTTAATATTCAAATTGGCCTTAGCGCCATCTGTGAATGACTTAAAAAAATGATGGAACATTTCCGTAGGCATGTCTCCAATCTTCTCTCGTTTGAATTCGGCCTCCCAAACTAGCCAATTTCTCCCTCCAAAATCAATGGCAACTTGTGCTAAACAATCATCCATAGGCAGACTGAAGCCATAACGTTCCATACCCAATTTATCGCCTAGAGCTTTGGAAAAAACTTCGCCTAGAGCGATTGCGGTATCTTCAATGGTATGGTGTTCATCCACCTCCAAGTCACCGTCTACTTTAATTTGTAAATCAAGTTGACCATGACGTGCCAATTGGTCCAACATATGGTCGAAAAAAGCCAATCCGGTTTGGATATCACTTTTACCCGTACCATCTAAGTCAATTTGAATAGAAATGTCAGTTTCATTGGTCTTTCGGGTGATGCTGGCCGTTCTGTTTTTCAACTTTAAGAACTCATATATTTTTTGCCATTCATTGCTTTCCAAAGCAATATACTTGTCCAGTTCTTCTCTTTTTACTGTGATTTCATTCGTGCCCAAATGGGTTTCATCATTAATAAAAATTCCTCTCGAACCTAGGTTCTTGGCCAATTCCATATCGGTTAACCTATCTCCTATCACATAAGAGTTCTCCAAATCATAGGTGTCACCAAAATATGCGGTCAATAAGCCTGTACCTGGTTTTCGAGTATCCGCATTGTCTTTCGGAAAGGTCTTGTCAATGAAAACCTCATTAAAAACAACACCTTCATTTTCAAAAGATTTCATGATAAAATTATGAACCGGCCAAAACGTATTTTCGGGAAAAGCATCCGTGCCTAGCCCATCTTGATTGGTTATCATCACCAACTCATAGTCCAATTCCTTGGCTATTTTGCCCAAATAGGTGAACACATGAGGATAGAACACCATTTTTTCGAAGGCATCAATCTGCTCATCTACAGTTTCCTTGATAATAGTACCGTCTCTATCAATGAAAAGTACTTTTTTTGCCATTATCCTATCTGATTTAATATTTGCACCAATTTCCTATTCTCCTCAGGGGTTCCCACGGTAAAACGCAAGGTATTCTCACAAAGTGGCTGAGTACTTCGGTTTCGTACTACAACATTTAACTCCAATAATTGGGTATACCTCAAATCTGCATTGTCTACCTTAGCCAGAACAAAATTTGCATCAGAGGGATAAATTTCATGCACAAAACCAACTTTGTTCAACGTCCCAATCAGCAAATTTCTTTCTTTGAGAATACTCTCTACTTCCTCGGCCACACTTTCCTTATCCAAAATTCGGGATAAGGCTTTTTGTTGTGTAAGTTCATTAACATTGTAGGGAGGCTTAATTTTATTAAGCATTTGAATAATTATAGGGGAAGCATAACAAATCCCTAAACGAATTCCCGCCATGCCGTAGGCCTTTGATAAGGTCTGTGTCACCACAAGGTTTGGAAACGTTTCAAGTCGTAAAAGCCAGCTTTGTTGCTCTGAAAAGTCGATATAGGCTTCATCAATAATGACCAAACCATTAAAATTATTCAAAATGGTCTCAATGCTTAGAACTGAAAAGCTATTTCCCGTTGGATTATTCGGTGAGCATAAAAACACCATCTTGGTTTTTTCATTGACCGTATCCAAGATTTCAGCAACATTGGGTTCGAAATCCTTTGTAAGCAAAACCTCATTGTTTTGCACCGCATTGATTCCTGATAGTACCTTATACATTCCATAGGTAGGTGGCAAGGTGATAATATTATCTACTCCGGGTTCACAAAAAGCCCTAAATAGTAAGTCCAAAACTTCATCGCTTCCATTCCCAATCAATATTTGGTCATTCTTGATGCCCTTTTGATAGGCTAACTCTGACTTTAAATCACGCTGTTGAGGGTCTGGATAACGGTTCAGTCCATTTTCAAAAGGGTTTTCATTGGCGTCCAAGAAAATCATTTTGGAACCATCCGAAACATATTCGTCTCGTGCGGAAGAATAGGGTTTCAGCTTTTTTACCGATTCCCGAACCAATGTATCAATGTTGAAATCTTTGGCCATCCTCTTCTATTCAATCGTATCGTTCAAATCCTTTAACCGAAGCGTCACAGCGTTTTTATGTGCTTGCAAGCCTTCTGCCTCTGCCATAAGTTCAATTGTCTTCCCAATTCCAAGAATACCCTCCTTGGTTATTTTCTGAAAAGTCATACTTTTCATGAAACTATCCAGATTTACGCCACTGTATTGTTTCGCATAGCCATTTGTTGGTAAAGTATGATTGGTTCCTGAGGCGTAATCACCTGCACTTTCCGGAGTGTAGTTCCCGATAAACACAGAACCAGCATTTATCGTGTTGTCCACATAAAAGTCTTCATTCTCTACACAAACAATGTAGTGCTCTGGACCATATTCATTGATTAAATCCAAAGCGATTTCATCAGTGTCAACAAGGATGAGCTTACTGTTGGCAATCGCCCGCTTTGCAATATCTTGTCTTGGTAAAGCTTTTAGCTGCTCCTCAACCTCCTTCTCTGTTTCCTCAATCATCTTTTCTGATGTAGAAACCAGAATAACCTGACTATCCACGCCATGCTCTGCCTGACTTAACAAATCAGATGCAACAAATGCGGGAGTCGCGGTATCATCGGCTACCACCAATAATTCGCTTGGTCCGGCCGGCATATCAATAGCCACACCATACTTGGTCGCTATTTGTTTGGCTACAGTAACGTATTGATTTCCTGGGCCAAAAATCTTAAACACTTTTGGGATGCTTTCTGTTCCAAAGGTCATTCCGGCTATGGCTTGAATACCACCGACCTTACATATTTGAGTTACCCCACACAATTGTGCAGTATACAGAATGGAAGGGTTTATGTTTCCTTTTTTATCTGGAGGTGTACACAACACGATTTCATCGCAACCCGCAATCCTTGCTGGCACCGCCAACATTAGAATGGTAGAGAATAAAGGTGCTGTTCCTCCAGGTATGTATAGCCCCACCTTTTGAATGGGACGCTTTTCCTGCCAACACTGAACTCCTGGCATTGTCTCCACTTCTACTCTACTGCTCTTTTGCGCTTGGTGGAATTTTTCGATATTGTTTTTGGCCGTTTTAATAGCAATTTTCAAGGCTTCGGGCACCAACTTCACGGCCTCCTCAATTTCACTGGGCACTACCTTTACTGACTCCAGACTTACTTTGTCAAATTCCACGGTGTATTTTAGAATTGTATCATCGCCGTTCAATTGAACTTCTGAAAAAATACGTTCCACACTGGCTTCAATATCCCCTACTTCTTGGATAGGACGCTTCAAGATATCCTGCCAATCTTCTCTTGGTGGATTTACAATTCGTTGCATCAGCGTACCATTTTTTCAATTGGACATACTAGAATACCTTCAGCTCCCGCCAGTTTCAATTCATCTATAACTTCCCAAAAAGTATCCTGTTGGATTACGGTATGTACAGAACTCCATCCTTTTTCTGCCAAAGGCAGAACTGTTGGACTTCGCATACCGGGTAAAAGGTCCAATATGTCATCCAACTTCTCGTTTGGAGCATTTAAAAGCACGTATTTGTTATTCCTTGCTTCGAGTACGGATTGAATTCTAAATCGTAGCCTGTCCAAAATTTCTTTTCCTTCGTCTGATATCTTTGACGATACCGCAAGAACCGCTTCACTCTTCAAGATAACCTCCACCTCTTTTAAATTGTTCTTGAAAAGTGTACTTCCACTGGACACTATATCACAGATGCCATCTGCGAGGCCTATATTGGGTGCAATCTCAACAGAACCATTGATAATATGTAAATCTGCTTTCACCCCTTTTGATGCAAGATAGTCCTTAACTGTGCTTGGATATGAGGTTGCAATTCGCTTTCCTTCAAAATCCTTTACGGAATTGTATTCAAAAGATTTTGGCACAGCCAGCGAAACCCTACACTTGGAAAAGTTCAATTTTTCGGCAATGTCAATGTCCTTTCCCTTTTCAACGAGGACATTTTCTCCAAGAATAGCAATGTCCACAACACCATCCCTTAAATACTGAGGGATATCTCCGTTTCGAAGGTAAAACACCTCAAGAGGAAAATTACGTGCCGTTGCCTTTAACTGGTCCTTGCCATTATCAATTGAAATGCCACAGTCTTTTAAAATTTTAAGTGAATCCTCATTTAAGCGGCCACTCTTTTGAACCGCAATTCTAATTTTGGTCATGTTTCTTTTTCAATTAATCTGAAAAATCAAAAGGGCACAAAAACAAAACCCGTTTGATTTCTCAAACGGGTTAATATATGGTTCATTTACAACAATACATTTTTACCTCGCTTGAGTGCAAGTATAAAAATGATGATGTGTATTCTGATTTCTCATTTCGAGTGTAAAATTAAAATATATTTTTTTATCAAAAAAGGTTTATTTAGTTATTTCCCAAAATAAGAGGTAGACCATCTCCACTAGAACCTACGACCACCACTTTAGAGTTTGGGGATTGTGACAATTGAAGCGTGGCCTCGATTCCTTTGTCCTGGAGAATTTTATCTGTCAAGGAAGCACTTAGGATTCTGTTCGCATCCGCCTTTCCTTGTGCTTCAATTCGCTGACGCTCTGCTTCCTTTTGAGCGGTTACCAAGCGAAACTCATATTCCAAAGATTCCTGTTCTTGTTTCAACTTTCGCTCAATAGCCTCCTTAATTGTCGGAGGTAGGGTTACATCACGGACCAGTATTTCGTCAAGAACGATATATTGGTCATCTACAATTTTCTTGGTTTCCTCAAAAATTTCCGCTTGGATGGCATCACGTTTACTGGAATACAATTGCTCTGGAGTATATCGCCCAACCACACTTCGGGCAGCCGACCTGATTGTGGGGAGGATAATACGCTGCAAGTAGCTCTCCCCTATTTCCTGATGTAGTTTGCCTAGCTCATTATAATTGGGTTGGTACCAGGCCGAGGCATCTAATTGAATATCCAATCCATTAGAAGATAACACTTTCATTTTTTCAAAAATTTCCTGTCTACGAACTTCATAAACATAAACCTTGTTCCAAGGTGCCACTAAATGGAAACCTTCTCCTAAAGGCGGCTTATCTGTTACCACACCGTCCCCAAAGGTTTTATAAAGAACTCCCGCCTCACCAGAACCAATGGTAATCGCTGATTTAGAAATTAAAATAACTACTAGAATCACGGCCACAATAATGGGTAATCCTATTTTTGGTAATCTATCCATATGTCTGTTTTTTTAAATTAATCCGTTGTATTTTCTTAAAAACCACTCCAAAGCCAGACAAAAAATGATGAGGCCCAAGAGAATTTTATAGTCTATTAAAGATACGACATTTTGCTTGCTCTTTTGAACCGGGAGAGTTCTTGGGGAGCTCAATAAATCATCCTTTAATCTATCTATTTGGTTTGGGAAATATAGTTTGCCATCCCATTTTTCTGATAGCCGTTGCAATTTCCTATGATTTGCTGAAAAAAGTTGGTCTTCTTGGCGAAACTCCACAATTCTGAATGTTCCAGACTTAGAAATATTCTCTCTTTCTTCTCTGACCGTGAACTCGTATGTACCAGAATTTAAATTCTCTAGGTCATATTCAAAAAAGGAACCTTTGAACAGCATAGGAGCCTTTCGGTTATAGTCACTATCTTGACCTTTTATTTCAATTTGAACATTTCCATTGGGATCCAAGTTGTAGCTCTTATCAAAGTAAGTAGCCTTTATTCGGGCTGCATTCTCCCCACCAAAAACCGTTTTGTAGTCCAACTCCAAACGACTTCGCTTCCCATCGCTATTCAGAAAAAGAATAAGCTTTCCGATAAAATCATCAAAAATCCCAAAAGTGCCATTGTCCAAATAACTCTTAGCCCGCCATCTCCATATATTTTCCCCAAATAGAATAGCTTCTTTATTTTGGTCTGAAGCTATAATAGTTAACAAAGGGACATCCAAATCAATGCCCTTAATCCGTTGATATAGAATATTTTGATGCGATACTGAAATTTCCAAATCTCCTAAATTACTTATCAATGGCGGATAGCCCTCTGTGTCAAAATCACCAAGCGAAAACTCTGAAAAAGACTTGTTCTCAACAGAAAGAATCTCCTCCTTCTGGTTGAAATCTTCTTTAAAGAAGTTCTCTTGGATTTGATTTAAAAAACGCCAATCGGTTTGAGTCCCAGTAATTGTAAAATGGTTGTAGTTTCTAGCTTTGATAAAATCATAAATCCTTTTGAATTTGCCATTGGGTTGGTAAAGGATAAAAACATCCGTAGTCTCTAAAGCTTCTTGTGGAGCACTAGGCTTAACAACATTTAATTGTCTTTGTTCATTGGATTCTATCGCCTTTTTTAATGCCCCAATGTCAGGGTGGAGCATATCTGACACTAGTGTAACATTGGTTTTTTCATCAATGACCTCCAAGGCTACCAGCTTGTTATTATTGACTGTGTTTTTCTCATTCTCCAAAGGAGCAATTTGGATTTCTAAAGTTTTTAGTCCTACACTTTCCGCTTCAATCAACGTATTTATACGTTTACTATTTTCGGTCGTGTTGAAAGTTATGACTTCTTGAAATACTCTTTTACCATCCAGTCTGACAACAAGGTTTTTCGATATACGCTGCATACCAGAATACTCAATTATTGCTTCTATGGGAAACTTATTCCCCAAAAATGCGTAGGTATTTGTATTCACCTGCCCAATAGATATGTCTGCGTAAGCCGTGGTATCTCCAACCACAATGGAATTGACCTGTACATTCTCCTTCAGATTTAAAAACTCATAATCCCTACCCAAGGTTTGATTCCCATCTGATAGAAGAACAACAGTGTTATTCCCATTTATGAAGAGTTCGTTTGTTTTTAAAAGGGCATTAGCAATGTTTGTGTTTCCTTGTTGAAAGGAAAGCGAATCACTTTCATCCAATTGTGGACCAAACTTAAACTGAAATTGTGAAAAACGTTCTTGTAAGGCGTCATCATCCCGAATTTCTGCGATATAGTTTTGTATATCTTCTGTCCTTGAAGACTTAAGCATGGATGCAGAATCATCCAAAAGTAAAATCAGATTTGATTTTTCAAGGAAGTATTCTTTATCAACGAACTTTGGATTAATCAACAATAAGAAAGCCCCAAACAAAACTACAAACCTCAAGGACGCGAGAATAATTCGTAAACTACCCTTACGACGTGCCTTAAAAAAGTATTGATAAAAAACAATGGTCAACGCAGCTATGACCGCCAATATGATGAGAAGTAGCGTGCGTATATCCATGCAGTCTTAGGTTAGCATACCTCCGTCCACATTCAAGACTTGACCTGTAACATAAGCTGATAAATCCGAAGCAAGGAAAAGACATGCATTCGCTACGTCTTCTGGGCTACCCCCTCTTTTTAACGGAATGGCATCTCGCCATCCTTGTACCGTTTTTTCATCCAGTTTATCAGTCATCTCGGTCTCAATAAAACCAGGAGCTATGGCATTACATCGAATATTTCTAGAACCTAATTCCAATGCTACCGATTTAGTAAAACCAATCATTCCTGCTTTGGAGGCTGCGTAGTTAGTTTGACCTGCGTTGCCTTTGACCCCCACCACACTGCTCATATTGATAATAGAGCCTTTGCGTTGTTTCAACATAGTTCGTTGAACCGCTTTGGTCATATTGAAAACGGACTTTAGATTAATCTCAATGACCGTATCAAAATCTGCTTCGCCCATGCGCATTAGAAGATTATCCTTGGTGATTCCAGCATTGTTTATCAAAACATCAATACTGCCAAATTCTGCAAGGACATCTGCAATCAAAGTCTCCGATTCGCTAAAACTTGCAGCATTACTTTTATAGGCCTTGGCCTTGACTCCCATAGCTTCTAACTCTTTTTCTAGCTCTAAAGCAGATGCTTCACTGGAACTATAGGTGAATGCAACGTTGGCACCATACTGTCCAAAAACTTTTGCTATTCCTTTTCCAATTCCTCTACTGGCCCCTGTAATAATTACGTTTTTACCTTCCAAAAGTTTCATAGTATTCCTGGTTTGAATGGTTATAACCTCAAATATAGGTGTTGTTTTTAAGTTGTAATGAAAAAAAATCCCGTCGGAAACGGGATTTACAAATCTTTTAACGATTGGTTACGCCATGACTTCTTTGACCTTTACTCCAATCTCTGCAGGCGAATCTACCACATGGATTCCGGACTCCCGCATGATACGTTTCTTGGCCTGAGCCGTATCATCACTGCCGCCTACAATAGCACCAGCGTGTCCCATGGTTCTACCAGCTGGAGCAGTTTCCCCTGCAATAAAACCAACGATAGGTTTGGTACTACCACTTTCCTTATACCATTTTGCGGCATCAGCTTCAAGTTGTCCACCAATTTCTCCAATCATAACCACGCATTCCGTTTCAGGGTCATTGATTAACAATTCAACAGCTTCTTTTGTAGTTGTCCCAATAATGGGGTCTCCACCAATTCCTATAGCTGTTGTTATACCCAAACCTTGTCGTACCACTTGGTCAGCTGCTTCATAGGTAAGAGTTCCTGATTTGGAAACAATACCAACGTTACCTTTTTTGAAAACAAAGCCGGGCATGATACCAACTTTAGCTTCTTCTGGAGTAATAACACCAGGGCAGTTTGGTCCAACCAGGGTACAGTCCAAGTTCTTTATGTAGTCATTCGCTTTAACCATATCAGCAACTGGAATACCCTCTGTAATGGTGATGATAACCTTAATACCAGCACTGGCAGCTTCCATAATGGCATCTGCAGCAAACGCAGGCGGAACAAAAATAATAGTAGTATCAGCACCAACTTGTTTAACGGCTTCTTCAACCGTATTAAAAACTGGTTTTCCAAGATGTTCTTGCCCTCCTTTGCCAGGAGTAACCCCACCTACTACATTGGTACCATATTCAATCATTTGTCCGGCATGGAATGTTCCTTCACTACCTGTGAAACCCTGCACGATTATCTTTGAATCTTTGTTTACTAAGACGCTCATATTATTTACTTAATTGCTGTACAAAAATAGGTTTTGGCAATCATTTGTGCCAACCAATTCAAGAATTCTTTTTCATCTTTTCCATAAGGAATGGAACTTGCTTTATATAAGCCAATTGCTTCATTTTTTCGCGTGCTTCTTCCGCTGGGCTTCCAAAGTAGGTTTTACCTCCTTCCAAGGACCTTCCAACACCCGATTGCGCTAAAACAATCGCTTTTTTGCCAATAGTTATACCACTTATTACCCCTACTTGCCCCCAAAGGGTGACTTCATCTTCTAAAACCGTGCAACCAGCAATTCCTGTATGTGAAGCTATTAAACACTTCTTACCAATAACCGTATCGTGCCCAATCTGAATCTGATTGTCCAGTTTGGCTCCTTCTTTAATAGTTGTATCACCTGTGACACCTCTGTCTATAGTACATGAAGCACCGATATCTACATTATCTTCAATTACCACTCTGCCTCCTGAAATCAATTTATCAAATCCTTCTGGACGATTTTTGTAGTAGAAAGCATCAGCACCCAATACCGTCCCAGCATGAATTGTCACATTATTTCCAATTACACAATGGTCATATATGGATACATTCGCATGGATGAGACAGTTTTTTCCAATTTTCACATGATTCCCTACAAAAACATTGGGTTGGATAATAGTCCCTTCACCTATTTCAGCCGTTTGAGCAATGGACGTATTGGAAGATTCAAAGGGTCTAAAATGTACGGTGAGTTTATTAAAGTCCCTAAAAGGGTCATCCGAAATCAGTAAAGCCTTTCCTTTAGGACAATCAACTTTTTTATTGATAAGTACAATGGTTGCGTTGGATTCCAAAGCTTTATCATAGTATTTGGGATGGTCCACAAATACGATGTCGCCCTCTTCCACTACATGGATTTCATTCATTCCTAAAACAGGAAAGTCTGAGTCTCCAACAAATTCAGTTTTAATTAGGTCAGCTATGCCTTTTAAGGTTTGTGGCTTGGGAAACTTCATGCCATTTACTCCTTAGCACGTTCCATGTAAGCCCCCTTTTCTGTATCAACCTTGATTTTATCACCTTCATTTATAAACAAAGGGACATTGATTCTCGCTCCAGTTTCAACAGTTGCAGGTTTGGTTGCATTCGTAGCCGTGTTTCCTTTTACACCTGGTTCGGTATGGGTTACTTCCAAAACAACGCTTGCCGGCATTTCCACAGATAAGGGCATACTGTCTTCCGTATTAAAAAGTATGGTTACAATCTCTCCTTCTTTCAATAAATCTGGAGCATCCAAAGAACTTTTTTGAAGTGATATTTGATTGTAATCATCCGTATTCATGAAATGAAAGGTGTCTCCCTCATCATATAGATATTGGTATGAACGTGTTTCCACACGAACATCTTCAATTTTGTGACCCGCAGAAAAGGTGTTGTCGATAACCTTTCCGGAAGTGACGCTTTTCAGTTTTGTTCTCACAAAAGCAGGGCCTTTACCGGGTTTTACATGAAGAAACTCAACAATTTTATAAATGTCATGATTGTACTTAATGCACAATCCTTTGCGTATATCAGAAGTGTTTGCCATTTGCTTTAGTTTGAGCTAAAATATCCTTTCATAATTCCTCGCTGGGAATCTCTTATAAATTGCAGAATCTCATCACGTTCTGGAGTAGCTTCCATTTCTGCCTCAATGATTGATGCTGCTTGGGTGTTATTATAATTTTTTTGATACAATATCCTGTAGATGTTCTGTACCTCTCGAATTTTTTCTGAAGTGAACCCTCTACGGCGAAGCCCTACTGAATTAATCCCAACATATGAAAGTGGCTCCCGAGCCGCTTTCACATATGGAGGTACATCTTTTCTGACCAAAGAACCACCTGTAATGAACGCATGATTACCCACAGAAACAAATTGATGTACGGCAACCATACCAGCCAAAACAACATTGTTTCCCACTGTTACATGTCCAGCCAATGTTGAGTTATTGCTGAAGATACTATTATCACCCACAACACAATCGTGCGCAATATGACAATAAGCCATGATTAGACAATTGTTGCCAATCACTGTTTTCATTCTATCAGAAGTACCTTTATTAATGGTAGCACATTCTCGAATAGTAGTATTATTACCGATATGAACCGTTGTTTCTTCTCCTTGATATTTTAAATCTTGAGGCATGGCAGAGATTACTGCGCCAGGAAAAATATTGCAATTTTTTCCGATACGGGCACCTTCCATTATGGTAACGTTGGAGCCTATCCATGTTCCCTCGCCAATCGTAACATTGTTATGTATAGTAGTAAACGGCTCTATCACCACATTTTTCGCAATCTTGGCGCCAGGGTGAACATATGCTAGAGGTTGATTCATTTAGTTTCCTTTTACTTTGGTGATTTGAGCCATTATTTCCGCTTCTGATACCAATCTACCATTGGCATAGGCTCTGGCTTGCATTTGACAGATTCCGCGACGAATGGGACTTAACAAATCCAATTTAAAAATCAATGTGTCACCTGGAACTACTTGTTGTTTGTACCGCACATTATCAATTTTCAGAAGATAGGTAAGGTAGTTCTCAGGGTCTGGCACCGTGCTCAATACCAAAATCCCCCCAGTTTGTGCCATGGCCTCAATTTGAAGTACACCGGGCATAACTGGTGCTCCTGGGAAATGACCCACAAAAAAAGGTTCGTTCATGGTAACGTTCTTTACTCCAATTACATGCTCTTCAGAAAGCTCCATAATCTTATCAACCAATAAAAAGGGTGGACGATGGGGAAGCATCTCCATAATTTGCGTGATATCCTTTACAGGCTTTGCATGAAGGTCAACGTCTGGAACAGAGTTCCGTCTTTCCTGTTTGATTATTTTCTGCAGCTTTTTGGCAAATTGGGTATTCACAAAATGCCCCGGTTTATTGGCGATGACTTTCCCTTGTATACGAGTCCCGGCCAAAGCTAAATCACCAACTACATCCAATAATTTATGGCGAGCTGCTTCATTCGGATAATGGAGGGTAAGGTTGTCAAGAATTCCATTTGGTTTTACAGAGAGCTTTTTCTTTTTAAAAGCCTTCTCTAATTTTTTCATTGTGGCCTCGGAAATCTCTTTATCCACATAAACGATAGCATTGTTTAAATCGCCTCCTTTAATCAACCCATGCTCCAATAGCATCTCTAATTCGTGAAGAAAACTAAACGTGCGCGAATCGGCTATTTCTGATTTGAAATCTGAAAGCTGTTCCAAATTCGCATTTTGGGTGCCCAATACTTTGGTCCCAAAATCTACCATGGTGGTAATTTGATATTTATCGGAAGGAATTACGGTAATCTCGCTCCCTGTGCCTTCATCTTTATAAGAAATCACGTCCTTTACAACATAGACTTCTCTTTCCAGCTCTTGCTCCACGATTCCAGCATTTTCCAAAGCTTCGACAAAGAATTTTGAAGACCCGTCCATAATGGGAGGTTCAGGAGC
Source organism: Bacteroidota bacterium (assembly GCA_039184805.1). Classification (GTDB taxonomy): domain Bacteria; phylum Bacteroidota; class Bacteroidia; order Flavobacteriales; family Flavobacteriaceae; genus Flagellimonas. The sequence continues at coordinate 18,366 of JBCDAX010000006.1, read as the reverse complement.
ATCCAACTCTATTAATACATTGTCAATTTCCAAACCGACCAAAGCGGCCAAAACATGCTCTGAGGTTTGAATCTTAACTCCGTTTTTCTCCAAATTGGTACCGCGTTGCGTATTTACAACATAATTGGCGTCTGCTTCTATAATGGGTTCTCCCTCCAAATCCACCCGCTTGAAAGCGAATCCGTGGTTCTCTTTTGCAGGTACAAAGGTCATGGTTACATTTTCTCCCGTATGTAAGCCAACACCTTCCAAGGTTACCTTTTTTTCAATGGTACGTTGCTTAGTATTAGTCATGGTCGACCTTAGCCTTTTTTTCTATTTCGTTGATTTTATTTACCAGTTTTGGTAGGTTTTTGAAGTGCACATAAGACTTATTATAGTCTCCATAGTTAAGTGCAGGGGATCCCTGGAGCACTTCGCCGTCTTTTACATTACGACCTATTCCAGATTGTGCCTGAATACGAACTTTGTCCCCTATTGTAATGTGACCTACAATCCCAACTTGACCGCCAATGAGACAGTACTTGCCAATTTTAGTGGAGCCGGCAATTCCAGTTTGCGCGGCTATTGCAGTATGCTCCCCTATTTCTACGTTGTGTGCAATTTGAATTTGGTTATCTAATTTAACCCCTTTGCGCAGTATAGTTGAGCCAAGGGTTGCCCTATCAATGGTAGTTCCCGCACCTACATCAACGTTATCTTCCAAAATAACGTTACCCGTTTGTGGTACTTTGCTATATTCTCCTTTTTCGTTTGGGGTAAAGCCAAATCCATCAGCCCCAATAATTACACCACTATGGATTACGCAGTTATTGCCAATCACAGATTCTGAATAAATCTTGGCACCTGCGAAAATTAGAACATTATCTCCAATAGTGACGTTTTCCCCGATATAAACATTAGGGTATATTTTTACATTATCGCCTATGTTCACATTGTCTCCTAAGTAGGAGAAAGCACCTAAGTAAAACCCTTCACCGTATTTGGCTGTCTCAGAAATGAAAGAGGGTTGCTCAATTCCCACTTTATTACTTTTTACCTGATTGTAATACTCGAGAAGTTTTGAAAATGACTTATAGGCATCATCCACTTTTATTAGTGTGGTAGAAAGTTCCTGTTCAGGAATAAAATCCTTGTTTACAATGGTAATGGAAGCTTTTGTGGAATAGATGTATGAGGTATATTTTGGGTTGGCCAAAAAGGTTAAAGAACCTGTTTCGCCCTCCTCTATTTTTGATAATTTATGTACAGCAATCTGAGGATTTCCCTCAACCTCTCCCTCTAATATTCCTGCAATTTGGGTGGCCGTAAATTTCATTGCTGCAAAAGTAACAAAATTTGATAAACGGTTATCGGGGGTAGCAGATATAGTATTTCGTCACCTTTTTGGAAAGTGCTTTTAGACTTAATTGATCAGACTCCTTCAACAAATGGGTCACTTTTCCATTTTTCTTTAGTATTTCTATGGTTTGATAGCTATCGTGATACGCTTTATTCGCGACCTCTCCACGAAACACAAAATAGGAAGCATTTTCTTGAGAAAGATTATGTGTTTCCATGATAAGTTGAAGCTTCTCTTGAAACTTAAAATCCGAAATAGGATTATTTTTCATTTTGATATGCAGAAGACTTCGATTGAGAATCATTTTACAAAGTGTCGAGAGTACATAATCTCCATGGTTTTGCCAATCTTTCAAGGCTGATAATATATCAACATCGTCCAATTTTGAGAATAATTCCAGAGTGTCACCAGATAAATCTCCTTGCTTACTTGATTGCAAGAAATGGTTTAATGTATGACTGCAATCTATCTTCTGCCCAACTCCCATTAATTCACGGACTCTTTGCATGATTCGTACAAGCAATTGTTCAGCAACCAAACTTGTCTTATGAAGATACACTTGCCAATACATAAACCTTCGGGCCATGAGAAATTTTTCCACCGCATAAATGCCTTTCTCCTCCACCAACAATTGTTCATCGACTACATTTAGCATAGATATCAACCGTTCCGAATTAATATTCCCTTCTGTAACGCCAGAATAAAAGCTATCTCGTTTTAAATAATCCAATCGGTCCATATCTAGTTGACTAGAGACCAATTGATTCATGAACGGTTTGTGATACGTTCCCTTGAATATTTGAATGCCTAAATCCAATGCACCTGAATACTCTGCATTAAGGGCCTCCATGAACTTCAAGGATATTTCTTCATGTGACAAATCTTCTACTATAAAACCTTCCAAAGCATGGGAAAAAGGTCCATGTCCAATATCATGAAGCAAAATGGCGCAGAGTAATCCAGATTCCTCCTCTTCCGTGATTTCAACATCCTTTAATATAAGTATTTGAATCGCCTTGGTCATTAAATGCATGCTACCCAGGGCATGATGGAATCGAGTATGGTGGGCCCCGGGGTACACCAGATAAGACATCCCCATTTGAGATATACGTCTTAGGCGCTGAAAATACGGGTGGGCAATCAGGTCAAAAATAAGTTCACTTGGTGTTCCAATAAAACCGTAAATTGGATCGTTAAAGACCTTAAGCTTGTTGGTTGTGGCCAAAGAAGTCTGCTTTTTGAAGCCGTAAAGATAGCACTATATGAAAAAAATCACCATTCTTTGGGTAGATGACGAGATTGACCTACTCAAACCCCACATTCTTTTTTTGGAGAGTAAGAACTATGAAGTAATCACTAGTCAAAGTGGTCAAGATGCGTTGGAAGAAATAAAAAACACCTTTTTTGATATTGTTTTTCTTGATGAGAACATGCCCGGAATATCGGGATTGGATACTTTGAATGAAATTAAACAGTATGATGATTCCATCCCCGTAGTGATGATCACTAAAAGTGAAGAGGAATATATAATGGATGAGGCCATTGGTTCCAAAATAGCCGATTACTTAATCAAACCTGTAAATCCAAACCAAATATTACTATCGCTTAAAAAGAGTCTGGACAACTCTAGATTGGTATCTGAAAAAACCACAGCCAATTACCAACAGGAGTTTCGGAAAATCGCCATGGACCTATCCATGGTGAACAGTCATGAAGAATGGGCTGAGCTTTATAAAAAATTGATTTATTGGGAATTACAATTAGAGCAAATCGAAGACTCTGGCATGTTCGAAATATTGGAATCCCAAAAGGTTGAGGCCAACTCCCAATTCAGCAAGTTTGTGGACAAGAACTATCAAAATTGGTTTAACACAAATGATGGTCCCATTATGTCCCATACCCTTTTCCAAAAAATGGTCCATCCAGAATTGGAAAACAACAAAACCCTTTTGGTAGTGATTGATAATCTTAGGTATGACCAATGGTTGGCTTTTGAAAAAGTATTAGGCATACATTACAAAAAGAAAAAAGAGTGTTCCTATTTCAGCATTCTACCTACTGCCACCCAATATGCCCGGAATGCCATTTTTTCTGGACTAACGCCTCTGGATATGGAAAAGAAATATCCAGATTGGTGGAAAAACGATACGGATGAAGGGGGAAAGAATCTTTATGAAGCTGAATTCTTAGGAGAGCAACTTAAGCGGTTAGGGCTCAACTTGAACTGGGAATATCATAAAATAAGTACCCTAAAACAAGGGAAGCAGCTAGCCCAGAATTTCCGTTCCCAAAAAGACAATGACCTCACTGTATTGGTCTATAATTTTGTAGATATGCTTTCGCACGCCAAAACAGAGATGGAAGTAATCAAAGAACTCGCTTCCAATGACAAAGCATACCGTTCCCTAACTCTTAGTTGGTTTAAGAACTCTCCCCTTCTTGAGATTATCCAGCAGGCTCAGGACTTGGGAATGAAGTTAATCTTGACCACAGACCATGGGACTATAAATGTAAAACATCCATCCAAGGTAATTGGAGACCGAGAAACTAGTCTCAATCTACGTTATAAAACAGGAAGAAGTCTTACCTATGAAAATAGAGATGTCTTGGCAACAAAGAATCCGCAGGAAATCCATCTTCCCAATATCAATTTAAGCAGCAGTTACATCTTTGCAAAAAATGACCTATTTTTTGCCTACCCCAACAATTACAATCATTATGTAGGGTATTACAGAAATACATATCAACATGGTGGTGTTTCTTTGGAGGAAATGATTGTTCCTTTTGTAGTTTTGGAAGCAAAATAAAAATAGGTGAAAAGAGAATTCGCATTGGAACACATTGATGATGTGGCTCGAGAACTGCTTCAATCAGTGCATGGAAAGGTCTTATGCTTCTATGGCGAAATGGGCGCGGGAAAAACCACTTTAATAAAGCATTTAGTCAAAAACCTAAATGGAATAGATGCAGCCAATAGCCCGACTTTTGGACTGGTCAATGAATATTTTTCAAAAAAAAATACACTTTTAGGATACCATTTTGACTTCTATCGGATAGAAGATGAGAGTGAAATTTATGATTTGGGATTCGAGGACTACTTAGGTTCCGGTGCTTGGTTATTTATTGAGTGGCCCGAAAAGGTGACTTCTGTTTTGCCAGAAAATACGCACCATATCCATATTCACTTTATCGATGAAAATACGCGTTCAATCGAGTTAAATCCTTAAAACCAAAACATTAAGAGTATCTTCAAGACATCACTGATGAGGTTGGTGAATATCGATAAAAAGCCCCCTTTTTCAGATAAAATGCAAGTTTTATCGATGAAGTGTAGGTTGGCTTGAAATATTTTCCTACATTCGTTTTGTGAATGAATTCATTTATTAACCAAAAACTCTTTTACGATGAACACTAAAAAAGTTTTTTTTGGATTACTGGCTGTTGCTTTTTTGGCAATGACTGCGGTTTCTACTAATGTTATTGATATTGAGAAAGACCAGACAGTAAGTATTAACAAAAAAGATTTCGTCAAAGGCAGATAGTCTTTGAATCTTTGTTAAGACAAAAGAGACCTTCTAAGATAGAGGGTCTTTTTTTTTACAATAATTCAGGGTTTTTCCAGTTATGCTTATTATGAGAGAAAGAAAAAAGATTCAGGCGAAACTCATAGTAGAAGGTTTACTAGCTTTATTAATTGCGATTACGCCTGTTTTGTTTTATTCATATAAATATATACCTGACGGTAAACAGGACGTAAGTATTCTTTTTTTCACTTTATCGGCCAATGGATTTGCTGACGCCGGTACTGCAATCTATTATTATCTAATCAAGCTAGTCCCTCTTTTACTCCTTGTAATATGGTTTACGACATCTAAACAATGGTGGTATCATGCCATATTGATACCAATTGCGATGTATAGTTTTCAATTGTTTAGGGTGTTTTCTTCTAATTCTGATATTATCGATGAGAATGAAATATTTTATGTTATAGCAGTCACGATGGTGGTCGTTCCTGTTGTGTACTTTATAAGAATTAAATTGGTTGACAAGTATGTTCACGGTATTGACTTAGACGCAATGGATACCGAACTTCAAATTCTTAAGGAAAAAGAGGAGCTCCGAAAAGAGCGCGAGAAACTGGAACAGCGTCAACAAACCCTTGCCAAAAAAATGTAAATTTGTTTTAATGCCTCAGGTATAACGAACGGATTTACAGTATATGAACCAACCTTCCTCTCCTTTTAGCAAACAACAATTGCTTCCTCAGGAAGAAACTTTGGAAATCCTAAAACAAAAAGGTGAGCTTTTTATTGGATTGCCGAAAGAAAACCAATATCAAGAAAAGCGTATTTGTTTAACCCCTGATGCAGTAAATGCAATTACAGCTCATGGGCATCGTGTGTTGGTAGAATCCGGGGCGGGCGAAGGTGCGAATTTTTCTGATACGGATTATACCAATGCCGGAGCGGAAATCACCCGAGATACCAAAAAGGTTTTCTCATGTCCGTTGATTTTAAAAGTAGAACCCCCTACCCTTTCGGAAATGGATATGCTTAATCCGCAGACCATTATCATTTCTGCTTTACAAATAAAGACACAATCAAAGGCCTATTTTGAAAAGATGGCCAAAAAACGATTAACGGCAATTGCCTTTGAATACATACGAGATGAAGACGGCAAGTATCCTGCAGTGCGTTCATTAAGCGAAATAGCGGGTATCTCTTCTATTTTGATTGCTTCTGAACTTATGGCAACCACAAACAAAGGAAATGGACTAATGTTTGGCAATATCAGTGGTGTTCCTCCTGTTGAAGTGGTTATCATTGGTGCAGGTACCGTTGGAGAATTTGCAGCGCGCTCCGCACTAGGCCTTGGTGCCAACATTAAAGTATTCGATAATTCCCTGACCAAGCTTAGAAATCTTCAAACCAGTTTGAATCGTACCGTTTACACCTCTACCATACAACCTAAGAATTTGCTTAAAGCCTTAAAGCGATGTGATGTGGCCATTGGGGCCACTAGAGGTAAGGATAGATCACCTGTGGTCGTTTCCAGTACTATGGTCGAAAATATGAAAAAGGGAGCTGTAATCATTGATGTGAGTATAGATATGGGCGGATGTTTCGAAACCTCTGAAGTAACCAGTCATGATAAACCCACAATTGAAAAATACGACGTGATTCATTATGGTGTTCCCAATATCCCATCCCGTTATCCCAGAACATCATCCATTTCCATAAGTAATATTTTTACACCTTATTTATTGAAGATTGGTGAAGATGGCGGTTTGGAACATTCCCTTCGTTTTGATAAAGGTTTGCGAAATGGACTCTATATGTACCATGGTATTTTGACCAATAAATCCGTTGGCGATTGGTTTGGGCTTTCGTACAACGATATTAATTTTCTCATTTTTTAAAAACTTATGGGGTTTTTACGGCGTTTGGGCTGGTATTTAGTAGGCCTTTCCATTGGAATCATCTTTTTGATTTTTTTCCTAAAAAAGAAATCGGAAGAAACAGATACACAATTCTGTTATTTTCCCAACTGTAGGGTTTTAAAGGATATGCGTTCTAAACCCTTGGTTTTTGGTGAAGCATTGGATACCAGGTTTAGGGACACGGTTTTAATTCAATCCTTTTTGCAAGATGGAGATATTGATTTTAGGAAAAGTGATACAAAATCCGAGCCTTGTAAAACATATTTCATCGAAAAAGAGTTAGAGAATAAAAGTCATTGGCTTAAAGTGAAAAGCTGCCGTGAAAATATAATTATTCAAACTGTTTCATTTTCAGAATGAAAGAATAATCACTCTTACTATAGATTTATTTTAAATTGAGTGATTATTTCCTAAATTTAGTTAAGAGTACCCCCTATGCTTAACAAATACCGGATAATTTGGCTCTCAGCGCTACTTTTCACCTCTTTTTTGTACTCTCAAAAAGATACGGGTGAACATATCGACACTCTTAATTATGACATTGTTTTTGAAATTTTCCTTAAAGACCACGAAAGGTACCAAACAGAAATCTTCCCTCTTTATCTTACTCAAGTAATACGTTTAAAAGATACTTTTGGCCGAGCTCAGGCGTATAGGTTAAGAGCTTACGATGGCAAATTAAATAGCGCGCTTACCGATATGGATAGTGCTTTTTCTATCATTAAATCGATAAGACGAACCAAAACCAAAAGTAAAGAAATTGATAGGTTTTTAGTAAACTCTCATGTCACTAAGGCCTCCATTTATTATCATAACGATTTCAATGTAAAAGCATTAAAAGAGTTGATTAAGGCTTATAATCTAGCACAAGATATTGGATATCATGAAGCAGTCAACACAACTCTTCTGGGAATTGCTGATATTAAAGGTTTTTTTGGACAAGAATATGAAAGCCTTTTACTATCAAAAAAAAGTCTAAATTATCTAAAGGAGCACTCAAATAAATGGAAAGATTCAGAAACTTTTCTATACTCAAAAGCTGAAGTATTGGAAGGCATCTCAAGAGCTTATGCACGTTTGAAAATTGTAGATTCTGCAGAAATCTACTTTCTAAAAAGTTATGAAATCACCAGACAAATTAAACATATACCTACATTCAGAGAATTGAATATTTTAAAGTCAAAAATCTATTTTCTTCAAGGAGATTATCGTAAAGCAAAAGACAGCCTTTTGAAGTATTCAAACAATTTCAATATTCCCAACTCTTACGATGATTTATACTATTTAGGGGAAATTGAAGGCAAACTGGGTAAAGTTGCGCTCAAAAAAAAATACTTTCTCAAAGCAGACAGTATTCTACAAAAAAGAAAATACCCAATACAAGACAATGTTAATTTCGTATATCAATTCTTACTTCAAGATGCTATTGAACAAAACGATAGGATTTTGGAAAGAGAATATTTCAATCGTTTGGTTTACTATGACACCTTGCTGACCAATACCCATGAACGCCTGCGGGATATCACGCTACATGAATTTGACCTTCCTTTGGAGGAAGAAGAGAAAAACACTTTGGCGGGTATAATCCAAAGTAAAAGCAAGTGGCTCAATCTGTTTTATATAGTGTCCACCCTTTTGCTCTTGGGTACGCTTGCTCTTTATTTCAAATACCGAAACACCCAGAAAAAGTTGGCCTTGGCCTTATATCATCCGGTCACTGTTGTAACGGCCCCCGCGCTAGACACTAAAACCGTTATGGACAATAAACTCAATCAGGAGGTAATCTCCCCTATTCTATCGAGATTGGAAGTATGGGAAAAGGAAAAGGGCTTTTTGGACAGCACTATTAACCAACAGGATTTGGCCAAACAGTTGGGTACCAATAGCACCTACCTCTCCCAGGCCATTAATCTGTACAAGGGACAGAACTTTTCCAGCTACATCAAAGATTTGAGAATTACTCTGGCCATAAATACCTTAAAAGAAAATCCCGGTCTTGCCAAGGAAAAATCTATGATACAGCTGGCCGAGCTTTTTGGGTTCAACTCCCTAAGTGTTTTCAACAAAGCTTTTAAAAGTAAAATTGGGGTGACACCAGGTGTCTTTTTAAAACAGCTTTTCAAAACTAAAGGGTAGCATGGCGAAAAAAAATGTTTTTAAAAGAAGCTTGAGCCTCGTCCTTTTATTATTTGCTTTTGTCCAACTTGCAAATTCCCAACAGCTAAAAGAATCAATTATTGATACCCTTTCTTTCCAGCAGATTCAGTCTGTATGGAAATCCGATTACAACACTTACAGCGAGGAGTTGTTTAGCCTACATATTGCAAAAGCGAGAAAGGAAAACGATACTTTACAATGGGCTAATGCACATAGAATGCAAGCCTGGGGACTTCCATTTGAGGAAGCGATAGAGAATATAACGATAGCGTTTGACCTTGCTTCCACAATTAAAAAAATTAATACACCTCAGTATGAGAACTTTCTTCTATTAACGCATTTCACTCTTCTTGGCATTTTTTATAATAATGAGTACAATGTGGAGGCAGCAGAAGAAGCTATAAAAACTTATAATCTAGCGGTAAAGACCAACGACTATGATGTTCAGATATTAACTAAATCCATCTTAGCTGATATAAAAGCTCAATTTGGACAAGAAAATGAGGGAGTAGCATTAGCCAAGCAAAACTTACAATATATAACGGAAAATAAAAATGTAATTTCCAGATTCAGTATGCTATACTGTAGTTCTTTAGAACAATTGGGACGTTGCTATTTATTGGCAAAACGACTTGACTCATCGGAAAAATACATAAAAAGTGCTATTAAATATACCAAGGGCAAAAACGAACTCTTTGAGGACTATCAGCATTTAGTGATTTTAAATGCGAAATTAGAATACTACAAAGGAAACTATCGACAAGCAAAAGATACATTGATAAAATATCTTAATAATAGTAACTATTATTCATATGATTTTTCAGGAGTATCAATGGCTGACGATTTATACTATCTCGCTTCAATTGAAGGACGCGCGGGAAAGTCTGACCTAAAGATTACGTATTTAGAAAGAATTGACTCTATCCTACAAAATAATAACTATCCCCTAATGGATAATACCAATATCATATACCAATATCTTCTCCAAAATGCAATTCAAAGCAATGACACTCTTTTAGAAAAAAAATACTTTAACCGTTTAGTTTACTATGACACATTGCTGACCAATACCCATGAACGACTGCGTGGCATTACGCTACATGAATTTGACCTTCCTTTGGAAGAAGAAGAGAAAAACACTTTGGCGGGTATAATCCAAGGTAAAAGTAAATGGCTCAATCTGTTTTATATAGTGTCCACCCTATTGCTGTTAGGTACGGTCGCTGTTTACTTCAAATACCAAAATACCCGAAAGAAGTTGACAGCTGCATTAAACTATCCCGTAGTACAGAATTCTACCGCATTGGACAAGAAAGTCATCTTGGACAATAAACTCAATCAGGAGGTAATCTCCCCTATTCTATCGAGATTGGAAGTATGGGAAAAGGAAAAGGGCTTTTTGGACAGCACTATTAACCAAAAGGATTTGGCCAAACAGTTGGGTACCAATAGCACCTACCTCTCCCAGGCTATTAACTTGTATAAGGGACAGAACTTTTCCAGCTACATCAAAGATTTGCGCATTACTCTGGCCATAAATGCCCTGAAGGAAAACCCAGGTCTTGCCAAGGAAAAATCTATGATACAGCTGGCCGAGCTTTTTGGGTTCAACTCCCTAAGTGTTTTCAACAAGGCCTTTAAAAGTAAAATTGGGGTGACACCAGGTGTCTTTTTAAAACAGCTTTTCAAAACTAAAGGGTAGCATGGCGAAAAAAAATGTTTGTAAAATAGTATTGAGCCTACTCGTTTTGTCATTCACATTTATCCATAATGGGAATTCTCAAGAGTTTCATGAATCAATTGCTGACACCCTTTCTTTTGAGAAGATTTATGATATTTACCTATCTGATATTAAGGAATATCAACTTCACCTTTTCCCAGTTCATGTACAAAAAGCCAAACGCTTAAAAGATACTTTACAATGGGCTCAAGCGTATCGAATGAAAGCCTGGGATTCCCAGATGGAAGCAGGTCTAAAGTATGTAGATACCGCTTTTAGGATCTCGAATGGCATCAAACGGATTCGTGGAAAAGAAAAACGACTAGATAGTCTATTGGGCAGAATTCATTTAACTAAGGCTAAGATTTTCTACGAAAATGACTTTAACACAGAAGCTTTGTATGAATTTATACAAAGCTATCGTTATGGAGTAAAAGCAGAAGACCATGATTTAGTTTCATCCTGTATTGGAGCCATTGCTGACATTAAAGCCTTCTTTGGTCAAGAAAACGAGAGCTTGATACTTGCTAAAAGAAGTATGCTTTATATGGAAAAACACAAACAGTTTATTCCGCGATACAATCAAACACGGGCTCATTCTTTGGAGTTGCTTGCCAGAACATATTTACATCTACGTGAAATTGACTCCTCACAAAAGTACATTGCCCAATCAATGGAAATTTCAAAAGAGATTCAATACGGGTCGATGGTTAATGTTTTAAACGTCTTAAAGGCGCAGTCGTACTATTATTCAGGAGATTTTAAAAAAGCTAAGGACACTTTATTGAAATACTCAAATGACCACAAAACTCCTAAATCGGTTGATGATTTATATTATTTAGGAGAAATTGAAGGCAAGCTAGGAAGAATTGATTTGAAGAAAAATCACTTTTATAGAATAGATAGTATTTTAAATATTAAGAATTATCCTCTATTGGATAATATAAATTCAATTTACCAATTTTTATTACAAGAGGCTATACAGGAAAAGGATACTATTTCACAAAAGGAGTATTTTAATCGTCTGGTATACTATGATACCTTATTAACTCGTACACAAAAGAGCTTACGGGCAATTTCGTTACACGAATTTGATCTTCCTTTGGCAGAAGAAGAAAAAGATAGTTTGACCCGGCTCATTCAAAGCAAAAAAAAATGGCTTAACATTTTCTACATCCTATCTTCTCTATTACTTCTTGGTACGGCTGGCTATTATTTTAAATACCAAAACACTCAAAAAAAGTTAACTGCAGCGTTAAACTATCCGGTGATAGCTAAGAGTTCTCCTACATCCGGTTCAAAAACCATACTAGACAGTAAACTCAATGAGGAGGCAATGTCCGCCATTCTATCCAAATTGGAAGTATGGGAAAAGGAAAAGGGATTTTTGGACAGCACTATTAACCAACAGGATTTGGCCAAACAGTTGGGTACCAATAGCACCTACCTATCACAGGCCATCAATTTATACAAGGGACAAAACTTTTCCAGCTACATCAAAGATTTGAGAATTACTCTGGCCATAAATGCCCTGAAAGAAAATCCCGATCTTGCCAAAGAAAAATCTATGATACAGTTGGCCGAGCTTTTCGGGTTCAACTCCCTAAGTGTTTTCAACAAGGCCTTTAAGGGCAAATTGGGAATTACTCCGGGCATCTTCTTAAAGAGCCTTTTAAAAGGATAACCTTTCCTTTAGGGGTTTATAGGAATATCAAATTAAGAGAAATTCTACTTCTTTCAATTCAACTATTTCAAATCAGCATAGCAGCTTAAACCCTTGTATTGGTTGGTTAAAAGATCAGACCCAGCCCGTACACGTTTTCAATGCCAGAAAGATTAATTACAATCATACTCATTGGAGTTTGGATAATACATTCTGATTTGTTCTTAATGTTAAGTACATTTTCATTGAAAGATGACTGATGCGCGATTTCGGTTTCATCATCTTGCGCCGCATCAATATATTGCAGGTTACCTTTATACAGCTTTGAAGGATGAATATTACCTAATCGGATTCTTTTTGTTGACTTCGAATAATCCAAATCTTCTATCTGCGATACATGCTCTTCAGAGTTGTAAGCGGTTGAAGGAATTAGCATATCGGAAACAATATGCTTCCATATAAATTCAGGATCATATTCTTTTACATAGCTATTCGCCACTAAATTCAATACCACTACGTTTGAGGAAAAGGAATTAGCGTCTAGACTTCTTTCCCCTAATGGACAAACTGTTTTTTTGGAATTAGCACATGCCTTTGCCTTAACAATCGGTAGGTAAAAGATGATAAAAACTAGTGTTAGTAAACTGATATCCTGAATCAATTTACTTTTAACTGAATTTCTAAGTGTCAGTTTTTGAAGTAACCATTGGATAATGTCTTTGAGGAAGGTTGGCATAGTAGGAAATTGCCACACATTCTGTACAAAAACAATTCAAATATTATGCGATTTATAAATTGATAATCGATTTATAAATTGAGTTAAATTTGATGCCTAAAAAGTTTGATAAACCAAGAAAATGATAACAAAAAGCTTAAAAAAGATGTAAAAGAAAATACCCTTCCATCCCACTCCAGTTGAAATGATAAAAGTTTTACTTTAAATCAATCCTCCAACTTCCTGCGCTTTTTTTCTTTTTGAAGTAATGCTAGTTCGCGGCTGGTCTGCCCTGCTACAGAAGTATTCTCTTCAGCTCTGCGTATCAAATAAGGCATAACATCCCTTACTGGTCCATAGGGTACATATTTGGCGGCATTATATCCTGAGGCAGATAAATTATAGGTGATATGGTCGCTCATGCCATAAAGCTGGCCAAACCATATGGAATTATCATGGTTATCCAATTGTTTTTGTTCCATATGTTCTACAAGCTTAATACAACTTGATTCATTATGGGTGCCGGCAAAAATGGTCATCCTTTGCAGATTATCCATCATATAACTGATAGCGGCATCAAAGTTTTCATCAGTAGCTAGTTTGGACTCACAGATAGGGGTTGGGTATCCCATCTCTTTCGCGCGGTCATTCTCTTTCTCCATATAGGCCCCCCGCACCACTTTTAGGCCCACTTTGAATTTTTCTAGAGAAGCGGTTTCGTTCAACTCTTTTATAAAATCCAATCGGTCCCACCGATACATCTGGGCCGTATTGTACACAACCACCTTTTGTTTGTTATACTTGCGCATCATATGAAGTGCCAAATCATCCGCTGCTTTTTGCATCCAACTTTCTTCGGCATCAATAAGTAAGGCTACATCCAAATCAAATGCTTTTTTGCAAACTTTATCATACCGTTCTTCAATTCTGTTCCATTCCTTAAGTTCAGTAGCATTTAATGAAGCTCCGCTGCTTACTTTTTCATATAATTCAAAGCGTCCGAATCCTGTAGGCTTGAAAACCGCAAAAGGGATGGCATCTTTTTCTTTTACAAAATCCAAAACATCCAGAGTTTTCTGAAGGGCAAAATCAAATTGATCTTCAACTTCTTTCCCTTCCACGGAATAATCCAAAATGGAACACACCCCTTTTTGATACATTTTATCTATTATCGAAAGGCAGTCTTCCTCTGTAGTACCCCCGCAAAAATGGTCGAATACAGTAGCTCGTATTAGGCCTTCCACAGGAAGGTGTGCCTTAATTGCAAAATTGGTAACAGCGGTACCTATCCTGACTAAAGGCTCATTGGCAATTAGCTTAAATAAAAAATAAGCTCTTTCCAGTTCTGAGTCTGTTTTTAAATCAAACGCTATTGCTGTATCCTCAAAATTTAAGTGCATTTTTGATAATCCTTTAACGAATCAAAGATAAGTAGGCTTTCTGTAAGATTATCGATGAAATAATCTTTATTTAGTGAATTATTTGCACTATGAATTCTATTGCATCCAGCACATACGAAGTGTATTTGGAAGAATTGGCTGAAGCGGCGATAACCCGTCATATCAAAGTAAAAAACTATTCTAAAGTTTTCCTTTTAGTTGACGAAAACACGAGAAAGCACTGTCTTCCAAAACTCCAAAAAATGATTGGGGCAGATATTGATGAAGTGCTTGAAATCTCCTCAGGCGAAGAGAACAAAACCATTCAAACATGTACCACAGTTTGGCGAGAACTTTCAAATTTAGGTGCTGACAGGCAGAGTTTATTGATAAACCTAGGAGGCGGAGTATTGACCGATTTAGGTGGATTTGTGGCTTCAACTTTTAAAAGGGGTATGGATTTTATAAACATCCCCACTACCCTTTTATCCATGGTTGATGCCTCCATAGGAGGAAAAACAGGAGTGGATTTTGGTTCCTTAAAAAACCAAATTGGGGTAATCAATCAACCGCAGATGGTATTAATCTTCCCTCAAATGCTGCGGACTTTGGAAAAAAGACAGATTGCCAGCGGCTTTGCAGAAATGCTTAAGCATGGTTTAATCAAAGACTATGAGTACTGGGAATCCTTAAAAGATACGGATACTTATACACATGCTGAGTATATTCAAAAATCCATCGCTATTAAAAATGATGTGGTCATGGAGGACCCCACAGAAAAAGGAATTCGAAAAATATTGAACTACGGACACACTTTGGGGCATGCCATTGAGTCCTACTTTCTCAAAAATCCAGAAAAATCCGCTCTTTTGCATGGAGAGGCCATAGCCATTGGGATGATATTGGAGGGCTATCTTTCCCACGAACTTAAAGGGCTGTCTATGCTTTCTTTGGAAGATATCAAAACGACTTTTTTGAAACATTTTGAAAAAGTCTATTTCACGGAGGAAGACATCAAAATCATCACCGACTTATTAAAACACGATAAGAAGAATACTCACGGTAATATCAATTTTGTCTTATTGCAAGATATTGGTTCTTCTGTTATGGATGTAAAAGTACCTCCTCACCTTTTTGAAAAAGCATTTGCTTACTACAGCCAATAATCGATTCATATACTAAATTCTGTAATTGACAACTCTTCACATTGGTGGGGTGCATTATTTTATAGATTAGGTAGGGAATTAAAACCACCTGCCATGAAACGAATTTTGATAGATTACAAAAAATTAAGCCATGACGTGGCTGCACGTCTTATTGATTCATATCCGTATGGTTACGGCGATGAAGACATTATAACCCTAAAGAAACCAAGTGGAGAGATAGTAGAAGCCGTCGAGGTACGCACCGAAGATGCTATCTACTTGGTGAAAATAAGTAAAAGCCTTTCCAATTTCATTTCCAATTTTGAAGAAAATATAGAAAAAGAATTGGACAAGGGAATAGATAAAGAAATTGCAATGGCCGAAGAGGACAATGCATCCTCCCATTCTGATTTGGAGAATGATTCTGACATCAACCCAGAAAAAGAAGGCTTATTGTAAAAACTACTTTCTATAAATACCTTTCTTGAAGTATCTTGAGATGGTGAACCTGATGTCCGCAGATTACATGTCCCAAAGCCCTTACACTCATTTGCGAACCGCTTGCCGTTCCCATACGCCTCATTATATCCTCCTTAAATGAGTTGAACAATTGCAGTGTGGAACTTCGAACTCCTAAAAACTCATTGATTATGCTTTCCTTAGAGCGTTCTCTCGCAATAGATTCCAGAACATAATCGTCTTGTTCGAAACCTGGTAAAGGGGTTTTATCATTTCTGGCAAACCTAAATGCCCTATGCTGAAAAACTCTTTCAGAATCAATAAGGTGCATCAACAATTCAGAAATGGTCCACTTCCCTTCTGCATATGCAAAATGCATTTTGGAATCTGGAATAGCCAATACAAAATCTTGGAAAACCGTTGTACCAGCATCAAGTTTTTCCAGTATTGACCCGTCTCCGGATAAACCTATATAGTGAGCATAATAAGGATGGTATTCACTAGAGGATAAAGACATTTTGTTTGTGACTATAACTCATTGAAAATAGTATGCATGAGACGTTTTTTGTCATTGATGCTCTCCTCCAAGGAAATCATAGTTTCAGTTCTGCTTATACCATCTATATCATCAATCTTAAAGATGATGTTTTTTGCATGGGTTGTATCTCTTGCACGGATTTTACAGAATATATTGAACTTGCCCGTAGTAATATGGGCCACAGTTACATACGGTATTTGATTTAGGCGCTCTAGAACAAACTTGGTTTGATGGGTTTTTTCCAAGAAAATACCAACATAGGCAATAAAAGAGTATCCCAATTTTACATAATCCAATGTTAACGAAGACCCTTTAATGATTCCCGATTCTTCCATCTTCTTCACACGGACGTGCACCGTACCGGCAGAAATCAATAATTTTTTGGCAATATCCGTAAAAGGTGTTCGGGTATTGTCAATTAACATATCCAAGATTTGGTGGTCTATTTCGTCTAATTTTACCTTTGTCATAGTTAATAGTATTTTCAACAAAAATAGTTAATTAAGAAAATAAACGTAAAAAAAATGGCTTTTTTTTAAAAAAAATGTAACATCCCATCCAAGATGACCCTTATTTTTTTAAAGATTAATAATCATATCCAAGATTTCTTTGTAATCGGAGAGCTCGTCGAAATCGTCTGATTTTGTCAAATCCAACTCTAGATGACCATAAAATTCTTGAAGCGTTCCCACCTGAATTATTTTTGGGTGAAATTCTATCTTATTATCTACTAAGACTTCCTCATACCTTAAACCGATGGAGTGTCCGCTTGTGATGTTGGGATTAACAACATCTGCGTTTTTTAGCAAAACATCAAAGAAGCGCTTTTCATTCTCTGGTATCTTCATGTAATCTGACTCATGGAAATTGTCCAAGGTATCTCCGGAAATGATGGCAAGGGCTTCCAACATAGCTACAAAAATGAGTCTTCGCGTCTCTTCGCGTTGGTAGTCTCCAGGAAAATGTCCGGCTTCGAAAAGAACTGTAGGTACTTGTTTCATTTGAAACGAGTCTCCGATACAGTTGGTGTTAAAAGCATCATCATACCTGCCCACTTGGCCAGGAATTTCCTGTTGTAACTTCCGGTTCATACCCACAATTAGTCTCATTGCCGCTATCCTACTGTCCGTAATACTGCGAGCATTGTCACTTGCCGGAGATAAAAAGGATACAGTCGCAACCTTATTTGTATTTCCAACGTTAAATAGGGTCCGTTGACCGTGTAGGTTAAAGCAAAAATGTGGTTTTACAGATTCAAAAACGGACCATAATACTTTAGTCTCCACTTGTGAACGATTCTGTGCGTCCCGGTTTAAATCGACAGTATTCGCATTAACCCGTGTATAGGCCTCCGCCCCATCTGGATTGAGCATCGGCAGGATAATGAGTTGACAGTTTACAAGAATTCTTTCCGATACCTTATCATTTGAGCTGAGATAATTGACCAAATCCAAAACTGCCTTGGTTGTGGTCGATTCGTTCCCGTGCATTTGCGACCACATCAAAATTTTCTTCCTGCCACTACCTATCGTAATTGAATAGATACTTTCTCCGTTTTCTGAAACACCAATTTCACTAATGCTCTCCTTAGGTAAAGCTGGTAACCATTCTTTATTTAAATGCGATAGGGTAACATATCGACCTTCAACACTTTTTTCTTTATAAAGATGATACCTGTCCATACAACGTGAATCCAAAATTAATTTACAAATCTATACTCTATTTTATTTACAAAAGTTAATTGGATAAATAGATTTTGATTACAATTGTAATTTTTTAAATCATGAATAAATACCTTTGATACATTT
>JBCDAX010000005.1:0-160762 GCA_039184805.1 Bacteroidota bacterium | reverse complement strand
GCTACATAATGAAAATTCAAGCTTTCATAGGCATAAGCTTGATTACTAAACACATAGAATTATTGTAGTGTACAGTCTAAAAATGTAGGTTATAAATTGATTTATTTATTGTTATTCTTTTAGAGTCAAAACCTGTCAATACGCATCGTAAGCTAAAGAGGGATTGATTTAAGTAATAGGAACACTTACTGGGCAATTCAAATGCGATTAATTCTCAAAATTCTCACCAGTTTCCCCGTTCCTATGGACATTTTTTACTCGTTTTAAATTCAAAAAAAGGAACGGCTTAAGAAAAATCCTTAAGAACATTTGACTTTGTACGATTTGATTTTTTTTGCTTGAAACAACATCTATTATCTACCTATAGGGTTCTACGTTTTGCTTTTAAAGAACAAAAATTTTATGATGGCAGTTTTAAACTGTTTAAATCCAACAAATCAAGAAATCCGTGCTAGAATAACTAATTCTTATTTAGATTGATTAAAAATAATTAGTAATTTTGAATCGAATTTTTTGAACACATTTAGAATGCAACTTATCTACAAGAACGATTTAGGCGCAGTTTATAAAGTCCAAAATAGCCCTAACCCAGAATGTACCCTACAACTGATATTGGACTCTGTAGGTGTATTTATGTCTAGAGAAGATATTGAACATCTTTTAGGTATTGTACAGCAGTCATTCGAACCTTGTCATTGTCCTGAATGTCGAGGAAAACGAAATAAGATTTGGTGTACAAACCCCATTGTAGATGTTTGCATAAAGGTTGATGAAACTAGACTCGATGGACTTGAAGACTTAATTAAAGGATACCTATTTGCTGTGGATATGGAGACAACCCTAAGAAAAAACAATCTTATACCAGAAGATCATGGAAACTCTTGAAAGTGGAAGTTTTAAGCTTTTAAGCCTTTTACAAAAGCACAGATCTGCCGAAGGAATATTGGGTAAAGACTTGGGACATTTACTTTATGACGGAAACAAGAATATGTTCCAAGATTCCCTAGATCTCTTGAATATTAGGAAAAAGAATAGAATATTAGAAATATGGCCCGGCCATTGTGCACATCTCCCTCAGGTTATGGAGCAGGCCTCTGGTCTTAGATACTTCGGATTGGATCTCTCGAAGACTATGATAGAGAATGCCAAAAGAATTAATGGTATATCCGTAAGCGGAAGAAAAGCACTGTTTAGAAGCCACGATGGAGTTAATGTACCTTATGTCAACGATTTTTTTGACCGAATAGTTACCATAAATACTATCTATCTATGGCAACACCCAACAAGGTTTTTGAATGAAATCTATCGTGTTTTAAAACCGGGTGGAATCTGCGTGATAACATTCGTAAATGCTAATTCTATGAAAGGCTTGAACCTGCAAGCTGAAGCTTTCAATCTTTTCGATATCCCAAAGTTTCTAAGGTTAGTTTCCGAAACACCTTTTAAACATATTGATATTCAGACTAGAAACGAGCTGGAAAAAACTGAAAAGTCGAAACCGAAAGATCGCGAGTTTTTAGTAGCTACCCTTATGAAGTCAAATACAAATGCACAAATAGAAATTTAGTCGGTATTGCATTGCGAAATAAAATAAGAGTACGCAAAAAGGATAAACAATGAAAACCATAAAAGTAGGTTTAGTATTTGGATCTGATACCGGAGCAACCGAAGAGGTTACACATTCCATTGTTCAAAAATGCCCTTTCTGGGATATTAGCATTAAAGAGGTCAGAATCGTTAGAAAAGACGACCCTACTTTCTTTGAAGGATTCGATTTTATCATTTTAGGTCTTTCTACATGGTATGATGGAGACCTTCAAAGTGATTGGGAAGATTACTATGATGAATTCAAATCAATAGACTTTACAAATAAAGTGGTGGCCCTCTTTGGATTAGGTGATCAGTATGGTTATGATGATTACTTCATTGATGGTGTGGGAATGCTGGCGGAAGTGGTATTGGAAAATGGAGGTGAAATTATAGGACACTGGTCCACCGATGGCTATGATTTTTCAGAGTCCAAAGCCTTGGTTGACGAAGATACTTTTTATGGACTCGCTTTGGACGAAGACAATCAGCCGGAACTTACTGATACCCGACTCAACCAATGGATTGCTCAATTGCAAATACAGTTAGAAGCGGTCAAAGAAACTGTTATGAAATAAAAAACGAAAAGATATTATGATAAAGACGGATATGCTAATCATTGGAGCGGGGCCTACTGGACTATTTACCGTATTTGAGGCAGGACTTCTTAAAATGAAATGTCACTTGATAGATTCCCTTCCCATTCCAGGAGGTCAATGCGCAGAGATATACCCCAAAAAACCCATCTATGATATCCCAGCTTACCCCGAAATTTTAGCTGGAGATTTGGTGGATAAACTCATGGAACAAATAAAACCTTTTGAACCAGGGTTCACCTTGGGCGAAAGGGCAGAGACCCTGGTGAAACAGGAGGATGGGTCTTTCTTGGTTACTACGGACAAAGGTACAGAACACCAAGCACCCGTAGTCGTTATTGCAGGTGGATTGGGTTGTTTTGAGCCCAGAAAGCCCCAATTGGACAACTTGGCCCAATTTGAAGACAAGGGAATATCATATATGATAAAAGACCCTGAGGTGTATCGCGACAAAAAAGTAGTCATTGCAGGTGGTGGAGATTCAGCTTTGGACTGGTCCATATTCCTATCGGATTTAGCCGAAGAAGTATATTTGGTGCATCGCAGGAATGAGTTCAGGGGTGCTCTTGATTCTGTGGAAAAAGCGTCTCAACTTGCCAGAGAAGGAAAGATTAAATTACATACTCCCTCCAAAGTGGTATCCATAAGTGGGAATGGTCGATTGGATACTGTCACTATAAGGCAGAATGGCAAAGACGGAAAATCAATTGATGTGAAAACAGATTATTTTATTCCGCTTTTTGGCCTATCCCCAAAATTGGGACCCATTTCAAAATGGGGGTTGGAAATTGAAAAAAATGCTATCAAGGTAAACAACGCCAAGGATTATCAGACGAATATCCCTGGGGTTTTTGCGATTGGTGATGTGAATACCTATGAAGGTAAGCTAAAGCTTATCTTATCTGGTTTTCATGAAGCTGCAGTTATGTGCCAGTATGCCTACAATGTAATTAACCCAAATAAAAAGTACGTACTAAAGTATACCACCGTAGGTGGCGTAGAGGGATTTGATGGTTCGAAAAAAGAAGCAGAAAAAGCTGTGGTAAGAAGCATACAATAGACTACTCTTTTACTCGGCTTGGGGTTTTCTTTAAGGGTATATTGGTATTCCACTAGAAAATACAACTCTGTTAATTATCCAATTATCAGAGTTTTTTTGTTTTGGGGCCTTATATAGCTGAACATCAATATTAGGATTAAATGAACCAAAAAGAGATCCTCAATTTTGATATGATCTTTTCATGAAGTACCATTTGCTTTTATTTCTCAGGCACTAAGAATTATTAAGTTTCCCTTTAATCTTTTTACATTTGATAGAGGCATAAATCTATTACCCATCAACGACAGATACCCTATTTGATATGTTAAATGCATTGTTGGTAGCTATAGTGAGTAGCATTGGCCTGGGGCTTAGTTTCTTTTTCGGAGTTATCTTTTTGAGGAATGCAAAGTTGGAAAATCGTATTCTGGGCTTACTTTTGATAGTTTTCGCGCTACGTATTACAAAATCGATACTCTATAATTACGTCGAGCTATCCTTGTTTGTTAAGAATTTGGGCTTAGCTGCAAATCTGGCAGTTGGTCCACTCTTGTATTTGTATGGTTGTCATTTAATATCTCGTAATCCGTCTTTTAAAAAATCCAGTTTACTACATTTTGTGCCCTCTCTAGTATATGTGCTATTTGGTTGGATAATACCTATCTCAGGCAATAGTTTTTTTGGGTTGGTTAGTTACCCATTTATACTTCTTCAGTCCTATATATATCTGGGGATGAGCATATACCTTAGGGTAAATAAGATGGGAGACATACAAAAAGAGCTCCGATTATGGTACACAGGTCTTATTATCACCTTGGGTTTGACCTGGTTGATTTATACTTTGATTTTTGTCGATGTTCTTCCTTTATATTCGGTAGGGCCCATGGCATATTCTTTTTTTATAGTACTGTTGGCCTATTTAGGACTCCACTCAAACAAAACCTTCAATGTTGCGTTAACGCCCAAATACAATACGTCCAATCTAACGCCGGAAAAGGGCAAAGCCTATTTTAATAAAATTGAAGATATAATGAAAGAAAAACGGCTATATCTAAATCCTGGCTTGACAGTAACCGAAGTAGCAGAAGCTGTCGGTATTTCTTCGCGTAATGTATCTGAAATCGTTAACAAATATGCCGATCGGAATTTTGCAAGTTACATTAACACATATAGAATTGAAGAAGCTAAACATTTGTTGGAGAACCAACATAAAAATACCAAGATAATCAGTGTTGCTCTGGACGTTGGATTTAATAGTCTTTCTACCTTTAATGTCGCATTTAAGTCCATAACAAAATTGACCCCCTCCCAATATCGTGAACGATACGAGAAACAGAACTATTAGGGATTCAATCTTTTTTCCACCTATGGGTCCAAAATTTCCTGCCTCTGGATTCATCAATAAACATATAGACGGAATTACCCAAAGGCTAGCATTCTCTTTTCCCAAATAGCTCATAAAACGTTTTTCAATTCATGAATCCGAAGGTCATTGCGGTTGCGGGAAGATACCTTGTTGTCAAAATCAATAAATATGAAAAGTACCAGGATTCTTCTTCTAGTAGTGGGGCTAGTAGCCGTTATCGTTAGCCCCAATAAATTGAATGCGCAAAAGACCGTTTTTGATTTTGACAGAAATGAGATTATGCCAAACAACTCAGTTAACCTACCCTTATTCGAGCGCTACCTGCAATCTTTGGATAAAAATGGTGTGGAAAAGGAAGAAACGATATTTGATAAAAATAGTGTAGTCTATCCTGATGATCTTCCAGTACCAGAGGTAAAACGATATGAAGAAATTCTGGGAATAACAGGAAGGCTCGAGACCGTCGGAAATGTAAACTTATGGGTTGAAGAAATAGGAGAGGGGGTTCCGTTGGTTTTGGTCAGTGGTGGACCGGGAACCGGTCTTCATTATTTTCATCCACATTTTCTTCAGGCTTCAAGGTTTTCAAAGGTGGTTTATTATGATTTAAGAGGAGTAGGTTTATCGGAAAGAACCGGAGAGGAAGATTACAATATGATGCAGGCCGTTGACGATTTGGAGAACCTGAGAATAAAGTTGGGCCTTCAAAAGTGGTATGTATTGGGTTTATCCTTTGGGGGTGCCATAACCCAACTATATGCATTAAAATATCCCCAAAGTTTGTTGGGAATGGTTTTGGTAAGTTCCGCCCTGCCCATGTCTCTCGATATTGGGTTGGGAACAAGACAATATGACTACCAATCCCAAGAAGAGCGTAACCGGATTGAACAAATCTACTCCCTTAATGGAAAACGAACGTTCCCCGTACACTCTGAAACTGTGAGTCCAGAAATGCAACAAAAGATGTTGTTCAATGCCTTTATGAACGGGGATTGGAAAAGGCGACATTTAAAAAAATGGTCTGTTACCGATATGGCAATGTATGCTAGATACGAGTTGGTTCATGATAAGAATTACTATCGTACCATGCTCAATGACTACTTTAATTATGATCTTAAGGAAGCGTTTAAGAAGTGCCCAATTCCCACACTCATTATGGATGGAGAATGGGACTTGGCCTATTCTGCAGAAAAGCAAGGGATGATGCTTGCCCAATTCCCAAATGCCCAACATATAAAAATTAAAGGCGCCGGACACGTTCCCTATGAGGAAAATCCTTCTCTTTTTTTTGATGCGCTGAAACAGTTTTTAAAGTCCACGACCCATCCTAATAAGGAGGCCATTTCAAGCTGGAAGGCAAAAAATGCCATCGTTGATTATAAAAAAAGGAATGTGGCCCAAAACCCAAACTTTCAAAAAGCGAAAAAGACGAATTAGACAGTTGAATTCCTTGTCCAAAGCATCGTGTTGTAGCTCTAAGGATTTCCAATTTATAGTGGTTTAGAAAACCACGACAAAACTGAGGTGGTTTTATATGAGACATACTCTATTCGTACTTCATCAGAGATGCTTGGACAAGCTCAGCACAAGTCTGGTGGTCGCAGGGATTTCCTAAGCCATTTTAGTGTACAACATGAAGATGTAACTACCTGATAATAGTATCTTGCCTAGATATAATTAGTCAATACATGAGCAAGATAGGGTCAATGCACATACGAAGCCTGCAAAACATAGAGTTCAATACCATTATAGCCTGTTTTTTAGAAGCCTTTGCAGGGTATTTTGTGCAAATGCCAACAGATGCGGCCTATTATAGAGACCGCTGGCAAAGGGCAAAAGTGGATTATTCCCTGTCATTTGGAATGTTTGATGCAGAAAGACTTGTAGGATTTGTTATTCACGCTGTAGATAAGCGCAATGGGAAGTTGGTTGCCTATAACACTGGAACTGGAGTAGTGCCTGAATATAGAGGGAACGGCATTGTGGATGCCCTTTATGCACATGCCCTGCCACTTTTGCAAAAAAGGGGAATAGAAAGTTGCACTTTGGAAGTCATAACTAAAAATGCGCCTGCCCTAAAGGTGTACCAGCGCATCGGGTTCAAGATCAGTAAACAGTACCATTGTTATCATGGTGATATTTCAAAGATGGAAAAAAGAATAGATTTCACTTGCAAAAAAGCCGATTTTGCACATTTTGATTGGAATAGGACCAATCAGGCGTCGTATTCTTGGGACAACCACATAGAAAGTATACGAAACGGGGGTTTTGAACTCCATACCGTTTATGGGGAGAACCAGCTGGAATCTTTTTTTGTGATAAGCGCAGAGGCTCACTATTTGGCACAGTTTGATGTGCTAAATGGAGATGATGATAGTTGGGAACGATTGTTTTTGGCCATTAGAGAAGTATCCCAAACCGTTAAGATCAACAATGTGGATACTTTGCTTAGGGATAAAGTAACCCATTTGAACCAATTGGGATTGAAAAATACTATTGATCAATATGAAATGGAGCTAGTGCTCTAGAGAAGATTCTATTCTGCAAACAAAAATAAATTGGATAAAGGAACTTCAAGAGCATCTGCAATTCGTCCCAAAGTAACCAAACTAGTATTACGCTCTGCACGTTCGATACGTCCCACCTGATTTTTGGTTAAGTCTGCCTCTACTGAAAGTTGAAATTGGGACATCCCCTTTGCATTACGGAGTTCTCGGATTCTTGACCCAACTAGACCCATAAGTTCTGCATCTTTTTTTGTGTATTTCTTGTGCACATGCCAATTTGAGCATACTCTTGAAAAGAAAAGACACCCACGATGGGGTATTTTGATTAAATTTATATATCTTGAGAATCATTTGATGCATAGCCCCCTTAACCTAAACGAAAAGCTATGCCCAACACCAATTTGATATATAGATTTGAAATTTTTTTGGACCAACCCAAGCTAAAAAAGCTGAATCTACATTTTGACCAACTGGACATCTTTAGTTTTTACCAAGGGGAATTTTTAAATCTCAAATCCAAAAAATGTGGCCATGTAGTTATAAAGAAAACTGAAGACCATCGTTTACTGAACATGAAGGTCATGGACCAAATTATCTTTTCATGTGCATTCCACTTTAACCACAGAAAGAGAAGTAGAATGTGCAAAGTTCCCCCTAGCCCGAGGTTATATAGAAATGGAAGAAGATAGGTTTGTTTTGCACTATACCTTGGAATCCATCAAAAAAGACAAGCAATTGCAATTTTGTTTTATTTACCAAAAGTTACAGGAGGATTTTAAAAGGTAAAAGACCCAGTTTGTACTTGCTTACTCATGCCGTAGTAGTGCTTAAACAGCCATAAAGGGTAGAGGGGTTGGGCAGGATAAAAACCACGATAATACTGCCGTAGTTAGTATTTTTCCAATTTTGCCGTAACCACCAGTTATAAACTAGTCATAGTGGGTGTTCGATGAAGAAAGAAAAAACTAGTTTGCTACATTAGCTAGTCGGGCACAAAATCCTGTTTTATTTTTATATCTCCATTGGTATATTCTATAAGAATTTTACTCCCATTCGCACGAACTAGGGGTAAAACCTCTTCTTGCTTGTCGATTACAACCACTAAATTTACACTTTCATCAATGATCCTAACTGGGCTTTGGCTAATAGATTTTCCTTTAGAAAAAACAAAAGCATTGTCCTTAGTTATTCCCACACTTAAATCATGTACTTGTCTTAATTGTGGAATATCACTAGTTCTAAAATAAGTAGGTTTCAATATCTCTATATCATTTAGCTTTAACGAAACTTCATTTTGATTAAAACTGTCAACAAAATATATACGATAGATATACTTATTGGTTTGTTCTCTCACCTGATAGGAAGAACAAGCCGTAATAATAAATGAAAACACTATGACTCTAATCATTACTATTTAATTTTATGTATGCACTTGGTAAGGTAGCTTGGTTGATTTTCCTTTCATAATAAGTTCGATAATAGTTATCACTCCTGTTATACCATTGCTGAATATTGTTTCCAAAATTACTTTTAGAGAAATTAATACCATCTTTTTCAGCTGCCCTAGTTGCTCCGGAAATAGTTCCATTAGCTAATTTTTGATCTGGAGACAATCTATAATTTGCCTCGTTTTTGACTTTTCCGCTAATCATTTGCCCCTCATATTCATAATTACCGCCAGGTGGCACGTTGCTATAATTATCAATATCGCCATTTGTATAATGTAGGTATTGATATGCATGACCAAATTCTTCAGGTATAATATCCTTAACATCCAAATCCGCACTTTTAATTAAATCCAAATCAAACGTTATATCCCCACCGGTATTTGGATTCTCTTTTTGAATAGCCATCCCAATCTCGTCATAGGCTTTTGGTTCTCCATTGGCATCCAAATCATCAATCATTTTTGGAGCTGGGGAAAATGTTCCATGACCAGCGGTTTGACCTTCCGAAATAGTAAAAACAGATTCACTTTGGTGCAAGGCCCTGTATAATTTTCTGAAAGTTTTAGATTGTCTTTTGTAAGATCTAATAGCTTGTCTTATTTCTCTTTTTCTTGCTCTGTTTTCTTTTTTATTTAAATCATCACTGTATTCTACACGCATTCCATCAGGATCAATATATAATACAGGATTATTCATTGTATAATTATAACCCGAAAAAGTGTAATACTTCTCAGCCAAAGGATCAATATTCATCCACTTACCTATATCTGGGTTGTAATTCCTTGCTCCAAAATCATACGTTTCTAACCCTAAGCTTTCATCATACTCTTTACCGCCAAACTTCCAATTTTGTGCCAGATTACTGCCCAGTGCAGTATCTCCGCCCATGTTGTATCCCTTGTGCTTAAGCCCAAAAGGATAGTAGTTGTTTTCCTCAATTAGGCTTGGGGTTGTCGGATTACTTGGATCTTTAGTGTAGCTTAACCGAACATTGCCTAAGTGATCCTTGTATTGATAAATAAAGCTATATCCGCTACCACTTGCGTTTACATACCCCTCAGGGTGATTGAAGAATTCCAAATTACCATTTTGGTAAACATAATTACCACAATATTCTGTTTTGGCTCCTGTGGTCACGTTTTTTTCTAGTTTTACTCCTGAGGCATCATAAATATACGAAATGGTTCCACTGGCCATGGTAATGGAGATGGGCAGGTTTAAATGGTTGTAAGCAATGCTGGTAATACCCTTGTTGGTATCTGTCTTCATATTGCCATTCAGGTCATAAGAGTAATCATCACTGGTATCGGCTGTAGTATTTACGGCATCATCCTTAAAACCATATTGGTCTACTGTTGCAGCATCCGACACTTTCATCAATCTATTTCCGGTATCATACGAATAGGTAAGGTCGTCCATGACCCCAAAGTTTGTTGCCGTATTATTGATTTGCCCTCTACGTTCTAATGCCATTATGTTTCCCATCCTATCATAGTCCACATTTACTAAATCATAATTGCTGTTGTTTCCAATGGCATTTCTAATTCGGTTTAAGGCATCATATTCGTATCGGTACCATTTTAAGGTATTGTCCACGTTTGCAGTGCGCCATTCGGTCTCGGCAATGTTCCCATTGTAAAGCGGAGTGCCACTGTGCGAGGAGCTGTTGTAATTTATACCAAATGCAAAAAGGTCATCCCCCAGATTACTTGGGTCGTTTATTTGTTTGAGCCAACCCCGTACATTGTACGTGTAGTCCACAGTCTGTAGACCCCCACCTACCTCTTTTTCTACCAATTGTCCTAGCTCGTCATAGGTATTTGCCGCTAAAGGTTCTACGGTTCCAGCGGTATTAGCGTTAGGGTCTACGTAGAGTCTTGCGGAGCCACTTACGGTTACCGTTCCACCCAGACTAATGCTTTGGGTGGCTACTTGGTCCGTAGTCACCGTTCCAGTCTGTATAACTAGATTAGCTTCCACAGTATTCCCCTGACCTCCAGAGGGACAGCTATCCCCCATATTCTCATCTCCAATACATTGGGTTTGGGTCAGTAAGCGACCTACAGGGTCATAGGTGAAATTGTCTAGGGTCACCACAGTTTCTTCAACACTGTTTTGGGTTCTTTTGTGTTCTGAGCGCACCTTTATCGGGCGGTCCACAAAATCCAATTGGGTCCGCACTATATCCACGGTACTCAAATAGTCATTTTTTGTATAAGTCTGTATCGGTCTCCCTTTGTCGTCATAATGGGTCACCGTTGTAATCCATTTAACGGGCGTTACCTCTAACACTTTGACTTTTGAAACTGTTGCCAAACCTTGAAACGTATCTCTACTGGTTTCATTGGAGGTACTTCCCAATAGGGGCACTGTAGTCTGCACCCCAGTAGGTAGGTCCACATAACTATCGTAATACGTAATGGTGAGTACTTCTGTAAGGCTTGTCAATGCATTTGATGTATTGTTGCTGGGATAAGCGGCATCATCATAATATATAGAACCCGCATCTCCAAAGTTTCGGGAGGTATTATCCTGTATCACCCAAAGCCTGTTGGTCAAATTATCCACTTCTTGTTGTATCTGCTCCCGTGTGATGCCATTACCAGTAGTTGCTTTCCCAGTATAGGCCACACGCCCAAAGGCATCATATTTGGTAAAGAGCCATTCGTTAACGAGCCTTTGATTGGCATCCTGCGTCATTATGGGTTGGTCCAGTTTGTTGTAGATGATGTATTCCTTTCCCTTTCCAGGCAGTTGTTTTATGACCAATCGGTTACGATGATCATAGCTATATTGGTATCCCAATGCGGCCATTGTACTGTTCAGGCTAGAAAGTATGCCCGTGCTTGCATCCATTTTAGGGGGTAATACAAAACTTAGGTTGCCAAAATCATCATATACATAATAAGTGTCATGGCGTACTTGGCTCTCCCCCGCATCCTGAGTATCCCCATCTTCATTCAGGTCCATATCGGCATAGGTACGTTTGAGCACTACTTGGCCCTCTTTATTGGTGTATTCCTCAGTACTGTGATTTTTTCCGCTAACATGGTTCTCATCGTAGGTAATAGTCTTGAAGAGCTCACCTGTGGCATAAAATTCAACAACCACATTCTGTTCATCCCTAAAGAAAATCAAAGATGGGGTATAGGTATTATCGGAAAGACTTAAATCTACTGCAAACTGCCGCACATCATCGGAGGCTATATTGGTTTCATAACTGAACCCTATTTCGTGTCCGTTGCCCATGGCCCAACTTTCTCCAGGTGCAGCTTGTTTCATAAGTCGATTCAATGGAGAAACTTCAAATTCTTTTTGTGAGTAAGCGTTTACCGCACTACCCGTGAGTGTTGGAAAATCGGCCCCATAATCTGTATGTGCCTTATAATAGGCTGAAGTAGCTGCTTCCATATCTTGGGTACGATAACTTCCTGAAATACCATTTGGGACATAAACAGGCAGCCATTCCTTCTCTTGCCTGCCAAATTCGTCGTAACCAAAATGCGTAATGATGTCCTTTTGTCCTACAGGGGATTGTGAGATCGCAATCTGTTGCATAGGGCGACCTACACCATCAAAATAGGAAACGTTTTGAACCAAATCTGCATTAAGCATAAAATTACCCGAAGCGTCTTTGACCGTAAGAGGGCTACTTCTTTCATTTTGATAACTTCTAGAAAGAATATAATTATTACCATTCAAGGATACAGTCGCATCACCAGCACCATTTCCGGAAGAAGTGTCACATGAATTCGTTGGGTCGAAAAAGTTTGGACATAAATCAGTATTGTCCAGAACATACCCTACCGGATTGATACATCTTAAATCTGAACCACTTGCAGGATCTCCCAAACCATCTCCATCCACATCCAGATACCATGTGCGCAACGGTCCTGCCACTGGGTTACTGTCATTGCAATCATCTGAATTATCGACATACCCATTTGGGCTATAACATTCCACAACGGATTGATTAATGTCCCCAAGGCCATCACCATCTGCATCACGATACCATGTAGGAGGAAGTCCCAAAGTTGGATCACCATCATTACAATCATCGTCATTTGATACATATCCTGGAGGAGGGGACAAACTGTACTCAACAATGGACGGGTTACCATAACTATCATTGTCCGCATCTCGATACCATGGATACCTATCCGTGATATTTGGATCATTGTCATTAATGTCATGGTTGTTACTAACGTAGCCCGATGGTTGGGTACAGGACTGTACACTTGTGTTACCCCCATATCCATCGCCATCGTTATCTACGTACCATCTGGGAGGAGCATCAATGGTATAGTCTATCCTTCTTGCTGGCCCCCAACAATCCACATTATTTTTTTTTGGCCTTAGGTAATACGTAGTACCCGTTGTACGCACCACACTTACTGAAGAGTTAGCGGTACTTTCCTCAAATTCTGATTCTTGCCAATAGTAGGTAACTCCGGATGGTGGATTTGCTCTTCTCAATATAGTTTCCCCACAATTGTTTTCCTTTATAATGAGTCCAGGTTGCGAAGGGGGTTGGGGAACAGTATATTGAATGTAGACAGCGGGAGGCCCCCAACATCCTTGATTGTTTCTGGCTCTCAGATAAATATACTGCTGATATCCTGAGGTAAACGTTCGGGTTTTTGCCGAATTTGAAGTGCTTTCTCCTAATAAACCTGTTTGCCAGTAATAGGTAACTCCTGATGGAGGGTCTGCCCGCGTCACTGTGAGCGTACCACAAAAGTTTGTGCTTGAAGTGGTGGGTAGCGGGGGTGATAGTGGGTCATTTTCATCGAATTGCCCATTACAGTTGTTGTCGAGTCCATCACCACAAATTTCTGGCCGTCCTGGATTTATATTGCCATTGTTATCATTACAATCGCCATCACTGCTTACATAACCAGGGGGAGGATAACTACCGTAGAAGAAGTTGGTTCCCGTACCATATCCATCTCCATCATTATCATAATAAAAGTACCAGGGGCCGGTATCGTTTATATTGCCATCACTATCATCCAGATCATCATCATTGGATACATAACCATTAGGTCTTGTGCATCGGGTCAATGAGACGTTGGGATTTCCCAAACCATCACCATCGGCATCTCTATACCAGGTAGTGGCCCTTCCAATACTGGAATCATTGTCATTGCAATCAGCATTGTTTGCCACGTACCCTGGCGGAGGGTATGAACTACTGATTGATTGCGAGCCACCCAGACTATCCCCGTCGTTATCACGATAGAACGTAAACTGAGCTTGTACAAATACAGTGAATAATGTAAATACTGTTGTAATTAAAAGTCTTTTTTTCATGATCGTTTGGTTAGGCTAGTTTTTGGTCATGCTTAGATATTCATATCTATAATCGGTCACAATATGATTGTTGCCATCACGGACTTCCTTTAGTCTGTTGTTTTCATCATAGGTAAAAGTGGTGGTGTAACCCTTAGGATCGGTAAGTTTTGTAATTCCCACCATGGGTTTGTGCTCATAGGTTGTAATCAATGAGTTGGACAGCGAGGTTCTCAATTGATCTTCAAGTACATTACTTAGACCAGCATTACCCAGATCAAAATTGGGGCCAAACAAAGAGAGGCTCTCTATTTGGTCATAAGTACAGTTTTCAATCTTGGCTACAACATATTTTCTTTTATGCCCCCATATTAAACAAACAGGCACTCCAGCTTCTGTGCGATACTGAAGTATATTTCCGTTTTCCCCATACCGTTCATATAAGAATCGTTCTTCTAAAGGAGTGTTGTTCGTTGTTTTGGGAATACCTTTTGCAGACTCCACAGAGGTAGGTAAGGTAATAGATGAGGTAAAACTGTTGTTATCATAGTGAATCTTTTGGGTACTTTGAAGCGCATTGTTCAAGTACCTATCTGTTCTAACTGGGTTTGCTATTCTATTTTCACTGACCAATAGCCCAACCCCACCTTGTGAAGAACTTTCTGAGTCGTAAGGATAGAAATATTTCGTGGTATTGTTTTGACCTTTGCTATCAAGCAGACTGGAGCTCTCCAAAAGATGCGTAGTCGTATCGTATAAAAGATTAGACTCATTTGTAACCACACCATTCTCAAGATATTGGTTTACAATGGTCTTAGATTCTTTGGCAATTAGGCCATGGTGTCTAGGAAACTCGTAGGGATAATATGTGTGATGATTTGTTCCCCATGGACCTTCTGAGGTGTTATACAATCTAGAAAGAACTTCACCTGCGTTTTGACCAGGTTCGAACGACATGGGAATGTTTATGAAAGTAGCAAAATACTTGGAAGGTAAATTCCCATTTAGCAGCTGATACTCATTTATAGTCTCTTGCACTAAATTGGAATTGTTGTCAAGCACCCTTTCTTTGAGTACTTTTCCATTGATGTGACCATAACTAAGACGCAACGGAATACCCAATACAATAGCGTTCTCAATGCATGCATCTCCTAGCTGACTGTAATATGTTTTTTGATCTCCGGCGCAATCATTGCCAAAGTCAATGCCCGAGCAAAACCATTTCGTTCTAAATCCTAAAATGCTGATATAGTTATCTCCATTTCCAGATAATAAATCCCACTGATATGGAAGACAAAAACTATCTTTAAAATATTCATTTTTCAGGTTGTGGTATTCTTTTTCAATAGAACCCAGTGTATTGCCCTGGTTGTCTACCTGACTTTCACGGACATAAGAATATCCGACATGACTACCTTGGGCAGTGGGGGTATTGCCCAGGGCATTTGAGCCTGTAAGAAAGAAAGACGAATACCCTCTTGGGTTGTAGGAATGGAAACCTGTGGCCTTCTTGTGAAAAATAAGATCATCCATCAATACACCGGATGAGGTAAGTCCTTCAAAGCCTTCCGGATAAGAATAGCTGTATTGTGTACTACTTATGAATTCACCGTTACCATCACGGTTGACCACCTTATTAACGCGGGCACCTCCTACTTCAAAGCGTTCTAGAAAATCACTTAGCACTTCAGGTTCAATCGTCTGAAAAGTATGCAATAGCGCTTGGCTATTCGTAAGACTTACTGCGGGAGCTCCTGGATTATTTAGTGTTTTCTGAGCTATTCTGTAGTTACCGGGGGGGAGACTAATTGTTTTAGATCTTTCCAAAGGTAGACTCCCTTGTGTTGGGTTCGAGTCGCCGTAAGTAAAAATTAAATACTCCCTTCCAGTATTTGTCTCTTCAACCACTAGTAGCGGAGATCCTCCCCAAAAACTCATACCATCATAATTGAAAATCGTACTCAACGTACTAGATACTTCCAAAATTGATGGAAAGTTCACGGAAAATAGCGTGCCAAATTGTTGATTTATAGTAATTGCATCTCCTGGGTCGAAGTTGGTTGTTTTATCAAAAAAATTATAACTGGCATCTTCAGCACATTTTAAATACTGATATGTAATTTTAAAATTATCCTCATTGGTCATATTGGTCCATTTATACCGCCCCCCAGAAAAAGACTCGGTGACCTGGAAGGGTTCAGGAACTTCCATTATAACATCATGCGGCTCATATTCAAACGTTGTGCTACCTCCAGTGGGATAGAATATGGTCTTCAGTAGTCCATTTTTCCCAAAATTGAAATCACTTCCCCTGTCTGCACCGGGAAATCTGGCAAAAACCTGACCAAGATCAACGGTCACCCCAGTAGGAGTAGATCCTGTTGTCAACCGGGAATTCACAAATCTTGAGATTCTCGGGACCAATCCGGGATTGTTGTTTCTTCCGTTGTAAAAGCCCCAAAAATCCACGCCGTAGCTGTCCTTAGCGGCCAAGGTTTCTGAATTTAGATAACTGAAGATGTAGTTTTTATCGTTTATGGAAAGACCTTCGAGTTTTAACCGAAAATAACGTTCCTTGATGGCCTCATTAACCCTTGTGCTATTAAAATAACCATAGTTCAATTGCACATCCGTGAGTACGTCTAAATCTATATTTTTGACCTGTATACCCTCAAGTTTTTTGGGTAAGTAACTGGATGAATTTGGACAGTTCGTACTACCATGACATGATCTAATTTGGCTTTGTGAGGTAACTAAAATGTTTGAGCCAAAGTTGTTGCTGGACATAGCCTGGATGGTTTGCCCAGTAGCTAAATCTTCCCTATCTCCTAAAAGGAAGTCCACTTCACCAAAATCTCCACGGATTTTTGAAAGATAGTTGTTTTCTATTACCGTAAAAGACATGTTCCAATTTGCCTTTCTTTCGTCTTCTTCATACTGACCAGAAAGGTTGGGCTTGGTTCTCCAATCCGAACCTTCATAGTCAAATGTATATTGTGGGAAGGTGAAGTGCAGCCCTGGGTCATATTCAAAATAAAGTGTACGCCCCTTGGGTGAAGTGATTCTATCCAATGCCCAATTAGTTACCAAACTTTGCCCCGAAGCGTTGGTTTCGACAAAAACATTTGCAAATGCGCCTTGGTAACTACTGTTCCCAAGTGGATTGGTTGAATACGAGGCAAAAGTTGTATTTACTTCCTTGGTCTCAAAATAGTATGTAAACCCCTGCTCATCAATCAGGGTGAAATTCATAGTATCTAAATTGATAGAAATTTTGACATTATTATTATCAAAAACTATAGCTTCTATGATATTAGTAGTGCCTTTTTTCTGTAATATGAACTTATAGCTTTGTCCAAGTACGTTTACATTAAAAACATCCGGTTGGGTATCCATTGAACGGTTTCCAGTGGCTACTGGGCTTTGTAGCGCAAAACTGTGATGGACGCTTATAATATCATCTAAACTTAAATAAGGTCTGGATTCATTTGGTTGAAGAGCCGGATCTAAATCATTATAGATATACCCATTAAGCGGAGCATCTTCATATTGTCCTGCTATCCGATTGCTAAAATCATCTATGCCGTAAATTTTTCTGGAAATACCGAATGTTGTGGAAATTTCCCAATTAAGACCCGCCCAACCAGATTCTTGAGCTACTCTTACACCTCCTGAATCATAGGTTAATTGGATGGGTAATTGTAGACCATCAAAATTTATTGTGGAAATGGGAATACTGATGTTCGCTTTGCCGTTGTAACTGGAGGCATCAATTTTTCCATATTCTCCCAATGTCCCCATTTCTGGACTGGACGGAACGTTTTCAAATACCGAAAAAGGGTCGTTTGTTGCCGGGCCGGTTTGATTTTCGGTTACTATATCCTGGGCTGGTAATTTTAGGAATAGTATGAAGAAAAAAACCAAAAAAGAAATACTTCGCATTGTAAATAGTGTTAGGTGTTATTGTTTTTGTGCATTCAATTCATGTTGTAATCGCTGAATTATATGGTCTTGCTTTAGTATGTAAAGTGTCAGTTCTTCAATTTTTTGCAAAAGCAGTCTATCCATTTCTCCTAGCTCCATACCATTAGTCTCTACTTCTTTGGCAGAAGGCATATTGGGCAAATGGCCTTTCTCATCAATATGCTTTTGGATTTCATCAAGAGTGGGTAGGTTATAATCCTCTCCGAATACATAGTCAGGCCAGTTTTCTTGATCCACTCGCACCTCACGGGTACGAATCTTGCCCTCTACCGCCATTTTGTAGCCTGTAGGAACCGAGCTTCGGCCAATGGCCACATTTCCGCTGTAGCTTACCTCTGAACTATCCCCTGTCCATAAATAATTATTGTTTGGATTTCCTCCCGTGCTGCTATCATTTGTAGTTACAGAGATGGTATTACTGTCACTACTTTCATTTCCCGCAGCATCGAATGCTCTTATTTTGAATGTATAAGTAGTTGAGGTTGTAAGACTAGTTACCTGATATGCGGATACATTACCCAGGGTCGTTTCCAACACGTTGTCCTTATAGATTCTATAGCCGGTAACCCCAACATTGTCGGTAGCGCCGGACCAAGATAAGTCAACGAATATATCCGCCTGACCTGTGGATGCTAGTGTAGGAGTTGATGGAGCTTGGCTGTCGCTATTACCAATATCATCATCTAAAGAGGTATTGACTACTTGTATTTCCCAAATACTATTCCAATCGTTATCTTGATTTCCTTGACCTATATACCGTAAATACCTTGCGTACTGATTCGTGAAGTTAAAGTCTTCAAACTCTGTTATGGGCGTGCCAGAAGTACTTTCAAATGTATTACCTGGAATTGACGACCAAACAATACCATCTTCGGACACTTCCAAGTCAAATCGTGCCCATCTTTGATCACTATTGTAAAAAACAATTCGTAGTTGATCAAAATTCTTTAATGAACCTAAATCCAAGGTGGCTGTTGTACCGACACCCTGACCACTCCAGCGTGTATTCAAGTTGTTGTCTACACTATTCTCTATTGGATTTTGTGATTCCTGTGAGCTAGCTACTACAGATAGAATTTGATGGGTCTGCGCATTGGTTTGAGTCCAGAGTATACAAGATAGTAGTAATAAGAAGGAAAGGTTTTTCATTGGTTGGTTGTTAGGATTATCAATTATGCTTGGCTTTGAATCGGTTGTTTTATCACATAGCTTCCTTACTATTTGGTAGTTCCTGATAGGACTACGAGGGAGGTGAATTGCTATTATTATAATTCACACATGCATCCAGATTTTAGGAAGGCATTTGGAATAGGCTTCTAAGAATTGGGGAGTATCTGACTGGTTAAACTACAGTAGTTTTTCAAGGTCTATTTTTAAGAGATATAGTCTTGTTCGTACTATCTCCACCTAACCAGATGAGAGGAAGAAAGTTTTTCTTAAGAGTAATGTGTAACTGGGAATTTCCATATTTAAAGTTTGTTTAACGGTTTGGGTTGAATAAAAGTCTGACATCTTAGTTATTGGTTTTTTTGAATAGGAAAGCGAATATTCGCACACTATTTTATGTAACAACTAGTCAAAATGTTACCCCTGAATCTTGCTTTTACCGACAACATTTTTTGATTTATGGTCAAATGGGCTTGAGGGATAGTCTACTGATATTGATTTTGAGGTTAAACCGAAAACTGGATTTTTTTAATCTATTGGTTTGCAAAATGGTTTGGTTTGGGGTAATACTTAAAGGTGTATGATATTCAGTACTTTGAATTCTCAAATTCTACGTAATTATGACCAAATTTTAGTTGTTGATAAGATTGTGAAGAACGCAATCGGGTTATCATAAAATTAATGTGAAGAAAATGTGAATTTTACCTGACGTTATTTAGAACGTTTCCACTCAAAATCATTTTCTTTATGGAAATTACACATATCACTAAAAGGGATTTTAGCACAAAATCTTTTGAACTTCACAAAATCACCAATGCTGTTTTAAAGGCAATGACGGCCGTTGAACATGGAGAACTATCTGATGCTCAGGTTATTGCAAGCAAAGTGCACGAGGCACTTTTAGAAAGAAAAAAATTAGAGCCTACCTATGTCCCAACGGTAGAACAGGTCCAAGATATTGTGGAAACCAAATTAATGGCCAGCGAATTCCAAGATGTGGCGAAAGCCTATATTATTTATAGGAATCAGCAGGCATTAAGCAGAAAATCGAACATTTTTGAAAAGCGAATCAACCTTAAACCTTATGAGTATCCACAATTGTATGAATATGTTCCAGCTATTCGTCATTCGTACTGGATTCATACCGAGTTTAATTTTACCAGTGATGTGCAAGACTTTAAATCCCGTTTAACGGACGTAGAACGAAGTGCCATAAAGAATACGATGTTGGCCATTTCCCAAATAGAGGTAGCCGTAAAAACCTTTTGGGGGGATATTTACCATCGTATGCCCAAACCAGAAATTGGTTCAGTGGGAGCCACGTTTGCGGAAAGTGAAGTGCGTCATCATGATGCATATTCCCATCTTCTGGAAATTTTGGGGTTAAACAAGGAATTCGAAACCTTAAAAAAGAAGCCAGTTATTATGAAGCGGGTTCAGTATCTGGAAACTGCTCTTAAAAATGCAAAAAGCGAGGACCGTAAAGAATATTCAGAATCTATCTTACTGTTTTCTTTGTTTATCGAGCATGTTTCGCTGTTTTCCCAATTCTTGATAATCATGGCTTTTAATAAGCACAAGAATATGCTTAAAGGTATCTCCAACGTAGTTGAAGCTACATCCAAAGAAGAACAGATTCACGGTGATTTTGGAATAGATGTAATCAACATCATTAAAAACGAAAACCCGGAGTGGTTTGATGAAAGCTATCATGCCACGATTAAGGAGTTATGTGAGGAAGCCTTTATTGCCGAAAGTAAAATTGTGGACTGGATTTTTGAAGAAGGCGAAATTGACTTTTTACCCAAATCTGTGGTAAATGAGTTTATTAAAAACCGTTTCAATAACTCTTTGGAAAGTATTGGTATTGAAAAAACCTTCGAGATAGACAACGAACTTCTAAAACAAACAGAGTGGTTTGATGATGAAATCATCGGCACAAAACATGGCGATTTTTTTGTTAAGCGCTCTATAAACTATAGTAAAAGAACACAAAGTATAACTAGCGACGATCTTTTTTAAAATATGGAAAACAATATCTCCGAAAAATTGAATGCCCAAACTGAAGCGACAACTTCAAACGAACTTGTAAAAGCCCGAAAAGAAAGCCTTACCAGTTTAAAAACTGTAGAAGAGAATAGCGATTTTTCTTGGTTGAATGAGTACAGCCGAAAATTCCTGGCATCTGGCTACTTGACCGAGGGAGTAACCCCCGAAGGACGAATTCGGGAAATTGGTGATAGGGCAGAAGCTATCCTACAAATTCCTGGGTATGGAGATAAGTTTTATAAATATATGTCAGAAGGGTTCTTCTCATTGGCATCTCCGGTATGGTCAAACTTCGGAAAAGAAAGAGGGTTGCCCATTAGCTGTTTCGGGTCCCACATTGATGACGACATGGGTAATATCCTCTATACACAATCAGAAGTGGGTATGATGTCCAAATTAGGAGGGGGTACATCTGGATATTTTGGAAAGATACGCCACAGAGGGGCTGCTGTAAAGAATAATGGAGAGGCTTCTGGTGCTGTTCATATTATGCAGTTGTTCGAATCAATGGTCGATGTTGTTAGTCAGGGTTCGGTGCGAAGAGGACGATTTTCTCCTTATCTACCAATTGACCATCCAGATATTATGGAATTTCTAGAGATAGGGACCGAAGGAAATCCTATCCAACAACTTACTCATGGCGTTACTGTGACCAACCAATGGATGCAAGAAATGATTGAGGGAGATGTGAACAAACGTACAGTATGGGCAAGGGTTCTGCAGTGTAGAGGTGAAATGGGATATCCTTATGTATTCTTTTCGGATAATGCGAACAACAATAGTGCAGATGTATACCAAGATAAGAAGCATCAAATTTATGCTAGTAACCTATGTACTGAGATTATGTTGCCTTCCAATGACGACTGGTCCTTCGTTTGTGTACTTTCCAGTATTAACTTGCTGCATTATGATAAATGGAAAGATACGGATGCGGTTGAGACTATGGTCTACTTTTTAGATGCCGTAATTACTGAATTTATTGAAAAGCTAGAGGTATACCGTGATTCTTCGAATAGGGATGATAGGCAAACCTTTTTATTCATGGAACGTGCCTACAATTTTGCTAAAGAAAACAGAGCACTGGGATTAGGTGCCTTGGGATGGCATTCCTTATTGCAATCCAAAAGGATAGCTTTTGATAGTCAAGAGGCCTATAACTTGAACAATGAAATTTTCAAGACCATGAAAGAAAGGTCTTATAAAGCTTCTGAAGAATTGGCCGCTCGTTTTGGGGAACCTAAGGTACTCGAAGGGTATGGCAGAAGAAATGCAACATTGAATGCTATAGCCCCAACAACCTCTTCAGCATTTATTCTGGGACAGGTTTCCCAGGGAATCGAACCGATTTGGTCCAATATTTATGTAAAAGACATCGCCAAAATCAAGGTTACTATCAAAAATCCATATTTGATGGACCTTTTGGAGGAGAAAGGACAGAATACAAATGAGGTGTGGAAGAGCATTAGAGATCGTGATGGTTCTGTTCAACATTTAGATTTCTTATCCGAAGAGGAAAAGGCTATTTTCAAAACGTATTCCGAGTTAGACCAATTGGATGTGGTATATCAAGCTGCAGCGAGACAGAATTATATTGATCAAGGGCAATCCGTGAACATCATTGTTCATCCAGATATGCCTACAAAAGACATCAATAAAATTCATGTAACCGCCTGGAAAATGGGCTTAAAATCCTTGTACTATCAGCATAGCATGAACGCTGCGCAAAAATTCAAACAAAAGAAAGAATGTACCAGTTGTGAAGCCTAAAAAGGTTGAGCGTTAATGTTCTTCTGATAGTGTTCCGACACTAATAATGGTCCTGTTTGTTTGGATGATTTTCTAATAATTGGGTAGTAAGTATTCGGGTTAATCCTACTATACGGTTTGAATTGCTTCGTCATTTAGCATTTCAGAACAATTATATTGTTATTTTTAAGAGACGAAAACAACGACACCGTATGAAACGATTTTACTTGTACCTCTTTTTGGTACTTTTTGCATTGCCAACTGATGACATTTCTGCTCAACGTAAGAGAAGTAAAGCAGTTACAGAAACCTATTCCGAATCCTTGTATAATGGCGTTCAATGGCGCTTAGTGGGACCTTTTAGGGGAGGACGCGCGGGAACTGCCACTGGAGTACTAAACAATCCTAACCTTTACTATATGGGTACCGCTGGGGGAGGCGTATGGAAAACCACCGATGCGGGAAATACCTGGAGTTGTATCTCAGATGGCTATTTTGGAGGATCTATAGGAGCAGTTGCCGTTTCGGAATCTGACCCCAACGTGATTTACGTAGGAGAAGGGGAACAAACCCTTAGAGGTAATGTTTCTTCTGGAAATGGTATTTGGAAAAGCCAAGATGCTGGGGAGACCTGGAAATTTATTGGACTTGAAGGTTCGGAGCATATCGCCAGAATACGAATACACCCAACAAATCCCAATTTGGTTTATGTTGCGGCAATCGGTAATCTCTGGAAACCAAACACGACACGAGGTGTTTACCGCTCCAAAGATGGAGGTGAAACCTGGGAAAAGATACTTTATGAAAGTGATAAGGCTGGTGCAGGCGACCTTATTTTGGACCCCAACAATGCAAGAATTATCTATGCTGCCACCTGGGAAATGAAACGAAATGGATATCGAATGGACAGTGGAGGACCGGATAGCAAGATGTATAAGAGTACGGATGGAGGAGACACTTGGACAGATATTTCGAAATATGCAGGTTTGCCCAAAGGTCCTTGGGGTATCGTTGGGATAGCTGTATCTCCCGTAGATTCCGAGAGAGTTTGGGCGATTATAGAAGCTGAAGATGGTGGAGTTTTCCGATCAGAAGATGCGGGGAAAACTTGGAAAAAAATTAATGAGAATAGGGCGCTGAGACAAAGGGCGTGGTATTACAGTAGAATTTACGCAGACACTCAAAATAAGGACAAGGTTTACGTAATGAACGTGAGCTATGGGGTGTCTACAGATGGTGGAAAATCGTTTACCTTGAAAAATGCACCTCACGGTGACCACCATGACTTATGGATTGATCCTAATAACAACAACCGAATGGTGATTGCTGATGATGGAGGAGCACAAGTTTCAAATGATGGAGGAGAAAACTGGACCACCTATCACAATCAACCTACCGCTCAATTTTATAGGGTTACCACAGATAATTCATTTCCCTATAAAATTTATGGGGCACAGCAGGACAATAGTACGGTTCGTATCAATAGTAGATCTTCTGGGTCAAGCATAACAGAACGTGACTGGGAGCCTACCGCCGGAGGAGAAAGCGCTCACTTGGCACCTGATCCAAACAATAGTGATATTGTCTATGGAGGTACGTACAAGGGATACATGATGCGACAAGATCATTCTGTAGACCAAACCCGGTCCATAAATGTTTGGCCAGATAATCCTGCTGGTTCGGGTGCTGAAGTGATGAAATATCGATTTAACTGGAATTTTCCGGTCAAATTCAGTATTCATGATACTAATACATTATATGCAGGTTCTAACTTTTTACATGCTACCACAAATGGTGGACAATCTTGGAAAACCATATCACCTGACCTTACTAGAGGTTTGCCGGAAACCATCAAATCTTCGGGAGGACCTATCACTCAGGATAACACGGGTGCTGAGTTCTATTCCAATATCTTCGCCATCAATGAATCCCCATTGGAAGAAGGCGTGATTTGGGTAGGAAGCGATGACGGGTTGATTCATATTTCTAGGGATAATGGTGCAAATTGGGAGAATGTAACACCTCCAGAAAGCATAAGTCCAAAACTAAATATGATTAATTGCATAGACCCGAGTCCATTTAAAAAAGGTACCGCTTATGTGGCAGCCACCTCTTACAAATTTGGAGACTATACCCCTTATTTATACAAGACAACGGATTATGGCAAGACTTGGCAAGTAATTACCAAAGGCATTAAGAGTAATTATTATACCAGAGCTATTCGCTCGGATAAAATGCGCGAAGGATTATTATATGCCGGAACCGAGTGGGGGATGTACGTGTCTTTTGACGACGGCGCCAGTTGGTCTCCCTTTCAATTAAACTTACCCATCACATCAATTCGAGATTTGCATGTTAGGGATAATGACTTGATAGCGGCTACGCACGGTCGTAGCTTTTGGATGATTGATGACTTAACTCCCTTGCATCAACTCTCCAAGGAAATGGCCAGTTCGTCATTTTATTTGTATAAGCCAGATAAGGCATATCGCATACAGCAATCAGGTGGATGGCGAAAACCAAATACCAAGTTGGTTGGTGAAAATCATCCTAACGGAGCCATTATTAATTATTACGTAAAGAATTTTGAGAAATCGGATAGCGTATCCATTGAGATACTAGAAATGGATGGAACCTTGATTCAGCGGTTTTCCTCAAATGTGGCTAAAGAAAATAAACTTGACCCTTCCGCAGACAAACCCTTAAAGGTAGAATCAGGAGGAAATCGACTTATCTGGAATATGAGATATCCTGGATATAAGACTTTTAAAGGGATGGTGTTTTATTCCTCTCCCAATATTGGTCCGAAGGCCGTACCGGGTGATTATAAAGTCCGTTTGACATACAATGGGCAGAGCTCTGAAGAAGTTTTGAGCATAGTAAAGGACCCCAGAATGTCCAATACGGATAGCGATTATAAAAATCAGTTTGACTTTTTGATGGCCGTGCGCGATGAAGTGAGCAAAGCAAATTCGGCAATCATAGAAATACGTAACGCTAAAAAGGACTTAAGTTATTTGAAAGGAAAATCAGGTTTGAAAAAGGAATTGAAGGATATGATTACTGATTTCGAATCGAAGTTGGACGTAATTGAAAACAACATTCACATGACCAAAAACCAGAGTAGACAGGATCCCTTGAACTACGGTATTCGAATAAATAATCGACTGGCCTTTTTGATGACAGATTCTCAAAGAGGGGATTATCCTCCAACGGACCAGGCACAAGAATTTTTTGCTGAGGTAACTAAAGAATTAAACGTTGAGGTTTCAGCCTTAACTCGTTTGATGGATGAATACGTTTCAAAAATCAATGGAGAGATTTCAGATGCAAATGTGCAAATGATTTCTTTGGAGAAATAAAACGAACCAGACCGGGAATCACCAAAAAATTGAAATTACGGTGTATTCC
Source organism: Bacteroidota bacterium (assembly GCA_039184805.1). GTDB lineage: Bacteria > Bacteroidota > Bacteroidia > Flavobacteriales > Flavobacteriaceae > Flagellimonas. Next base: position 134,570 of record JBCDAX010000005.1, on the reverse strand, counting down.
CGGTCTTTTTTGTTGATAAAAACAAAAAGCTTGATAAATAGAAAACAATAGCGGAAATTTATTGCTTCATTTAGTTATCTTAAAATTGCCGGTTTGATAAATTCTGCCCTATCCGTATCTCGGGTAAGAGTAATTGTTTTACTACTCATAACATCACTTTATTATAAAGGACAGGCCCAACAAGACAGTATCCAAACAATTGAATTGGATACGGTAGTGATAGAAGCTGCCCGTCTTTCGATTTCAAAGGACGAGCTCCCTGCCTCTGTTACTGTAAACACATTTGGAGCGGTTCAACAAAATCTGCAACAACTTTCTGCCAATGATTACCTTCAAGGTGTTCCGGGGGTTTTCGTGCTAAATAGCAACAACTTTGCACAAGACACGCGAATTTCAATTCGAGGTTTTGGGGCTCGTTCAGCATTTGGAATACGCGGGGTAAAATTGGTAATTGATGGTATCCCGGAAACTACCCCAGATGGACAGGGACAAGTGGATAATCTCAATTTGGGACTGATTGAAAAAATTGAAGTCCTTCGTGGCGCATCATCTTCCCTTTATGGTAATGCTTCAGGAGGCGTAATCAATGTAAATACCAAATCCAGCTTCACTAAAGACTTTGTGGAGCTTTCATCGGCTATCGGAAGTTATAATTTTCAGACGTTCCAAGCTATTGCTGGACTTGGTACCGGTAAATCGAAAACGGTACTTTTCGCGAATAGGACCACCTCAGATGGCTTTCGGGCCAATAGCCGATTTGAGACCAATCAATTCAATTTAAGGACAAGGCTAAAAACAGGAAAAGAGACCAATTTCAATTTCCAACTCAACTATACTGATAGTCCGATTGCTCAAGATGCAGGTGGAATTACGCAAGAAGATGTGGAATTGGATAGAACCCAAGCTAGGGACCGTAATATTGAATTTGATGCTGGGGAATCCGTAAGACAATTTAAAACTGGTGCAGCGTTTCAATGGAAACCTTCAAATCTGAACCTAAACTCATTTGTATATTACTCCTATCGTGATTTTGCCAACAAATTACCCTTTTCCTTTGGTGGCGCCGTTAACTTGGTTAGAAATTACTGGGGCCATGGGTCTAATGTGAGTTTTGATTTTTTTGAAAAGAAAGGACACTTAACGGCTCAATTGGGCTATGAACTGGCTTCACAAAATGATAGACGTACCCGATTCATTAATGATTCGGGAGAACTAGGAGATATTACACTTCAACAAAATGAGATTTTTAGAAACTTTGGCACTTTTGCTATCCTTCAATCCCGAATTGAAAAATGGATTTTTAGAGCGGGCCTCCGCTATGATAACAATGTGCTTGAGGTAGAAGATACGTTTTTGGGTAATGGGGACGCCTCTGACAGGATTGTTTTAAATACAGTGAATCCAAGTATTGGATTACGGTACAAATTGAACAAGAACCAATCTCTATTTGGCAATTTTGCGACCAGTTTTGAAACCCCTGTGTTAAGTGAGCTTTCTGCCAATCCAAATGATACAGGAGGGTTTAATCAAAATTTGAATGAACAGACCTCCATCACAATTGAAGGTGGTTATACCTATTCCAAACCCAAATTTAGATTGGAAACTACGGTTTTTTATATTGAAACGGAAGACGATATTGTGCCCTTCGAACTGGAAGCTTTTCCAGACCGTACCTTCTTTAGAAATGCAGGAAGCGCAGAGCGATTTGGGGTTGAATTGGCCACGGTTTTTTGGTTGAACAACACGATTCGGTTTAATGCTTCCTATGCCTGGTCCAGATTTTCCTATAATCGTTTTGAGATTCCATTGGGCAATTTTAATGGCAACAGGTTACCCGGTATTCCTGAACACTTTGCCTTTTTGGAAGGATTGTATCGTTCGTCTAAAGGTTTGGTGGTGCGGTGGAATGCCCAATACCGCGGAGATTTTTTTGCCAATGATAGCAATGCGGTTTCAGAACCTTCTGCTATTATCTCGAATGTAAGCGTTTCCCAAAAACTGGATTTTAAAGGATGGAGTCTAAGTCCATATTTTGGCGTCAACAATTTATTTGATACAGAATACAATGATAATGTGCGTTTGAATGCCTTTGGAAGTCGCTTTTTCGAACCTGCACCTGGATTCAATGTATATGGGGGGCTTAGAGTTTCTATTTAGGGTTTTTATGGAAGAACCGCCTAAATATTCACAGCTAGAACTGTTTTAAAAAGGTGATTTTGCTTATAAATTGAGTGCTCTGTTGTATCGGGTCAAAAACTTCGGTCCGAGTATCGTTCAAAACGATATATATGAATGATAAGGGCATGTATTCCCAACTAAATCGAACATTCCACCTGCCCTGTTCATCAAAGCTATTATATTGATAAAATGTGGATAGTTGAACTCTGGGATTCAATGCCAAACGTAAAGTTCCCGTGTATAAATCGGTATTTAGATTTTCGGATAGGACTCCTACACTATTTATATTGTTGTTTTCGTAATCGATATTCATTGCAATTTGAGGCATCGGTGCATATCTTAAACCAGCTGTTACTGAATTTCGAATACCATTGTAAAAATTACCGAAGTCATATCGTATTGAACCGGAGAACTTTTTGGAGCGGTCCGAATTGTAACGTAGCGTATAACGGGTATAACTATAGCGCCCTTCCTCAATTTCAAGTCCTAATGGAGCAAAGGCAAAATTAATGTTCTGCCAGGTAGGTCTTAAAGAAACTTCCAAAAAACTATTGTCTTTGAACCAAGTATAAATCGGGAAAATGTAGAGGTTGGACTGCTGAAATTTTCCAAAATTCTCAAAGTCATGAAAGTAGTCAAAAAATGCTCCTGGGTCCCAACGCCGGACAAACGGTAGCCATTTGGGACGCACGATAGCATAGCCACCGGTTGTGTGGTACATGACATCTTTCTGGAAAACGAAACCCATGTCTGGGTTGTAATCTTCACTAACAAAGTAGTTTACATAACCTAAATAATAATCATTGGTACGAGCTCCTGCAAAGATTCTCCCTGAATACCCCTGTCTATCCGTTTCACTATCTAGAGATGTGGATAGTAAATACGAAAAAGTAATTTCGCTTTTGGGACGAATAAAGCCATCTATGGAAATGGTCGTATTATTTTGACTATCTACGCTCAAATCGCCAAATGAATCATCTCTTCGATAAGTGACCATGGCACCAACATTATTCTCTTGTCCATAGTTTTTGGTGTAACGAGCTACTCCAAAAGTGGCACCTGGACTATCGTCTGTTTCCCTTTGACGTACAGCAAGGGCAGCTATTGTTCGGTTTTCATTTCTATCTGTATAACGTGCTCCGGCATCCAAAGGGGCAGGTGTGGCATTAAAAGCATTTGAAAGACCGATTGCACGACTAAAAAAGGGTCGTACAAAGTTATTCCCAGCTCCCGCCCATATTCCAGAATTTTCTAAAAAAAACTGTCGCCGTTCGGGAAAAAAGATGTTGAATCGTTCCAAGTTGTTTACTGCCTGGTCCACATCTGCTTGGGCAAAATCGGTATTAATGGTCAAATCAAGCACTGCATTTGGGCTAATCGCCCACTTCACATCGCCCCCAACTTTTGGGTTGTTCAATTTATCGACCAAATCATCTCCTTCTCTATTCTCATCATATTGATATAAGGCATAGGGCTCAATACGAATGTTGGCAGAAGGCGTAGGTACTTCCAAACCTGTAAGTTTTGCAGCATAGGTCATTCGATTTTCAGAAAAAGACTGGGGTATGGCCGGGAAAACGGTTTTTTCATAGTCTTTTCGGGCCAATCTAAAAAAAGTGACCCCCCATTCTACAGGAACACCTTCCACAGGTTTATCGTAACGGATGGATTTGAAGGGAATGGCAAACTCAACAAAATACCCTTTATCCGTCCGTTGTGTGCGAACACGCCATAGAGCATTCCAATCTTCGTCTCTAATATTGTCATTAAAGTTTTGGACATCCTGCTGATTTCCGTAAGGTGTTGTTTGGAAAGAGACTGCATACTGTTTGGTGTTTTGGGCGTCAATCTGGATTCCAAAGACATCGTTTTCCAAGCCATTAAAATCCCTGCTCAAATCCTGCATCCGAACCCCTTTTTTACCCAATGAATCCAATGCAAAAACCCCAAAATAAATGTTCTTGTCATCGAACAGGACGCGGACTTCAGAGGGATTTTTTACTGTACCGCCTTGTACTGGTTCTACCCGAAAAAAATCGGTGATGGGTTGGGCCAAATCCCAATCAGCCTCATCCAATCGCCCATCTATTGTTATCATTCCCGTAGTTCTAGAGGCGATAATGGACACTGGAGTTTCAGGAGGTGGGAAGTTGTCCACAGTTTGTTGCGCTGTTCCCACCCAGAAGAACCATCCAAAAATCAGAAGGAATACCTTTTTCATTTCAGCTGGAAGTGAGGACACCTGATTTACCAGTCTGCTTGGAAAACAAAAATCCAAATCCAAAGAGAGCGATGCAAATCAAAAATAAAATGGGAATCACTGCAAAAGAGGCATATGACTTTTGCTCGTATTGAAAATTGGGTAAGTCACCATAATCTTTCTGGGAAAAATCTCGGTTGTTGTACAAGAAAGGTAAAAAGTGGTCTCTCCAAGTACCAGCAAAACCTATTACTTGTTTCCTGAAGCTTTCATAGTCCTTTGTAGAGGTGCCAGCCATTTGGTTCAAAGACTCTTGAACAATAATTGCAGGAGAACCCCATTTAAGAGAACCCACCCAAGCTTGCTGTTTTTTCAATTGCTCTTCGTATGCGTTTATAACTGGTGCCATTTCTTCCTTAACCAGCTTTTGCGAAGCCATATAGCGGTGGTAAAATCCTCTGGATTGCGTACTATCGTTTATGGCATATTCGGGATGGTCTCGAAGGTAATTATCCAATATCTCATCTTGTTTTCCGGACAGCTCGGCTTTAAGAGTTCGCATTTCATTTATCATTAAAGTGCGGGAAGGCATAGGATATAGTGTATTGCCCAATTGGTTCAACACAGAAGGCACCAATAGCACAAATGCTACCCAAAGTCCTAAAAGCACTACCGCATTTTTTGATGAACTACCCACCCAAAGGTTGATTAAAAATGTTAGCGCGAACCAGAACAACATATATACCAAAACCAACGCTAGTAATCCCAAAAAACTCAAGATTTCAGCAAAAGGGCTCAGACCCACACCGAAAAAAACGATGGTCATGGTCAAAATGACCAATATCGAGAGCCAAAAAAACCGCAATCCCAACTTCTGCAAGACCCAGTTTTGAATGCCAATGGGTTGTGAAGCCAACAGTCTTAGAGAGCCACTTTCTTTTTCTGCCGAAAGTACGTTATAGGAGAAGGCAATGATGAGTAGAGGTAAAAGATAAACTATGACAAAAGCCAAATCAAAACTCCCAAAAAGCAACTGGACAGGACTGGTCATTTCTGCAAAGTTCAGTACAAAGTCGTCACCCGATACTTTTGGTTTGACATAGTGGGTAAACAAATCTCCCTGACCCGTTGCTATGAATTCCATGGGTTGCGGGTCCATAGCAGCCACTCTAGGGTGATAATTTCCCACAGCCATAGGCTGGGTGGGAATGGTCCATCGTGATGCACTTACTTGCATTCCCTGTTCTACAGAGTCTATCAATTTTAGCATCATTTCATCATTTTCCTTGACCTCAAGATGTGCATCAGCTATGTCCTTCTTTCGTTTCTCTACTTTTTGAAGTCCGTTATAAGTGGAAAATCCAAAAAGCAAAAGAAGGATTAGACTAAGCAGTTGAATCCATCTACTTCGTAACAAAAGCTTTAATTCGTATTTAAAATTATAGGTAAGCATGATTAGATGTTTTTGATTGATAGTAGTAAAAATCCGAAGGAAGTTGCAAGCCATACACCCATTATTAGCAGGTTAGGGGTATTTTTAGAAATAATGGCGTTTAATTCAGGTGGGTCATACTCAAAAGCGGGTAAATCTTTCCATAAACTAGCATCTGCCTGATATCGCCAGTTGCCATATTTTGAATTTTGAGCAAAGTTATCATTCAAGAATCTCTGGGTAGCTATTCGGTATTCTTCCGCAGCATCCGCAAAATCCCAATGCGTTGCGTAATCCGTATGCGCAATGGACATGCTCAAAAAACGTGCGGGTAAATAGGGCGAAATAGCGGCCAAGCTTTTATATACCTTGGATTGTTGTGTGTATTGGTCCTTTAAATAGTTATAATGCTTAAAATAGACCTCAGCTTCGTGTTCTTCACCTTTTTGCATGCGATAGGCATCAAAATTGAAAGGAAGTTGATGAAGACTGTCAACCCCAAACTCCCGAAGTACCTCTTCCTCCAATAGTTTGGCCTCCTTACTCCATGGATTATGTCCATCCAGTCCCTCTTTTTTGTCTTTTAAAACATTGGCAGCGAATTCTTGTCTAGTTGGGTAGGGATGTTTGCTTTCCGCTATGTTACTAGCGGCTTTAGGTGCGGCTAAACAGGCTATGATCCAAATACAAAGGGATACCACAAGGGATATACCCGATTTTTTGGTTAAAGCTGAAATTAAAAGAACCACATTCGTGAAAATCATATAATACACCACGAAGACAAGGCACATCATAAAAAGGGATTCCCATTTGAAAACCCCAAAATCTTTTAAGTTCGATAATAAAACCCCTGCACTCCAAAACAAAACAAGAGTAATCCCCATAATAGGAAGAAAAAGAGCTAGCCATTTGCCCAACATCCATTTCCAGTTGATGATTCCTTGACTTTTCAATAAGGTCAACGTTCCCATTTCACGTTCCTTGGTGAAACTGTTATAGCCTAAAAGGATAATGAGTAGGGGAATGATAAAAAGAAGAATAAAATCTGGGGTTAAATCCCCAAAACGTGCTAGCCCGGTTTGGTCCGTAGCTGCGCTGAACTGCGCCTCGTTGCGTTTATGTGCCTCCAAAAAAATGGAAGTTCCTGCATACTTATCCACTCCTTGGTCTACTAAGGATAGCGGATATTTAGGTTTGAATGCATAGGTACCATAGTGTGCGGCCGAATGTGGATTCTTTTCTCCCTGGTTATCCCATAGCCCACGTTCAATGGAAGTGGCTGATGCGTACTGCTCATTCACATTTTGGTATTGTTTGGTACTTATCCAAATGGCTATGCCCAATAGAAAGACCACAATTACGAAGGCAATACGTACACGACCATCGCGTACCAGTTCCTTGGTTTCCTTTAGAAAGGTCTTGAGAATCATAAGGCCAGTTCTTTATAATCCATGGTATTGAGGTAAGCGGACTCCAATTCCTGAAGGGTAATATCTGCTGCCACTAATTCCTGCTTTAACTGACCATCTTTCATAATCCCAATATGTGTGGCTACTTCTTTAGCTCGAAACAAGTCATGTGTTGCCATTAAGGTTGCTACTCCCTTTGTACGTAGTTTTTGCAACAACAAACCAAATTCGTTACTGGCCTTTGGGTCTAATCCAGAAGTTGGTTCATCCAAGAGCAGTACTTTGGCGTCTTTTGCCAAAGCAATCGCGATACCCACTTTTTGCCGCATTCCTTTGGAAAAGTTTGAAATTCGTTTGGTGAAGGCTTCTGATTGCAAGCCGGCTTCATCAAGAAACCCCGCGAGCTGCTCCTTCGATAGTTTTTTACCTGCAATTCCCGAAAAATATTCCAAGTTTTCCATAGCGGATAAACTAGGATATAACATCAGGTTTTCTGGAATATAGGCTAAAAATCGCTTCGTTGCTTTTGGATTCTCATGAACATTCATTTGGTTTATGAACGCACTTCCGGAAGAAGGTTCTATAAAGCCTAATAGAAGGTTGATGGTTGTTGTCTTGCCTGCGCCGTTTGCGCCAAGAAGACAGTAAATATCGTTTTCCTTAATGTTAAGATTTAATTTATCGAGAGCTGTATGGTTCCCGTATGTTTTTGAGAGGTTGTTTGTTATAATCATCAGTTTGTATTTGAACTATATATAAATCCACGACCAAGTTCCAAAGTATGGCTATGAAGCGGATGCAAATCAGCTTAATAAAAGGTAAAAGCGGGTTTCACATTTCCAAAAATTACTTCTCAAGAAGTCTGGAATTTCTAGACTATCAATTGGGAAGTGGAAAAAGGTGGCGGTCTGGACAATAAACCGGATGGCCAAAACCCAAAAGGGAAAGATAAATCTGTAATATTGATTGGTTCCGTAAATTCTGGAAGTTCAAATCCTATTTGAATAAAATTTGTATCAAAAACCAGAATATCAACTTGTTGGGAAATGAAAGTGAGAAAACACAGCTCACATTGGTGTTCATGTTCATCGGGCTCGTCATGGTGTTCATAAACATGGAACGCAGAAACTTTTATTAGAAGCAAACCAATTAATAGAAACGCACCAATATGTTTAATTACAACTTTCACCTCCTAACAAATCTAGAAGATTTATGCTGGGTTTGTATGTTAAGGATATTATAATTTTCCTTTTATAACAACCGGTTTTTAATGCATGCCGAAGTATCCATACAATCAGCTTTTCAAAAGGCATTTCTTAATTTGGATTAATGCTCAACAAGGATTTCAACAATAAGTTTGAAACCTATGAAAACGGTTTGGGTAAAGAAAGGACAGATTTTACAACGTCAAGGAGATAAGGATACTAAGGTTTTTGTCGTTCGGAAGGGACTGCTCCGTTGTTATTCCATTGATGAAAAGGGGAAAGAACATATATTTCTCTTTGGCCCGGAAGGTACGGTGATTACCGACCATCTTCCTCCAAATGCCCCAGCGGACCTTTTTATTGACGCCTTGGAAGATTCCAAAGTACTAATTCGGGAAAAGACCTTGGCCTTTGCCAAAAGAAACACCCCCAAAGTACTCAACAGAATGATAGCCCTTCAAAAACGGGTTATCATGTTAATGAGTTCTTCCATAATAGAAAGGTATAAACACTTCATTACTACCTATCCCCAAGTTGCCGAACGTATTCCCCAAAAAATGATTGCATCTTATCTTGGAGTAACGCCCGAAGCGTTAAGCAAGGCAAAAAGTCGCTATCTACAGTCGAAATAGCTCATTTCTTAATCAGGATTAATGCACAGGATTTATTTCTGGGCAAACTTTACATAGACTAGGACATGAACCAATCAACCCGTGGAAATGAAAAGACTAATTCTACTGCTCGGTATTTTAATTCTGGTGCCTAATCCTTCCATTTTGGCACAAGAAGAGGAAGGGGAAAAAAAAGAGCCTCCCTCCTTCATGGACGATAGTGCAGAGGAGGATTATAGCTATTTAGGCGATGAAGAAACTACTGCGGAATATGAGAGAATGTTTGCCCAAGACCTTAAGTTTATTCCTTTGGGAAGAGGTAAAAACGCTTATTTAACCCTTGGAGGCCAATATAGGCCACGCTTTGAAAGCACACTTAATGAAAATTATACTGAAGAAGACGATACCTATTATTCCCAACGGTTGAATCTTCATGGCAATCTACATCTAGGTAAAAATGTTCGGGTATTCGTGGACCTTTTTCACGGCCTTACTAGTGGCGAAGGCGATAGGGCATTGGAAGATGATGAATTAGCTTTTCATCAAGCTTATGTGGAATTTATGATTCCTAACAAAGAAAATCATTTTCTATTTACGTTTGGTCGCAAGCAATTAGATTATGGTGCAGGACGCTTGGTTTCTCGGAGGGATGGCCCCAATATGCGGCGAAGTTTTGACTTGTTAAAAACTGATTATGTGTTTAACAGTAATACCGTAGAAGTATTTTATGGGAAAGAGGTGCAACCTGATTTTGATGTTTTTGACAACGATTTTGCCTTGTTTGATAGTGGTTCAAGCGACCCAACTTTTTGGGGTGTATATTCTGATTTTAAGGTTGGTAAGATCCTGGGAAAAACCGAGTTGTACTATTTGGGTTTTCATTCTGACTTTTCCAGCTTTAGTGATGTAAGTGGCGAAGAAACCAGACATTCCATTGGGATTCGGCGTTACGGAACAGTTGGAAAACGGATGATATTCAATACAGAATTGGTATATCAATTTGGAGAATTGGGTGATGCAACCATAAGTGCGTTCAATTTTGAATTTGATTACAAGTATGTACTGATTTACACGCCTTGGAAGCCCACCTTTGGTTTAAAATTTGACTTTTCCTCCGGAGATAGAGATACCGGTGATGACAAATTGAATACCTATAGTCCATTATTCGTAAATCCAGCTTTATACAGTTTGGCAGCGGTCAATACTCCTGTAAACCTCAATGGATTGCATCCCAACTTCAAGATTTACCCCTTCAAGGATTTTTCCATTTATATGGACTACGCCTTTTTCTTTAGGTCCTCAAAAGATGATGGATTATATACTCCGCCTAGATTTCAAATTCGAACCGCAGATAGTGGTTCCAGTGCTTATATAGGTAGTGCGATAGGGATGAAAATATTGTATGAAATAAACCGAAACATTGAGTTTGAATGGAGGTCAACATACTTTATTGCTGGAGACTTTATCAAGGAATCTGGTGAATCCAATAACATCTTCTATACCGGGCCAACTTTGGAATTCAAGTTTTAAATGAAAATACGTACGTGACATATTATTAACCTTAAAAGAACCATTATGAAGACTACAAGAAATGTGAAAAAAATGATGACCTTTTTTTTGATAAGCCTGTGTTTGGGCTCTATTTCGGCATGGGCCCAAGATGATGTGCTGTCTGAAGCGGAAAAATTGAATACTGGAATGAATAAGGAAGTTTATCTTTATGTAACTGAACCTGTTGTGCCTTTTGATGAGGTGGCCAAGATATTGCCGGACCACATGGATTTTGTACATAAAATTGAAAATCAAGGTACTATGATCATGGGAGGACAGACCACCATTGAAGGAGCTGATAATGCCGGGGGCTACGGAGCTATTATGATTCGTGCCAATTCTTTTGAAGAAGCCAGAAGAATTGCAGACCAAGACCCGATGCATAAAACCGGAGTGCGAAAATACACGCTGTACAAATGGAATATCAACGAGGGAGAGATGAATGTAAAGTTGAAACTATCCAACGCATCTTTTACCATCGATTAAATCAAAACCTAAAAAAAGAAAAAGATGAAACTTACACAGATCTTACTTGGACTGCTAGTGTTGTTGGCGGTATCATGTAAACAAGGAGAATCAAACGGTAATGCGGATTCAAGTATTGATTCGGAATCAATGCAAGAAAACCCCTTTCCTAAAAGTGCTGAGTTGCCCGGAGCTTCCATTTTAGCCTTCGGACCTGAAAATGTTCTTTTTGTTGGCGATAGTAAAGGGGCAAAAATATACGCCATTCCCACTCAGGCTAATGAAATGAAGGATGCCATTCCCTATAATATGGAAGGTTTTGATAAGAAAATGGCTAATGAATTAAACTTGGAACCTAGGGACATCATTATCAACGATATGAAAATTCATCCTGCAAGTCAGGAAGCCTATGTTTCAATTAAGTTGGGACACCAACCAGGTGCCAAATCTGTAATTGCTATCCTGAATCCAAAAAGCTCTAACATTCGGTTTTTAGAAGTTTCTGAGGGTAGTTCAAGTGTAACCATCAATCAACCCGCCTCGGAGGACTTATCGTTTTGGAAGGAAACGCCGGCAAGTGCTTTAAATATTACCGATATTGATTTTCATAACGGCTACATTTATGTTGCAGGACTGACCAATAGTGAATTTGCCTCAACGCTGAGAAAAATAAAATATCCTTTTACCGATTCTCAGGAAATGGTGAGTAGTATTGAGATATATCATGCCGTACACACCCAAAATGAAACCCGAGCCCCCATACGAACCATGTTGTTTGATGAAGTTGATGGTGAGTCAACATTGCTTGCCAGTTACACCTGTACTCCATTGGTTACCATTCCCACAGAACAAATTCAAAGCGGTGCGGATATTAAGGGTAAGACCATAGCAGAGTTAGGCTACGGAAATGCGCCAATTGATATGATTACGGTAATGACACAGGAAATGGATGGGTCTGTAACCAAAAATCTACTAGTGACCCATAAGAATAGGGGAGGGACCATGGTTCCTTTTGCCTCCGTGGTTGCTGGCGCTAAAGGAAATGGAATGGAAGGTCAACAAGCTATGTTTGCCACGGGACTGGAAGGGATACAAGAAATACCTACAGCCAATGTAATGCAGATTGATGTTCAAAATCAGCAAATGCTTGGTGTAATGCGAAGAAATATAGAGACCGGAGATATAGATTTAGTTTCTGAATTAACCGGAATCTACTTGAGGTTGAGTGACTTTATTTCGGAATATGATTTTCCTGATTATCAGTATCCGGAGTCACAAGCCTTTACAAAGCAATATCACGATATGGCCAAACAAATGGAAGGATATCCGGAATTGGTATCCGAAAAGATGGGAAGATAATTTCCAAGATTCGCTTTTCATGAAGGGTAAGAAATTCTATTATTTGTTTCTTTTCGTAGTAATAACAGCTTGTGAACAGCCCAGGGATACACCGGTTGTCCAAGCTGTTTATCCTTCATCTCAAATAGTTCCTGAAAATCTGCTTCGAATTTATATTCAATTTTCATCCCCTATGAAAACCATTGGAAACCTTGAAAAGATTAAGCTTCTTGATGAAAACAATAAAGAAGTCAGAAATGTTTTTTTCAACAATGCATATGAACTATGGAATAAGGAACAGACACAATTAACATTAATTCTTGACCCAGCACGAGTAAAAACAGGCTTGGTTGCAAATAACACTTTAGGTCGAGCATTACGTCCCGATGCGAAATACACGCTTACCATTGAAGGTTTAGAGGATGTGAATCACAAGAAAATGTTGAAACCTTTTAAAAAGGAATGGAAAGTAATAACAGCAGATAATAAAGTTCCAGATATAAAAAATTGGCGGTTCAATATGCCTAAGGCGAATACCAAGGATAAATACATCGTTCATTTTCCACAGATGTTAGATTACAATTCCCTAAAACAGCGTCTACTGCTTACTGATTCCAAAAAAAAGGCAATAGAAGGACAGGTGGAGATAAAAGGACGAGAAACGGAATGGCACTTTTCTCCCAAAGAACCTTGGCGATGTGGAAACTACATACTACATGTAAATTCACGTTTGGAAGACCCAGCAGGAAACAACATAAATGGTTTGTTCGACCATAAGATAGGAACTTTGAAGTATGAAAAAGAGGGTGTCATTGAAACGATTCCTTTTCAAATCTGTACTAAAAACAAAGAACTTTAAATGAAAAATATACTAGCCTTTGGGGCAAGCAATAGCAAAACATCCATTAATAAGCAGCTAGCGATTTATGCAGCAAATCAACTCCGGAATGTTGAGGTTACCGTAGCTGATCTCAATCATTATGAATGCCCTTTGTTTTCTATAGATGAGGAAAAAGCATGTGGTGTACATGAAAATGCCATTCGATTTTATGAACTCATCAAAGAAAGCGATGCCATTGTCGTATCCGTTGCCGAATATAACGGCCTCCACACTTCAGCCTTTAAAAACCTTTGGGACTGGATGTCTAGAATACCCATGGAACAACCCATGAACATTTGGAACAACACCCCAATGTTCTTGCTGTCGACAAGTCCAAGTAAGAGAACTATGAACAATGTGTTGCGGGTTTCCAAAGAATTGTTCCCACATTTTGGGGCTCAAATCGTTTCGGACTTTTACTTACCATCTTTTAGTCATTTCTTTAAGGACGGTCAGATTATCGAAGATTCTTACAATACTAAATTTGAGGAACAAAAGAATCAATTTCAAAAACATATTGACCAGATGTAAAACCAGTTATCATTTATGGAAATAGGAATCGACAGTTTCGCCGCAGCACCCAAAGGACATGAAGACAGTGCCTTAGCTATACAAGAGTTGTTGGAACGTATAGAATTGGCAGACCATGTTGGCTTGGATGCCTTTGGAATAGGGGAGCACTATCGCAAAGAGTTCTTGGATTCAGCTCAGGCTGTTTTGTTGGCTGCCGCGGCGGCACGCACCAAATCCATTAAATTGTCCAGTGCAGTAACTGTTCTAAGTACTTCAGACCCGGTCCGTGTATTTCAAAACTTTGCAACAATAGATTTAATCTCAAATGGAAGAGCTGAAATTGTAGTGGGACGTGGCTCCTTTGTAGATTCATTTCCCCTATTTGGCTATAACCTTTATGATTATGATGCCATTTTTGCTGAAAAACTGGATTTGCTTTTAAAAATACGTTCAAACGAAATGGTAAACTGGTCAGGTCTTTATCGTCCACCACTAAGGGAGCAGGCTATTTATCCGAGACCCGTACAAAATAAATTACCAATTTGGCTTGGTGTTGGTGGAACGGCGACTTCGTTTGCAAGAGCAGGGAAACTCGGTTTACCCTTAATGTTGGCAGCCATAGGAGGGCGAATTGGTCAATTTAGGGACTTAGTGGAGGTTTATAGGGCAACAGGTCGGAATGCCGGATTTTCAGAAGAGGAATTACAAGTTGGACTTCATTCCTTTGGATATGTAGCAGAAACCAAAGAAAAGGCTATTGACATCTTTTATCCTCGTTATGCGGAAGTTATTGCTGCCATGAACAAAGAACGCGGGTGGATACCTCCCACTAGGGAACAATTTGAGGAATTAGCCAATGACGAACAAAGTGCCATGGTTATTGGAAATCCAAAAGAAGTAGCTGCCAAAATCCTACGACATAGTTACACTCTGGGTGGTGTTACAAGATTTAATTTTCAGATGGACGTAGGCATGTCCCATGACGATATGAAAAGGGCCATTCAATTGATTGGAAAAGAGGTGGTGCCAGAAATCCGTAAGAAGCAAAATACGCCATAGGACTTTTGGAAAGGACAAAACTATTTCCAAAAAAAAGCATTGATCCAAAACCCTCATCCATAAATGGAAAAGTATCATCTGTTAATTCTCATGATGTAGACTTCCTCTTGCGCAGTATGTTTATACTGTAATCAGCAATTACTTTAGTTAATCAAATCTTTGTCAAAAACGTCAGCGGTAATATTTGAGCTCCAAATATGTGTTCTTTACCTAAAAAACTGACAGACTAAGATTTACGTTGCGCCAAGGAGTTTTGAGGTTGAGCTCCTTGGTTGTAACGGTTTTTAAGTCAAAACAACATTAGACTTAACCTACATGTTTGTAAAAAAAGAGCTGTAACCCAAAGCAGCTCTTTTTTAATAAAGCTTTGATTCTTTTCTCTTCAGAATTATATCCAATCCAGTTGTTGACAAGAGGTTGAAAATCTAGTGTAAGTTTTTGACCAAAAAACCTACTTTTGTAGTAACAACTTATAGACGAAGATTTCGATTATGTCACAAGAAATAGAAAGAATAAAGACGTTGATAATTGGTTCGGGTCCAGCGGGGTATACGGCAGCTATTTATGCCGCCAGAGCGGATTTAAAACCTGTAATGTACACAGGAATGGAGCCTGGAGGTCAGTTGACCACAACAACAGAAGTTGATAATTTCCCAGGATATCCCGAAGGTATCGATGGACCTACAATGATGGTGCAATTGCAACAGCAAGCCGAACGATTTGGAACAGAAGTTCGTATTGGCATGGTAACTGCAGTTGATTTTAGCGATGAGTCTGGAGGTATCCATAAAGTCACCGTAGACAATTCAAAAGAAATTGAAGCGGAAACCGTTATCATTTCCACTGGAGCATCTGCCAAATATTTGAATATTCCCAGTGAGCAAAAGTTGAGAGGAGGAGGCGTATCTGCTTGTGCAGTCTGTGACGGTTTCTTTTATAAGGGTCAGGAAGTTGCTATAGTGGGAGGTGGTGATACTGCTGCCGAAGAGGCATCTTATTTGGCCAATATCTGTAAAAAAGTAACTATGTTGGTAAGAAAGGACCACATGAGGGCTTCAAAGGCTATGCAACACCGTGTGAATAGTCTGGAAAACATAGAAATCCGTTACAACACAGAAGTAGATGAGGTAATTGGGGACCAAGTGGTCGAAGGGCTCCGCATGGTGAATAACCAAACCGGTGAGAAAGAGGATATTTCCATTACTGGTCTTTTTATTGCTATTGGACATAAACCCAATACAGATATTTTTAAGGGTCAACTAGAAATGGATGACACTGGATATGTAATTACTGAGGGAAAAACCACGAAGACCAGTAAGCCTGGAGTTTTCGCTAGTGGTGATGTCCAGGATAAGGAATACCGACAGGCCATTACTGCCGCCGGAACTGGTTGTATGGCTGCTCTTGATGCAGAAAGATATCTGGCCATGGTTGATTCCAAGGAGGCGGTAGCTTCTTAACTTTAGATACTATAGAACAATTGAAAAAGGCACCCAATGGGTGCCTTTTTCGTATTGCATTTTTGATTGGTCTTCAATCGATTCGTTTGTAGTTTTCCGATGAAGTTCGGTTGCCTTCCTCGTCCAAAGTAATCTGACTGAATGTATCTTCTTTTAAAATGAGTTCAAAAGTGAAATTTCGCATCGTATCCAATGCTTTCATCATATCATTGTCACCATATTCTATGGTTTCAATAAGTTCATTTTCGGTAATCCGATATGAACCATAACCAAACCTTCCGTTAGGTTCATCGGGCACATAGCGGGTCCACATAATTTTACCTTTGGAATACATTTTTACCTGGCGATACCCTTCGGCTTTTTTTATGGTATCACTTATGTCTTGATCATCAAAACTGTAAAAACTATCTAATTCCCAAGTACCTTCCAAGGAATGAAAAGGTGCAGGTTTTGGAGATGCCCATTCCGTTGCAGAAACCAAAAAAAGCATCAAAAGAACTAATCCTAGTATTTTCTTCATGGCAGTGTTTTAGATTTATTGGTGATATTTCACTAATAAGGTACAATAAAATTTGTTAAATGTTTAAAAAACAATAAATTATATTGACAATATGAAAAAAGGCCCAGAAAAGTTTCCGGGCCTTTTTTTAGCATGGTTTGGTATATTCAGTTGACTAGCTCTTAAATTCCATGCTATTGAAACTACGCTAAAAGTTTCTAATACTTGTGCACGCTACCAGATACAGATTTTTTCTTTTGTACACTGGCTTCTCCCGTATATGAAATATCTGCTCCACTACTGGCATCCGCTACTAAGGACTCGGACACGTTTACGGAAATATCTGAGCCGCTGCTGGCCTCTGCATTACATTTCTTGACTTCCAACTCCTTTGCCCTGATATCCGCACCGCTACTGGCGTCTACATATAGCATATCAGCCTTACCTGACAATTTGATGTCCGCACCGCTACTGGCGTCGGCCTCTACTTCAGAAGCATTCAATTCTACATGAAGGTCAGAGCCGCTGCTGGCGTCCAGTTCCAACTTATCCGCTTGGATAACATTTTGTGCAATTAAATCTGCTCCGCTGGAGCTGCGCAAACCCTCAATTTCAGGAAGGGAAACATATATTTTTTTTGTGGCTCTTCCGATGTTTTCGGTTGTATGGATGCGTAATTTACCGTCTCTAATATCAGTTGCAATAAGGTCGATGATGTTTTCGTCTGCCTCAATGGAAATACTAAAATCTTTGTCTTGGGTCACAAATACGTCCAAGCCTTCTGCGGCAGATACCACGGTAAAATCCTCAGAAACGTTTCGAGTTTCCTCCACTACAACGCCGTTTCCTTTTTTACCGTTGCCAAAGTTAATGTCAAAATTGCAAGAAGAGGCCAAAAGGGCCATGAATACTGCGATTGCGATTTTTGCTAGTGTTGTCATGATTGTTGTTTTAAATGATTGATCAAATGTGTTTAATTCTTAAGTCTTAATCTATTTGTTTTTACCGAATTGTTGGAAATAGGGGTTTAATTGTCATTTTTATCGCCTGCCTTTATTTGAACGCCGTCCTCGTCGATTTTCATTTTAAAGGAATCGGTCCCATCCTTTAGGTCAATGTCAACCCCATCTTCATTTATGATGATTTTTCCACCTTCATTATCTTCTTCATTGATGCTCCTTTCTTCTTGGGGACAGTCTTGGCATTTTAATTCGCCATCTTCTCCCATTACCCAGAAATAGTCCACCATGTCACTTCTATAATAATCTCTATCTCTTTTAATTCCCCTTCCAATATGTCCAACGGTGGACTCATCCAGTTTTAGCACGCTACCTTCGGGAATGTAAATGGTGGTTGTTACCTCTTGGTCCCGAGCTTTATTTGAAGGATCGGTAGTAAAGTGGTCATCCAAGACCACATTACCCTGATCTAAACTATATCCGTAATTGATATTTTTGGCTCTTTCCCTGGCTTTGATAGTTGTACTGCCATGAGAGTCTTTCCGTATGTTTAGTTTTACCTCATTGTCGTCAGACTTTCTAATTTTAAAACTAACATCATCAGAAAAAAGAAAGCGTTGGTCATTTTCGTCAAAAGCAAACCGCATACTTTCAAAATGTACATCCCCAAGGTCAAAAAGCCCTTCTGAATCATTCATTCGTATGGTCAACGTGTCTGTTGGATTTTCCAGAACTAATCCGTCCTTAACGTTTACACTCCCCACATTTGCAAATTCAGCAGCTTGTCGTACTCCTAAGGCAAATAGAACCCCTATGGATATCAACCAAAGCCCTAGTAAGGAGAACTTGGCGATATTACCGATGGACTTTAGATTCGTAACTAAAATCTTTAATCCCAGATATAACAGAAAAAAGAAAGGGATTCCTACGGACAAGAAAACCAAAAAGGAAATCAACCATACCGGAGCGCCAGACGTACCTACAATTTCATAAAAATCAATTCCTGGTACGTTGACCGCGTCAAAGATGCCTACTGTGAAAAGCGCAATGAATAGCCCTATAAGTGTAGAAGCACCGATAATGATAAGGAGAACTCCTATGAACTTGCCAAATACTTTGAACAAGAATAGGATAATGTCACCTATGGTATCGAAAAAGGTCTTGGAGCTGCTTTTGACCTTGTTGCCTACTTGCTCGTAGTCAACACTTTTTACTTTGTCCGCAACATCATCAAACCCCTCTTTAACTTTGCGTTCTATATTGCTGATGTTGATGGGCTCCCCCGTCATGTCCAATTTTTGGGAGGTGGTGGCAGCTTCTGGTACCAAAATCCATAATAGGATATAGGCAATAAGTCCGAAACCTGTAAAAATGGCCAAAAGAATAAAAATAAGACGAATCCATAGAGCATCTATACCTAGGTAGTGTTCTAGGCCGGCAGAAACACCGCCAATATACTTTTGATCAATATCACGGTATAATTTCTTTGTTTTTCTGGTAATTGTTTCCTTTCTTTTAGGTTGATCCTCAAAGATATCTTCGTCTACCATATAATCTTCGGGCTGCCCCATAACGGCTATTACGGCATCTACTTCTTTGTGGGTAATTACTTGCCTTTCGTTTTCCATTTTTTCAAGGAAAAGCTCAGCAACCCTTGCCTCGATATCGGCAATGATTTCATCGCTCCCAGCTGTTCCAGAAAAGGAACGCTTGATGGATTCCAGATAACGCCTCAGCTTGTTGTAAGCATCGTCGTCTATATGGAAGAGCGTATTAGCTAAATTTATATTTACTGTTTTGTTCATTGTTGATGTTATTTTGTGTTGGTTACCAGATTTACTGCATTTCTTAGTTCATCCCAGGTACCGTTGAGTTCGTTTAAGAACAAATGTCCCGTTTCCGTGAGTGCATAATACTTTCGAGGAGGTCCAGAAGTGGACTCTTCCCAGCGATAATTGAGTAATCCTGCATTCTTAAGTCTTGTGAGCAAAGGATATATTGTTCCTTCAACTACCAGCATTTTAGCGTCTTTTAGTGCTCCTAAAATTTCAGAAGCATATTTGTCGCTATCCTTCAAAATGGAAAGAATACAGTACTCTAGAACCCCTTTTCGCATTTGCGCTTTTGTGTTTTCTATATTCATAACTTCATGGTTCTATTTTGTTAACTGTTCGTTTTTGATTAATGATTCAACTTGTTTTGATTGATGATGATTTGATTGATGATTCGTTTTTTGATTGATGATTAAACTCCTTTTTTTGATTGATGCTTTATTGTGATTGATGATTGTAGCTGAGCTCCCTTTTTAGTTTCCAATAATCTCCATCGAGAATCCAAACATGCGTGAATTTTGCGATATCTCCTTTTTGATATTCCTTATCCTCATTTAGAAATTCAAAGCTGTGTATCCCATGTTGTATGGCACCATATAGCGTTCCATTTTTTTGCAAAGGATATACCTCCAAACTTCCATCAACAAGGATTCTCTTTGCAGGTTGAGGACCTTTACCATACCAACGATCACAACCTGTTGCAATCTGTTGGACAAAGGCTTCCTTCCCGTTGGTGATTCCCCCTTTATCATGATAGAATTCAAAATCTTCTGTAAAAAGTGAATTCAAAACTTCAATTTCACATGCATTAAAGGCTGCATTGAAAAGCAGACTGTCCTTTGATTTTAAGGCCAAATGTAGCTCCGAGTCCTTGCTTACCTGTGAAATTGCGGTTAAAGAGAAAGCCATTGCCAAAATTGCTATGAAATAATGCCTAACCATTACTTGATGAATTTAATGGTTAAAGGATACTTGAAAGTTTGTCCCTCATTCGTTCTGATAGTTGCCAGGATAGTATATACCACATTAACAATGACCAAAGCCACATGCAAGATTCCAGTAATGCCTGCTGGCCAGAACAAACGTCCAAATCGGAAATTGTCACTACTGATATGGATATTTAGGTTGTTAAGGTCGCTTAACCGATGAATGCCTAGAAAGTTCCAGTCAAATAAATCTGGTAAAAAACCAATAAAGAATGGAATAGTAATCAAGCTCACTAGAACAGAATACAAAAACATACTAATTTGAAAGTTCAGAGCCTGTTTCCCGTTATAATCCACAAATTCATACTCCTTCTTGTTGGCCGTCCATAAAATGAGCGGCAAAATGAAGTTCCCAAAGGGGATAAAATACTTGGAAAAAGTCGAGGCATGTATGATTGCCGACAAATTTCTTTCATGTTTGGTTAATGTAGCTGCCATGTTTTTGATTGATGATTTTTAACAATTATATGGGTTTACCCATTAGCTTACGATGCAAATATATATCCAAAAGATGGTACTATGCAAAACAAAGTACTATAAATTAACATTTTATTAACAAATTATATTGTAAATATTTTGCCTATTTTTAGCGGATAAATCTTTCTTTTATGGCTGCTAATCCCAGTAAATTCAACACTTTTACATTTTTTAAGCTTCCCTCAGCATGGTGGTGTGGGGTTCGATTGAAATATATTGATGAGAAAAAGGCTGTGACCTCGGTAAAACATAAATGGGTCAATCAGAATCCTTTTAAAAGTATGTTTTGGGCGGTACAGGGCATGGCTGCGGAACTAAGTACGGGTGCCATGGTAATAGACCAAATCCAACAAAGTGGTCGTAAAATTTCCATGTTGGTACAAAATAATAACGCCTATTTTGGAAAGAAAGCAACAGGGCGTATCACATTTACCTGTGAGGATGGACACCTAATAGCAGATGCTATTCAAAAAACAATCGAAACAGGAGAGGGGCAGAAGTTTTGGATGAAATCAGTCGGTGTTAATGAGGATGGTGTGGAGGTGTCCACGTTTAATTTTGAATGGACCATTCGCTTAAAAAAATGATAGAATTGTGACCTTTTATAGAAAATAGTGTCCAAAAAGAAAACAAAATGATGGGTTTACTGCCACAAAGAAGGAGAAACCCTATTTTTTTAGTAATTTCAGCTACAACTATACACTAATTAGAAATTAAATACCAAATGGGAAAATTTGAAATCAAAACAGGAAGCTCAGGTAAAACCATGTTCAATTTAAAGGCAGGGAATGGGCAAGTAATATTGACCAGTCAAAGCTATGAGAGCAAAGATGGATGCAAAAATGGTATCGAGTCTGTAAAAAAGAATTCGCAGGACGATGGGCGTTTTGACCGTAAAACCGCTAAGGACGGAAGCCCTTTCTTCACTTTAACCGCTACCAATGGTCAAATTATTGGAAAGAGTGAAATGTATTCTTCCACAGATGCCATGGAAAATGGTATCGCATCTGTTAAGAAAAATGCACCTGATGCTGAAGTGGTGGACAATTCATAAAATTAATCCGCACTTAATGTTATAAAAGACAGTCCTTTGGGCTGTTTTTTTATTTTTAGGATATCTCTATAGTTCTTAGGATTGTAACAAAAAGTGAAATCTGTTCACCAATATATTGAAACTTAAATATCAAAAAATGAACGCACACGAAATAGACTATGAAATTTACGGGGAAGAAATGCAATACGTTGAGATTGAACTAGACCCGCAAGAAGCTGTTGTAGCAGAGGCTGGCAGTTTTATGATGATGGATACCGAAATCCAGATGGATACCATTTTTGGAGACGGTTCCAATCAGGATTCCGGAGTATTGGGAAAACTCTTTTCAGCAGGCAAACGCTTACTGACGGGTGAGAGTTTATTTATGACCGCTTTTCTCAATGTGGGTAGTGGTAAAAAACAAGTCAGTTTTGCCTCACCATACCCAGGAAAGATTGTACCTATCGATTTATCTGAAATAGGAGGGAAGTTCATTTGTCAAAAAGATGCTTTTTTATGTGCTGCCAAAGGAGTTTCGGTTGGAATAGAATTTTCTAGAAAACTGGGACGCGGATTATTTGGCGGCGAAGGCTTTATCATGCAAAAATTGGAAGGTGACGGTCTGGCTTTTGTCCATGCTGGAGGAACTTTGGCAAAAAAGGAATTAGCGCCTGGTGAAGTTTTAAAGGTCGATACAGGATGTATAGTAGGTTTTGACCAAACTGTGAATTATGATATAGAATTTGTAGGAGGAATCAAGAACACTATTTTTGGAGGTGAAGGTTTGTTCTTTGCCACCTTACGCGGACCCGGAACAGTTTACGTGCAATCTCTTCCATTCAGTAGATTGGCCGGTAGGGTATTGGCTGCAGTTCCTAGAGGCGGAAAAGATAAGGGAGAAGGAAGCATATTGGGAGGTCTTGGCGATATGGTTATGGGGGATAACGGGTTCTAGTTTAAGAATTAAAATTTAGCGATTTCCACAAGGATTTGAAGAGCTCTTTTGTTATGTTCGCATATGAACTTTCAAGAGCTCTTCGACTTTTTAAATCAATTACAACACAACAACAACAAAGAATGGATGGATGCCAATCGAAAACGGTATACTTCCCTTCGTAAAGACTTTGTTTCATGGTTAGATCATTTGGATTTAACCATGGCTGAATTGGATGATGCATATTACCCTACTCCAGGGAAAAAGGGAATAAACCGAATCAATAACAACCTCATGTTTCATCCGCATAAACCTATTTATAAAGACCATTTTGGAGCTGGATTGGACAAAGCGCCTAAGTCAGCGGATTTTTACATTGAGATTGGAGTAAAACAATGTCTGTTGGCTGGTGGCTTTTGGCGACCCGAACCTAAAACGTTACGAAGCATTCGTGATGGAATTGATTATAATGGTGAAGAGTTACAAGCCATTTTGGACAAACCAAAATTTAAAAAACTTTTCGGGGAGCTTTATGAAGACGAAAAATTAAGGAATCCACCCAAAGGATTTACAAAAGACCACCCCCATATAGAACTCTTAAAAAATAAGACCTTCGCCGTAGTACATGAATTGGAAATGAAAGAAGTGTTTCAACCCAATTTCAATGATAAAATAAAAGAAGTTTATCTTGAGATGCTTCCATTCCGAAGATACTTGAATCAAGCTGTGTTTTTGTAATTTTCTTCTCGTATCTCAGCAATGATTTCAATGGGTGAAAATGAAAACTATGACTCTCTGAGCGTGACATCTGAAAATCTATTATTCGCAAATATTAGAAAACATATTTGCCTAACTGTTCAGGAGGAAAAGACGGTACTGAAGTTTTTTAAGATGGCCCGCTGGCCAAAAAAGACCTCATTTCTGAAGCAAGGAAGCCTATGTAGAAAGTTTTATTTTGTTCAACAAGGCAGTGTAAGAGCGTATAATAGCAATGCGGAAGGGAAAGAATCTACAGTTATGTTTGCTGTAGAAGATTGGTGGATTACAGACATGGGTGCTTTTTTACAGAAACAGCCAGCCAGTATATCCCTAGAAGCTCTGGATGATTGCCTTCTTTTCGAAATTGATTCGAGCAACATGGATAAGATGCTGAAAGCTCTGCCAAAATTGGAAAAATACTTTAGGATTTTGTACCAAAGAGCCTATGTTCGAGAACAACAAAGAATATTGTCGTCAATCGCCCAGCCTTTGGAAAAAAGGTACTTGAACTTTCTAGAAAAGTATCCTGAAATTGTAAAAAAGGTGACCCAAAAACAAATTGCTTCTTATTTGGGCGTTACCCCCGAGTTTTTGAGTATGGTCAAAAATAAGATGGCGCCTTAAACTATCTTAAGTATTACCCGCAAACAAATTTGTTTCTTTGGAAAAAGGAATAGGATGATGCTAATTATGATAGCCGGGCCTTACCGAAGTGGAACCGGAAATGACCCAAAATTGATTCAACAAAATATGGATAACCTGGAGGCTATGGCACTTCCAATCTTCAAAAAGGGCCATATTCCTATGATTGGGGAATGGGTGGCAAATCCATTGATGAAACTTGCAGGTTCTAAAGAGATTGGAGATACGGTCTTTCAAGAATTACAGTATCCCACTGCGCATAGATTGCTTACCAAGTGTGATGCCATTCTACGTATTAAGGGGTCTTCTACAGGAGCTGACCAAGATGTTGAATTGGCCAAAAAATTAGGATTAAAGGTGTATTATAATTTGGACGAAATACCAGAGGCAAATGGGTAAAATAAGGAATATTCACAAAGAGCTACTTTCCGACAATTGGTATTCGTTGAACAAAGTGACCTTTGAATATCAAAAAGAAGATGGAGAGTGGGAAACTCAAGTTCGCGAGGCCTATGACCGAGGAAATGGAGCTGTCATACTTCTTTACAACAAGGCAAAGCAGTCCGTAGTTCTCACAAGGCAATTTAGAATGCCAACGTATTTGAATGGTAATACAGATGGAATGATGATTGAAGCTTGCGCAGGTATTTTGGAAAAAGGGAATGCCGAGGAAACCATTAAAATGGAAGTAGAGGAAGAGACAGGGTATCAAATTGAAAATGTCCAAAAGGTTTTTGAATCGTATATGTCTCCAGGTTCCGTAACCGAGATTCTCTATTTTTTTATTGGGGAGTATGAAGACCACATGAAAGTAAGCGAAGGTGGTGGAGCGGAAGGCGAGACTGAGAATATAGAAGTTTTGGAATTGGACTTCATCGAAGCTTGGCAAATGATGATTTCTGGAGAAATTAAAGATGCCAAAACCATCATGCTACTACAGTATGCCAAGCTGAACAGACTTTTTTACTAGTTCTTTTATCCAATCGAGCAAAAAATATGGTCCAAAGAATATCATATTTTTATAAAATTTGTATCACGCAAATGAAACATAAATTTGTAAATAGATGATAATCAATTACATATATTTGATTCTCAATTGTTTTCTACTTTATTACCTTACTACACGATGTAAGCTGATAGGTATCCATCGAACAAAATTTATGTAAGCAATCATCAGGGTTTTAGTGATTGTTTACAGATATCTACATCTTAGATATCGTTGCGATTTAGTTGTCGTGCTTTTTAAGTTGTTTTGTTTGATGGAGCCGGGATAGATTCCCGGTTCTTTCTTTTTATGGGTACTTTATCATATAGAAAATGGAGATAAATATGGATAAGATAGGATTGGGAGGAGGATGCCACTGGTGTACTGAAGCCGTTTTCTCTTCTTTAAACGACGTTATTCGGGTAGAACAAGGATTTATAAGCTCCAATGAAGAGTCTGCCTTTTCTGAGGCGGTGATTGTGCATTATGATAGCAATGCAATTTCCTTAAAAGACCTTGTTGGAATCCATCTTTATACGCATAAGAGTACTTCGGACCATTCCATGCGTGCCAAATATCGTTAGGCGGTCTATACGTTTGATTCTGAAGACTTTGAAAAAGCAAAAAATATAGTAAGGCATTTTCAAAAAGAGTTTAAGGAGAAATTGGTTACCCAGGTTTTGCACTTTGAAGCATTCAAACCGTCGCAGAATCAATTTCGTAATTATTATTACAAGGATTCAGAAAAGCCCTTTTGTACGACTTACATTGCACCTAAACTATCCCTTCTGCTACAAAAATATCGACAACATGCTGATACCAAAAAAGTGGCGGCTAGTATCTCTCATAAAGTGACTTCAGAATAAGCTCGATTTCAATTCTAACCTGCGAGCTAGGTACCCTGAAGTGATTATTCATGCTGCTAAAAACCAGCATTCGCCCAGATTTCGCCTTGAGATAACCGCTCAGATTATACGTATTTCCCATACCTCCAGATTTGGCAAAAATATATCGCGACTCCTCTGGTTTTTTCCAGTTCTTAATGGTACCATTCCTATTCCATGAAGGAAAAAGGTGAAATAGCTCTTCATGAGGAATCTCCTTGTACATACGATGAAGTACTTGCGTTACAGATTCTGGAGTGAAGAGGTTATATCGGGAGAGACCGGAACCATCTACCCATCTAGGTGGGTGCTTTAGATTGTTTAGTTCGTTTTGCAAAAGATGCTCAATTACCCTTTTTCTGCTTAAGGAATCTGATAGGGTTGAGGAACACATCAATAGGAGCTGTTCCGCCAAGAAGTTATCACTCACATACATCATGCGTTTAGCAATAGAATCCGTTTTCATACCGGGTAATATCGCTTTATCTCCTTCTGGAAAGTTTTTAGTAAGCGAAATGTGTTTTCCCATAACTTTTTCCAACATGCTTTGAACGAGGGAAAGTGAAGTAATAAAGGGAATGCTAAGGGTATCTCTGGCATTTTGCTTTGTATAGAATTGATTGGAAAACTCATTTCTTCGAATGGACTTTTCTTCCAAAAGAAAGCTGTCCTTAAAAATACTAGGGTAAATCTTAAGCTCATTTTTAGGATAAACGGTGACGACATTTCCGTATAACGGGAAGCTATTGTTTTCAGGGGAAAAATAGGTATCGTAGTCTTCCCAAGCCCACCCTGATCCAAATCTAGGCACTTGGTTAGGGGGAATGGACAAGGAAATGTTTTTTTGTTTGTTCAAAAAGGAAAAAAGCGTACTGTCCTTAAAATAGGGATGGAAACTCGTAGGATATCCGGTTCCTTTAATATAGGTGCTATCGTTTTTAAGCACATAGTATAGGGCAGGTGCTTTTTTGGGCAACATCTTCTTGGCAGCGAACAATGTGAATATTTTCACATTGCTAGCCGGTATAAAATAGTTGCTGCCGTTTGTGTTGTGCAGAAGTTTTCCAGAATTCGCATCCATAACAACCAACCCATGGAATGAGGCTTCAAATGGATTTTTTTCAGATAGGGAAGAAAATTTCGATAAACGGGAGGAAGAACATCCTGTAAAAAGTAGAATCGCCCAAAAACCACTGATAAACAGTTGTTTATTTGTCTTTTGCCAGAATGATTCTATCAATTTTGTTACATGTTTAACACGAATTTATTCATTTTTTAACTGTGTTGTTTGCCAGAAAAGTAGCTTTTTTCTTAATTTTAGCAAACAACCATTTAATTAAATAAGCGTTTTTCCATGCCCAGAGCTATGTTAGATTACACCAAAACAGTCCTACAGAAGGTAAGTTTTGATGCGAAACTCTTTGCAAAAGAATTGAAAAAAGCGGTTTCTCGGTTATTGCCGAATGAAATTGAAGAATTAAAAATCTGGTTACAACAGTTTATCGTTGATAAACCAGAGTTACAACCCACATTACTACTTATAAAACACAATTGAGAGAGCCGCTAACGCGGCTCTTTTCTTTTCATTTTTAGAGATTTAGGCACTGGCCAATGGACTGATTATTTTAACGTCCTGAAAGCGAATAGCGCCTCGAACAATTCCTGATATTACATCTCGAAGGGCCTCGGTTATCTGTATTTTTAATTCACTTTTATGGTAGATAAGGCTAATTTCTCGAGCAGGGTTTGGTTTTTCAAACTGTTTAAGTTTTTCCTTTTTTACTGAATCAAGCTCCAGAGTGTTGAGGTAAGGTAGCAAGGTCATACCCATACCTTCTTCTGCCAAACTTACTAGAGTCTCGAAGCTGCCACTTTCAATTTGAAAGCGTTCTTCTTGAAAATTTTTTGGCGTTTTGCATAGGTTGATGACGCCATCCCTAAAACAGTGTCCATCTTGGAGCAACAGAATATCTGAAACATCCAAATCTTCCGTGGATAAGGAGGATTTTTTGGAAAGTCTATGGTTTTCGGGAACGTATCCAACAAAAGGTTCATAGTATAGTGGACGTTCCTTGATAAACTCAATTTCAAGTGGGGTTGCCGCAATACCAGCATCCAAATGGCCATCCAAAATATTACGAATCAAAGTATCTGTGGATTGCTCCTTGATGATAAGGTTAACCTTGGGATATTTCTTGATAAAAGTATTGAGGAACATAGGTAACAGCGTAGGCATCACGGTTGGAATAATGCCCAAGACATAATCCCCGCCAATAAAACCTTTATCCTGATCTACAATATCCTTAATGCGTTCCGCTTCGGCTACGATATTCTTGGCCTGATCGATTATTTTTTTACCCACATCGGTGATAGAAATGGGTTTTTTACTACGATCAAAGATGAGGATGTCCAACTCATCTTCCAATTTTTGAACCTGCATACTGAGCGTAGGTTGGGTAACAAAACTTTTTTCCGCAGCCAATGTAAAGTTTCTATATTCTGCTACGGCAAGTACATATTGTAATTGGGTTATGGTCATTAACTATAAGTTTTAAGTATAAAAATACAAAAACCCATTGATTATAACTATGATTAAACAAAAAATAGCGTAAGAATAATCTATTTTATTTTCCATCAGGAATGAACGGTTTTTTACTAAGTTAATTTCCAAATATTTATATTTATTTTAGATACAACCTCCAAAAATGAATAATGCCCGAAAAGGATACTCATGAATTGGTTCGCTTTCTAAAGAAAGTTCCTTTTTTCTCCGAGGTGGAAGACATCTCTTTGCTTAGACTATGCACAGATGCTTTAGTTGAGCATTACGACAAGAAGGATTGCATTATTGAAAAAGGAGCTATTGGTGACGCGATGTACGTTATTCTAGATGGTCAGGTCAAAGTACATGACCAGGACCATGTGTACAGCATTCTGTTCGCAACAGATTGCTTCGGAGAATACGCCCTGATTGACCAAGAACCAAGATCTGCTTCAGTGACCGCTTTGGAAGAAACCTCCCTTTTAAAAATTCGTCCAAAAGACTTTGTGGACTTGATTTCTTCGGATAGGGGTTTTACAAAGGGCGTACTTTCCATATTGATAAAAAGACATAGGGAATTGGATGTTATCCAAGAAAGTTTGTCAGCTTCTAAAAAAGAAATTGAATTATCCAATTCCAAAATGTCGGGACTCATTGAGGGGGCCATGGATGCGATTATCATGTTTGATAGCGCTTTCAAGATTGTACTCACGAACACTTCCGCAGAAGCTATTTTGGAAAATAATGATGTTATTCAACGGAATATACTTTTCTTTTTGGATGGAACTAGTGCGACCATTCTTGAAGCTTTGGTTCACTCGTATTTAAAAGGCGAACAGGGTGCGATGAATACCTACCTGCCGTCGGAAGTTAAAGTAATTGGTTCCAATGAAACCGAAACATTGAATGAAGGAACTATAAGTGCATATGGAGTGGGAGATAGCAAGTTTTTTACTTTGATTTTGAGAAATATTGATGAAAGGATTTTGGCAGAAAGGAAAATAAACTCACTCACACATCAAACCCATTATCTACAGGAGGAAATAAAACAATTGACCCACGATTATGGAATTATAGCGCAAGACCCAGCAATGGTCAAAGTACTTGACTTGGTTCAGCAAGTGGCAAGAACCGAGGCTACGGTATTGATTCAAGGAGAAACAGGAACCGGGAAAGAGTTGGTTGCTAGGGCTATCCATAATGCTAGTGAAAGAAATCAAAAGCCTTTAATACGAATCAATTGTGGGGCCATTCCGGCAAATCTTATTGAAAGCGAACTGTTCGGTCACGAAAAAGGGGCATTCACAGGAGCTACGGTTAGTAGAAAGGGAAGGTTTCTTTTAGCAGACGGGGGGACCTTGTTCTTGGATGAAATTGGAGAACTTCCTTTGGAACTTCAACCAAAACTCTTGCGGGTAATCCAAGAAGGGGAATTCGACCCCGTGGGTAGTTCGGAAACGGTTAAGGTAGATGTTAGAATAATAGCAGCTACACACAGGGACCTATTGGAGTTTTCCAAAAAAGGAAAGTTTAGGGAAGATTTGTTTTACAGACTTAATGTATTTCCTATAGTCGTTCCAGCTTTGAGGGATAGGGGAGACGACATTTGTTTGATAGCCGATAATATGGTTGAGCAGTTTTCTAAGAAAATGAATAAAATCATAACACCCTTGTCCGAAGAGACTAAAAAGCTTTTTAAGGAATATACTTGGCCGGGTAATGTTAGGGAGCTCCAAAATTTAATCGAACGTGCAATTATTGTTTCCAATCAGGGTCATGTCAACTGGCAGGCCATCATTCCCAATACATCTGCTGCATCCCTGAAAGAAGAACATAAAGCAGCAACTCGGGTTTTGACTTCTTCGGAATTAGTGGAATTGGAAAAAGAAAATATTCTTAAAGCTTTACGGCAAACCCATTGGAAGATTTCGGGAGAAAACGGAGCCGCGGCACTTTTACAAATAAAACCTACAACACTTACCTCTAAGATAAAGGCACTAGGTATAGCACGTCCAGTATAATTCACGAGATTTCATAAATATACTCACGAAATTTCGTAAATCCACGATTTATCGTCACCTCTCTTTATTATAAAATTCAACTTAATCAATTGATTTTTAGTCTTTTATATTTTTTGGCACACCAACTGCATTAATACTGGCAAACAATAAATAATCTTTTAAAAAACTAAAAAATGATTACAACAGCAAACATTAAAAACGGAGTAAACGTAGATCAATTGGTAGATACTATCAATGCAGTACAAGGAGACCCTTCTTTGGCGAAGTTCGAGTTTAGAGCAAAAAACAATTGGATTGAAGGGGGTCATTGTGTAACCAGTATCAAAGAGTACTATGGTGTGGGTCAAGAGCACACGGAAAGAAGTAAAGAAGCTTTTACCATGGAAGCAGACCACGTTGAGGTTCTTTTAGGAAAGGATAAAGCACCGAATCCAGCTGAAACCGTATTACATGCTTTGGGTTCTTGCCTTACTGGAGCAATGGTTTACCATGCTGCCGCAAATGGAATCGAAATTGAAGGTATGGAATCTACTTTGGAAGGTGGGTGTGATTTGCACGGATTTCTTGGCTTGGACCCAGAAGTAAGAAAAGGATTTGACGGTATCAAAGTGAAATTCAAAGTAAAATCGGATGCCTCGGAAGAGCAATTGAGGGCTTTGTCACAATTCTCTCCAGTATTTGACATAATTACCAATCCAACTCCGGTAATTATCGAGTTTGAAAAGTAAGACCAAAACAAACCACCCTTTTTAGGGTGGTTTGTTCATTTAACAAACTAGCCAATTCAAACAACAACCTTCCCAAAAATGAATCATCAGCATCCACATATTTTAAACGGTAACCAAGCCGTAGCCTATGTAGCATATAAACTCAATGAAGTATGTGCCATTTATCCCATAACACCCGCTTCGGAAATGTCCGAGCTGGTGGAAAAGTGGAGCGCTGAACAACATGAAAATATTTTTGGTGACGTTCCTTCCGTTTTTGAAATGCAAAGCGAAGCCGGTGTTGCTGGAGCCATGCACGGAGCTTTACAAACAGGCACATTGTCAACCACATTTACCGCTTCTCAAGGTCTTTTGCTGATGTTGCCCAATATGTACAAAATTGCCGGTGAGCTAACATCTAATGTAATTCATGTGGCCACACGTTCCATTGCTACCCATGCTTTATCTGTGTTTGGGGATCATAGTGATGTTATGGCCGCCCGACATACGGGTTATGCTTTTTTGGGGTCTTGTTCCGTACAGGAAGCCATGGATATGGCCCTGATTTCCCAAACAGCATCGTTGGCGTCAAGAATTCCTTTTATTCACTTCTTTGATGGATTTCGAACTTCTCACGAATATCAAGCCGTTGAGCTTATTTCCGACCAGATTATTGAGAAGATGGTCAATAAAGAGCATATAATTGCCCATAGAGAACGAGCGCTCAATTCAAATAATCCAGTAATTCGAGGTACGTCCCAGGGACCTGATGTCTTTTTTCAAAGTCGAGAAGCGGTGAACCCCTATTATAATGCATGTCCAGCAATTGTTCAAAACGAAATGGATAAGTTTTATGAACTGACAGGGCGCAAGTACCAACTTTTCGATTATAAGGGTCACCCTGAGGCCGAGCATGTCATTGTAGCTATGGCTTCAGCTACAGAGACAATAGAAGAAACTATTAAAGCACTTAACGCTCAAGGAGAACGAATCGGATTGATTAAAGTCAGACTGTTTCGCCCGTTTAGTGCGGAATATTTAATTCATAGCATTCCCGTGAGCTGCAAAAGTATTGCAGTACTGGACCGAACCAAAGAACCTGGTTCAGCGGGTGAACCTTTGTATTTGGATGTAGTACAATCCGTTTTACAAGCTCAGGACAGATTTGAAAATATACCTAAAATAATAGGTGGCCGTTATGGATTAAGCTCTAAAGAGTTTACGCCTTCCATGGTAAAATCCGTCGTAGAAAATTTAAAAATGGACTCGCCAAAAAATGGGTTTACTTTAGGAATTGAGGATGATGTAACCCATACGAACCTCGTTATTAAAAAGGAGCTTCAATTCAATAACAACTG
Source organism: Bacteroidota bacterium (assembly GCA_039184805.1). Lineage (GTDB taxonomy): Bacteria > Bacteroidota > Bacteroidia > Flavobacteriales > Flavobacteriaceae > Flagellimonas. The sequence continues at coordinate 101,651 of JBCDAX010000005.1, read as the reverse complement.
TGAACAAGTTTTGATTTATGAATGTAAGACGAATGACACTGACCACCATTTCAACCAATATTTGAAACTTTTAGGAAAAGACTTCAATAGTCATTTACAAGGATATATGGAAATTGATTACAGAAAATCAAATGCACGCAGTGTAGCACATTTACGATTTGGCTCTACACCGATAAAAGCGCCCTATTTGATTACGAACGCAGATGTGGTTCTTTGTGATTCCATTTCTTTTTTGCAAAAAGATTCAGCTTTGCTGAATACCAAACCCTCTGGAAAGCTCGTGGTACAATCCGAGTTAAGTCCTAAAGTATTTTGGGACGAATTATCTCTTGGGTTACGGGAGCAAATTCAGAAAAAGAAAATAGAACTGTATGTGTGGAATCCTAAGCGCGTAGAAAAGGAAGTATGTGTCAACGGGCAGATAATTTCAACACTTCAAGCCTGTCATATAATCTTGACCAACAAACCCCTAAAAACTCCTAGTCTAGAAGCTATCAGAAATGGTATTAAAAAGGTAGATACATCAAGAACATCCTCAGAAAAGCCCGAAATGGCAGATGATATCTTTACAAGTACCCTTTTAGGGCAACTGTTGGCCCAAAAGGGAAATGAGATTCCGGTGAGCATGCTGCCGGAAGATGGAACTTTTGATGCAAACACTTCTCAATTTAATCCGCGGGCTGTTGCAACTGAACTCCCTATTTGGGATACTGATGTATGCACACAATGTGGCGCATGCAGTATGGCTTGTCCGCAGGGAGCTATTCGGGTTAAGGCATATGACAAGGAGTATTTAGAGGAATCTCCTAAAGGGTTTAAGTCTTTGGAATTCAACCAGGAAATGGATGGGTTTAATCTATTGAACTATACCGTGCAAGTAAATCCAAATCACTGCACCTCATGTAACAATTGCGTAGATGCTTGTCCAGTAAAGGCACTTTATACCACAAAAAACAGAACAGAAATTCAACAGGAAAAGGAAAACTGGAACTATTTTGAAACTATTCCAGAGTTTGACAGAACCAAAATTGATGTTTCCAAAATAAGTCAGCAACAATTACAGGAACCCCTCTTTAAATATACTATGGGTGTAGATGGCTGTGGTGAGGGACCGTACCTTAAGTTGGCCTCCCAATTATTTGGTGACCGTATGATAATTGCCAATGCCACCGGGGCTAGTTCAATTTTCGGAGGGGCTTTGCCTACTACACCATGGTCTACCGATGAAAAGGGGAGAGGACCTGCATGGTCAAACTCTTTGTTTGAGGATAATGCCGAATTTGGATTGGGATTTCGATTGTCCCTGGATCAACAAGAAGAAAGAGCTAAGCGAATGCTTCAAAAACTAGAAACCTATCTGGATTCTGAATTGGTTCAAGTGGTTTTGAACTCAAAACAAGAGACGGAAGCGGAAATTGCAATACAAAGAGTTCGAATTGAAAGAATAAAAAAATCATTAGAGTCTTTGGATTCGGAAGAGGCAAGACTAGCAGAGGAAAACATGGATAGCTTGGTCAAAAAAAGTGTCTGGATTGTGGGAGGTGATGGCTGGGCCTATGATATTGGATATGGGGGATTGGACCATGTGTTAGCTTCTGGGAAAAATGTAAACATTTTGGTATTGGATAATGAGGTATATTCCAATACAGGAGGACAGATGTCAAAGGCAACACCTATGGGTGCATCAGCAAAATTTGCAGCAAAGGGCAAAACAAAACAGAAAAAGGATTTAGGCCTTATGGCTATGAATTATGAGGATGTATATGTCGCATCTGTTGCAATAGGAGCAAATCAAGAACAAACCTTAAAGGCATTTATAGAAGCGGAAAAGCATGAAGGGCCTTCCTTAATTATAGCGTACTGTCATAGTCCCGCGCATGGCATTGACATGAGGAAACCTTCTCAATACCATCAGGCTGCAGTACAATCAGGTCAGTGGTTGTTGTACCGAAATAATCCTTCAAGAAAGGCAAGGGGGTTAAATGCTCTGCAACTGGATTCAAAGCAACCGACTTTACCTATTGCAGAATACTTCAGCTTGGAAAAACGCTTTGAAGGCCTATTTGAAAAAGACTTGGAAACTTTTGAAGAAATTAAAGCCCAAGCCCAAAAACAGGTCAACCAAAGGTTCGCAAAATTCAAGTTCTTGGAACTCATGGAGCCTTCAATGGTCTATGAAGCTATTTCATCTCCTTATTTGAACTGATGATTGAGAGCAAATTACTTTTCACTCATAACCATCATGGAATTCCAGTTTTCTGGAACACCATCCGAGAGATAGCTTTTCGCTTTGGAAACAAAATATTGGACGACAGTATCTTTCGGGTTTTTGGTCAGAATCTTTTCAAACAATACAAGGGCATCAGCAAAGTTCTGGTCAAAAAACAGTTTTACTCCTTTGTCATAGTCTTTTTTTGTCTCTAGTTTTAGACTAATGTCCTCTTCACCATCTCCGTCAATACACTCAAAGATACCAAGGGCTTTTTGTTTGCCCTTTACTTGGACCATTCCCAAATATCTAAAATTGAAACCACTGACATCGCCCATGGATTCCAAAACATTTTTACTAATGATGATTTTGGCTCCAAAATGTTTGGTCATTCCCTCCACACGTGATGCACTGTTCACAGTATCCGCGATTACAGCGGGATCGTTTCGCTGTGTATCTCCAATAATTCCCATAATTAAAGGACCAGTATGCAAGCCCATACCAACCGAAATAGGGAGATAGCCCTTTTCTTTTACCCTTCTTTTGTTATAAAGTGTAAGAGTTTTTTGCATTTCAATGGCAGCATCTAACGCGCTTTCTGACTTTTCGGGAAACAAGGCCATAATGCCATCTCCCAGATATTGATTTACAAAACCCTTGTTATCCTTAATGATTGGTCCCATACGACCGACATACGCATTAACGAATTTAAAATTCTGTTCTGGTGTCATGCCCTCCGCTAGTGTGGTATAGTCTCTGATGTCTGAGAACAAAACGGTAACCTTTTTTTCAATATGGTCTCCAAGCTTTATATCCGTGATGGATTCTTTTCCAACTGATTTTACAAATTCAGATGGGACAAATCGTGAAGTGGCCCTATGAATGGTGTTTAAATTAATATGTGTTTTTATGCGACTCAACAGTTCATTCTTTGAGATGGGTTTAGTCAAATAATCATTGGCTCCTGCATTAAATCCAGTCACTAATTCGTTTACAGTGTTTTTGGCAGTTAAAAGAATTATGGGGAGGTCACTGGTCATATACCTCTCCCTGATTTTTTCACAAACCTCGTAGCCGGACATTTCAGGCATCATCACATCCAACAGGACTAGGCTGTAAGGCTTATCCTCGTCCATGGCCTTTAGGGCTTCTTTCCCAGAGCTTGCTTCTCTGACTTCATATCCGGCAACAGTCAAGTGATTTTCCAGTACCTTTCTGTTTACAGGCTCGTCATCTACAACTAAAATTCTTGGAACCTCTTTGCTTTTCCATTTTTTCAACCCGGGGACCGGTAATTTTACCTGATGGGTTGATGTGGTCTGAACGAAATCTGTAGTTTTCAACCCTTTGGGTTTAAAATCTTTTCTACCGACTTCACTTAATGGCAGGGTAAATGTGAAAATAGACCCTTTTCCTTTTTCCGAAGACACATCAATTGTACCGCCATGAAGTTCGACTAGTTGTTTGGTCACAGAAAGCCCTAGCCCTGTACCACCAAATTCGCGTTGTGTTGACCCATCTACCTGTTCGAAGGAGTTGAAAATAACACCCATTTTTTCAGATGGAATACCAATTCCAGTATCCGTGACTGAAATTTGAAGCATTTCATTTTTAACTTCGGAAAGTACAGTCACATACCCTTTTTGAGTGAATTTGATGGCATTGCCAACCAAATTGTGCATAATTTGCTGTAATCGGTTTTCATCAGCATCTACCAACGGCACTTCTTTTGGTATGGAATTGATAAGCTTTATCTTTTTGTCCTGTACCTGAGGATGGGAAAGACGCAGCACTATGGTTGTCAAGGCATGTACATCAACAGGACGCAGGGAGAGCACCAAATCCTTATTTTTCAATTTTGAAAAGTCCAGAATATCATTAACCAGATGGGAAAGCCTTTTTCCGCTATTGGCAATCATGTTCAAATTATCCAATGCTGCTTCGGGGAGTTCACCAGCAATACCATCTTTTAAGGATTCAGTTAGGCCAATTATACCCACCAGAGGAGTTCTTAGCTCATGAGAGGTATTTGCTAAAAATTCGTCTTTGAGTTGGTCAATTTTTTGTAGTTCGGCCACGCGTTGCTTTTCTATTTCTGTGCGATTTCTGGCTTCTTCAATAGATCTTTGCCTTTCTTCTTCAGCCTGTTTTATACGTTGATTGTTTCTGTATCTATTAAAGGCCAAGTATCCAAAAAGTAGAAGAACCAGCGCTACACCAATTATTATATTGCGAAGTGTAGTCTGTCGCTCAAGCTTAAGGCCGGTAATTTCTGCATCTTTTTCCAGTGCTGCGATTGCATTCTGCTTTTTCTCAGTATCAAAACGCACCTGGAGCTCTTCAATCTGTTTAGAACGGGATACATTGAACAAACTATCTTTTATGCTAATGAACTTGTTTTTATAGTCTAAAGCTTCCTCATATTTTCCCGTTTGTTGATATAACTGTGAGATTTTCTCATAATTATCCTTCAATTCAACTTTGGCCCCTATTGCCTCTGCGATTTGAATAGCGGTTTTAAGATTTTCCTCGGCCTTTCCAAATTGATTGAGTTTCATGTTGATGGTCCCTATTTCCAAATGACTCATGACCAGCTCTCTCTTAAGACCCAATTTTTCACGGAGGGCCAACGCTTGATTGTGATATAGCAAGGCGTTGGAATAATTTTCTTGGAAGCCATAGACTTTTCCTAAGGCCTCAAAGTCATATGCCATCCCCCAATCGCTATTGGTTTCTTGGTCTAGAACTAAGGCATCTTTGAAGTACTTTAAAGCCATGTCATACTCCTGCAACTGCATATGGGTGTCACCAATATTGTAGAGACAGTTGGCAATCTCGGTTTTGTCATCAAGCTCCCTGAAAATTTTCAAGGCCCGATTGTAAAAATCCATTGCATCCAGCTTTTTGCCTGTCTTCTTTACAATTTCACCCATAGCGTTCAAAGTGGTAGCTATACTGAAAGGGTCATCTTTTTCTTCATAAATCTTGAGGATACTGTAATAGATTTCAAGGCTCTTATCAAAATTGCCCAAATCATCTAAAATCAACGCTTTTTGATATAGACCATTTGCTATAGCAAAAGGCTCTTTTTTGGTCTCATAAAACTCAAGATAGGCATCAATATGATTCAAGGCTTTTGGATAGTTTCCTTTTTGTCTTTCCAATACTGCATATTGGTATTGGGCCAGTGATTTTCCCCAATTTAGATTGGATTGCTTACTAATTGTATTAAAACTGTCTATATGTTTTTTCGCCAATTCAGGATTTCCCCTATTATTTAAGTATTGCCATGAAATGTCTTTTAAAATTAGTACTCTGGCAGAGTCTGTTTGTACGTTTTTATACCGTTTTTGAAGACTTTTAATTGGGGTTGTTTGACCGTTAAGGGAGACAGCCGCAAAACACATAAAGCATATTATGTGGATGGAGGTTTTGATAGTATTGGTTTAAAGAGGTTGACAAACAGTCTTTTAAATGTAAGGTTTAAAGTATAAAGCACAAAATTAAAAGGCTTGCCATTGGCAAGCCTTTTAACCTGATGATTGATGATTTTATGAGTATTTAAAAACGGATGTTGAGTTTTAAGTCTTCCTGATTCACTTCAAATTTTGCATCTGCAAAGTTAGGAGGTCCGAAACTCATATCATTTCCAGACATGCCATAACTTTCCTTGGGCATGCCATTGGCTTCAAAATCCATTCTGCGATTTTCATTTTCATCATGTAGGGCCATGACGGCATACGTTCCAGGTGCTACGTTCTTAAAGGTCAAAACAGCTTTACCATCCTCAATGGTACTTTCAAGGTTTTCAACTCCAGGACCTTTCATAAAAGTATCCTCCGTATGAAGGGTTGCCATGATTTTTCCATTGTCATTTACGACATTGTCTATGGTTACGATTATGTCAATACCATCGGTTTCTTGGGCTTGACCGATTAAGTGTACAAGTAAAAATGCTAGTGCGAGTGCTACAGATTTCATGATTTGTTTTTTTGTTGTTACCGATGCCCCAAAGATTCGGCGATTGTTCAAGCTTACAAATCAAGAATAACCGAGTTGTAGTTTTCTGCTACCGAACTGTAGTCAAAAAAAAAACCTTCAATTCGGTATGCCATTTTCACAGTTCGGTCATTCACATTGGAAAACAAAAACGGCTTGTTTCAAATTTGTTCCATCAAATAACGAACAGCCATGAAAAACTTTGTTTCACTTTTCTTTTTAGTATTAAGTATCAATTTTGTCATAGGGCAAACTGTGATTTCAGGAACGGTTACAGACACAAAGAACACTCCAATTGTTGGAGCCAACGTCTATATAGAAGGCACATATGATGGAGCTTCGACCACTGAGGATGGTAGCTTTAGTTTTGAAACTTTTGAAGAGGGTAGCCAGACTTTGGTTATTTCAATGATTTCGTACGAAGCACATTATGAAGTGGGAGATGTGACTTATTTCAATAGTCTAAAAATCCAGCTTCGCGAAGCTGTAAATAGCTTGACCGGGGTAACCTTGACCGCCGGAACCTTTGAAGCTGGGGATAACTCCAAAGTATCTGCTCTAAAGCCTTTGGACATTGTTACCACAGCTGGTGCCGTAGGCGATTTTGTAGCGGCACTTCAAACCTTGCCTGGGACAACCTCGGTAAACGAAGATGGTCGTCTTTTTGTTCGAGGGGGTGATGCAACCGAAACCCAGGTTTTTATTGATGGGTTACGCGTATTCCAACCTTTTAATGCCACGGCAAATAATATTCCCACTCGCGGACGTTTTTCCCCTTTCCTTTTTAAAGGGATTACCTTCAGCACAGGAGGGTATTCTGCGGAATACGGGCAAGCACTTTCCAGTGTACTTCTTCTCAATACTACAGATTTACCAGACCAAGATAAAACTGACATTTCAATTATGTCCGTTGGCGGTGGTGTAGGTCATACTAAAATTTGGGGAAATACTTCTTTAAGTGTAAATACTTCCTATATCAATCTTGCACCTTACGAATCTTTGATACCCTCTACTCAGGGTATTCGCTGGAACAGCCCTTATGAGTCCTTTGCTGGTGAAGCTGTTTTCCGTAGCATAGGGGATAGAAGTACATTTAAGATGTATACCGGATTTAATAGGGCAAATCTTGATATTGAGCAGCAAGACATCAACTTTGATGATTTTGTACGCTTTCAATTGACCAATAGCAATCTTTATTTTAATACATCCTACCGACACTTTTTTGAAAACGATTGGACGCTTACCACCGGCGCAGCAATATCACGAGATGGAAATGATATAGGGTTGGAAGGAAGTGTTGTAGATGCTCAGGAAACAGCTTCACATATAAAACTCAAACTAAGAAAAGGATTTAGTAATAGATTCAACTTAAGTTTTGGTGCTGAGTATTTTCTAAAGGATTATAAAGAGAACTTTTCCGATAACGCCGGGTTTAAAGTTGATAATAATTTCAATGATGGTTTATGGGCTGGTTTTGCGGAAGCTGATATTTTTTTTAGCAATCAATTTGCCATGAAGCTAGGTCTGAGGGGTGAAAGAAGTCGTATAATTGATTCCTACACCTTGGCACCAAGAGTCTCTTTGGCCTATAAAACGGGAGATAAAGGACAGTTCTCTCTAGCTTATGGTGATTTTTATCAGAACCCATTGAACGAAGTATTACGATTCAATCCGCAATTGGAGAGTGAAAAAACATCCCACTATATCTTGAACTATCAATATCTAGATGATGGAAGGACCTTTAGAGCAGAAGCGTATTATAAGGATTATGATGCTTTAGTGAAGTTCAACACAGAACAACCGCTATTCAATTCAGAATTTTCAAATTCAGGTTTGGGCTACGCTGCAGGACTGGATGTATTTTGGAGAGATAATAAAACCATCAACAATTTGGATTACTGGGTTTCCTATTCGTATTTGAATACGGAAAGGGATTACCGGAATTTTTTGGATAGGGCCACACCTAATTTTGCACCTGAGCATAATCTATCCATTGTCACCAAATATTGGGTGGATGATTTACGCTCCCAAATAGGTCTGTCCTATTTTTACAACTCAGGTAGACCGTATGACAACCCAAATACGGAAGCCTTCTTGGCAGAAAAGACACGTTCCTTTAATAACGTAAGCCTAAGTTGGTCTTATCTTATTGACCAACAGAAGATTTTGTTTATATCGGTAAACAACATTTTGGGGTTTGAGAACATTAACAACTACCAGTATGCCAACACGCCCAATGTGAATGGTGTATTCGACCGAAGAGCAATTACTCCTGCTGCGGATAGTTTCTTTTTTGTCGGTTTCTTTTGGACCATCAGTACAGATGGCAAAAGCAATCAGTTGGATAACTTATAGCGTTGTATGCTATTAAACAGAGTATACCATTTGAATGTCGCAACGTTGGTAGGGAGAAACAAATCCTTCGATTTCTACAAATCCAAGTTTTCGATAAAGCCTAAGGGCGGGGATAAGCTTAGTATTGCTTTCTAAATAAACTGAAGCAGCACCCATTTTTTTAGCCTGTTCCAAAATGTGTTGTCCTAAAAGAAATCCAATACCTTGACCTTGTTCCGAGGGGGAAACTCCCATTTTGGCCAATTCAAAATCATATTCGGAATCTTTTACTTTGATAAGCGCACAGACACCTACTACCTTTTCTCTTTTTAAGGCAACCGCAATGTACCCGCCTTTATCCAAAATGTATTCTTTGGGATGGTCCAAAGCCAAATAATCCATTTCCTCCATTTTAAAGTATTGTGAAATCCAAGCTTCATTAAGTGCCTTAAAAGCAGATGCATGTTTCATGTGAAAAGGAAGTACGCGAATTTCGTTTGAGGACATAGGTTTGATTTGTATTACTCTAAGGTAACACCTTTGCATAACAAAATAATGTGGTATTAAAGTGCAATTCAGGTTTTATAGGAGCTTTGTCCAAAGGATACCCGATATTCCCTATTTGTACAATGTTAATTATTTACGGTTCATCGATAAAATTGGTTTTTTACCGAAAAAATAAATAACATTACAATAAGTTATTGAAAAAACTCTTAAGGAAGTCCCAAACTTACTGATGAGACAACAACATTACATCTTACCTGTTCCCCCAGGTCCGGGTAACCTACAAAAACAAAAAAGGCTATGGTTAAAAAACTACTCACCCCCAAAATACCCATACATAGATTATTGTTATATGGCTTAGTAGTCCTATTTTCCAATGGTTTTGGAGAGTGTTCCCACGCTCAGGAGGCTAACCCATATGTAAGCTATGATGTTCCTTTTCAAAATCTGTTGAAATTCAATCGATTTTTGATCAACCCTACTTTTTCTACGGTCAGGGAAGACAAGACCTATGTCAATCTTTTCCATAGGAGTCAGGGAGCCGATTTTAATGATAACCGACAAAATTATTTTTTGAGTTATAGTGGTCGGGTAAACGAAAATATTGGTTTGGGCGTAAGTCTGTACAACCAACAAGAGGGTGTAATTACCAATTTGGGAGTTATGGCAAATTATGCCCACGGAATTCAACTAGGACAAAAGAGTAATCTAAGTTTTGGGGTGAACATTCCATATTACGTTAGCAGTTTTGATGCGGATAGAGCAGTAGCCCTGCAGGATGACCCGGTGTTGAGTGAGGCCTCGGAAAGTGCTATTATTTCTTTTCAACCAGGGTTAAACCTTTCCCTTGGGAAGTTCGACTTTGGAGTTTTTGCCCAAAACCTTTTGGATTATGACATTCGAACTGGAGAGTCTTTGTCAGCATTCAGCGAAAAGACTTTTTCTGGTCATATACAGTTTGCCCACGAATTTGCAAATGGCGCTGGAATTTTTGAAGATGGTCGCTTGCTACCTTTGGCAAGAGCCCGTTTTGAAGGTGCGCAAGACCCTATTTTTGGGGGTGGATTGATTTTGGACTTACCTAAACTAGGTTGGTTGCAAGGAGGTTATGACCAATTTTATGGAGTTTCAGCTGGAACGGGATTTAATCTTAACCGCAGGCTTTCCTTCGGATATAATTTTGAGAAAAACATAAACAACAATCTCAGCAATCTTGGTGTAACCCATGAAGTTTCCATTGCTTTTTCATTTATTCCAACAAAATCTGCTGCTTTAGCTTCCAATGAAGAAGATGGCCCTAAAGTGGTTGAGGGGACATTTGTGGGAGACGAAAAGAATAAGAAAAAATCATCCAAGAACAAGTTGAATGCCAAAACCAAGTTGCGCCCCACCAATAAGGAGGAACTAGCTTATTGGGAAGAGCAAGTCAAAAAACTTCAGGAACAGCAAGCGGATAATTATGCGGTTATCAACGAATTGATTTTTAGATTGGATTCCCTGGAGCAGAACAGACAAAAGGAATTTGAACAGCGATTTGAACTGGTCATGCGCATGGTGAAACAACGTACTGGTGATGGGAACCTTGAACTAGAAGAGGCTGCAAAAAGATTGTACAAGGCGAAGAAAACCGATTTGGATTCACTTCAAAAGGAATATGCAGAATCTCGTCTAGCTGAAAACAAGGAGTCCAAAAAGAAGGTCAAAGGGACATTCAACGGAGGGGCATTCAAACCCATTGAAAAATTTATCAATTTGGATGGCGTGGGCAAGGGACACTACATTGTGGCCAATGTCTTTAAAAACGAAGTATACCTAAAGAATTTTATTAAAAAGCTAAAAGAACAGGGGCTAAATGCTAAATACTTCAAGAATCCAGAAAATGGACTGAATTATGTGTATTTAGCAAAATACCAAGAGAATGAAGTTGCGTACGCAGCATATCGTTCAAAAATGGATGGAAAATATACAGAGGATATCTGGATAATGCATGTAGATAATCCAAGGTATTCCAACTGGGCCAAAAATCAATGGATGGATAACGAGTAGTAAACTATGAGTTGGATTTCTTTATGTTGTCCGCAATATCTTTACTACCCGCATCCTTCCTTTCTTTTAATTCTTCAATGATCCTAGCATGGTCATCTGGTCGGGTCTGTGATAGTTTATATGCCGCCTGAATCTCCTCAATGGCTATGGAGAATCCAACCACACCTTTTACCTGTCTCAAGGTTTTTGGTGACATATCTTTCAGGGAAATGGGATTTGTAGAATCCTTTTCATACTTATCCACTAGCTTGAAAAGAAAGTCCATGGTTTCGTCTTCACTCAAGACTTTGAGTGTACCATAAACGTGTACGGCGATGTAATCCCAAGTAGGGACCTCTTCCTCTTGGTACCAGGAAGAAGATATGTAGGCGTGCGGCCCATTAAATATGCATAGCACTTTTGTATTGGAATTAAAGGCTTGCCATTGGGGATTGGCTTTAGCAATGTGCCCGACAAGAATAGCATTTCCCTCAGCATCTGTGTCGAGTTCAATAGGTGTATGCGTAGCCCACGGTTTACCATCTACTTGGTTTATCAGGATGCCAAAACTATTTTGGGTTATGAATTCCTTGATTTCATCAACATCTTCATTCTTATAATAATGGGGTATGTACATGGTTTTAATTGAATTTATCGCTGCTGTGCGAAATATACGTAAAGGTTTTGCAATAATGCGTACTTGTAAAACACTCGGCCATGCTTAAAGTGAAAAGCAATATTTGGACAAAAAATATTTAAGACTTCGTTGTGCTACTTTATAGTTTCTGCCAGTAGATTAATGATTTTTTGATTTGCATCATCAGCCCGTACCAAAGATTCATATTGATTGCGTACAAGCCATTGCATACTTTCAAAAGTTGCAAAGGTTTCCTTTTCCCGAAGTGTCATATAAAAGCCCTCATCCGTTAGATCAAAAGCGGAGGGATACATCCCCATGCCTTTCATAAACATTCGAGTGCTGCCCAACTTTTTTCTAAACTCCCAAACGCTCCCCAAGTAAACCATATCTCCAGATATGTTTTGATGTAGTTCAAACCATTCATAGTTATTCTTGAATTGAATGTAGGTGTCCAAGAGCACATTATTATCCACCAGACCGATGTCTCCGGTAGATAAGGCTGTCTCATAGGTGGATAAAGCAGGTTTGAAGTTGGCAACTTGAAAAACCATACTAGTGTAGGCTTTTAAAGTATCTATAGGCACAGTTAGCTCATCCTTGCGTATTACGTTCAAAAAGTACAGCAAGTCATCATTTATTGATTTAGCAATTTCCACGCTTTGTTCCAATCGTTGTTCGGTGGTTTGAGCATCGGATAACAAAGCAGAGAGTAATTGTTGCTGTTTTTCATCCGTTTTCCTATTCTCGTTCCAGTTATTGATTTGCAAGGCGATAAGTATACCCAAAACCACAAGTACAATCTCACCTATGGCGTAAACAAGGTATCTCGAAAACATATTTTCCGATAGTAAACGTTGACGTATTTTTCTGAAAAAACTTAGCATGGAACAGACTTAAAAGAACCGACTTCAAAAGATGGTTCGGAATAAAAGTAAAGATAGTTTTCAACTTATGCCTCAAACTTCCTGCTAATGCTGTATTACTTCTAACAGTTCATCCTGTATATAACACAGTTCGGTATTTCTTTTTACCTCGTTTGGGGTTATGACAAGATATTTGACCTAAACATCATAAACTAAGAGTCAAAAATCAATACGTAAAATCGAACTGAAATCAATTGAAAAATGAAAAAAACAGTTATTGTAGCATTATTATTTGTGGGGTGGGCGCAGGCTCAAAATCAGTACACTAAAGGAATGGAAAAAGCCTTTTCCTTATGGAAGGACCAAAAAACGACCCAGGCTTCCAACTTGTTTGAACGAATTGCCATGGCAGAGCAGGACAATTGGTTGCCGCATTACTATGTGGCCCAGATAAACACGGTTATCTCTTTTGGAGAACAAGACAAAGAGAAGCTAACACAACAATTGGGAAAGGCCAAAGAGTATTTAGATATGGCCAAAGCAATTTCTCCGGATAATCCTGAACTGTTGGTGCAAGAAGCCCTGATAAATACAGCGTGGATTGCATTTGATGGGGCAACCTATGGAATGACCTTATCAGGCAAAAATGTACAATTGTATCAAAAGGCCATGCAACTAGCTCCTGAGAACCCCCGGGTAGTGTATTCTAAGGCAAGCTGGGATATGGGTGCTGCCCGGTACTTTGGAAAGGATACAACTCCATATTGCAAAGACGTGGAAAAGTCCTTGGAACTTTTTGCTACCTTTAAATCTGATATCCCTTTTTATCCTAAATGGGGCGAGAAAGAAGCTAAACAAATTTTAGAGCAGTGTAAGTCCTAATTCATGAAGAAATTTCTAAAGGTTTTACGATTTTCTTTGGTAATTACCTTGGTAGTCGCCTTCCTCGTCATTTTTGTCTTTGGGGATGGTGATTATTCGTTTGATAGCATTTTAAGAGACACAATTATCAGCTTTATTTTTTCTTTTGGTCTAACGGTAGTCAATTCGTATTACTATGACGGTTTGGATATCCGATACAATTGGGAAAAAACCCCAAAAACGCGATTGCTGGTTGGAGCACTCGGTTCTTTCGTGCTTACCATAATTACCTATGGAGTTTTACGCTATCTCATCCAACTCTATTTTACTGGAATTTCGTTTATGACATTTTTGAAAGAAGAAAGTTTTGATACCTATGTCTTTCCTTTGGTCATTACCATTATTGCTTCTTTATCCATCCATGTTTTTTATTTCTATAGGGCTTTACAAAAGGAGGAGGTAAAAAAGCAACAAATCATAGCAGGGACTGCATCAGCCCGTTTTGATGCCTTAAAAAATCAGTTGGACCCTCATTTTTTGTTCAATAGCCTTAACGTTCTCACCAGCTTAATTGATGAGGACCCAAGGCAAGCTCAAAAATTTACTACTTCCTTGTCCAAAGTGTATCGTTATGTCCTAGAGCAAAAAAATAAAGACTTGGTTACGGTTGACGAGGAACTGGACTTTGCCAAGACCTATGTAAGTCTCCTAAAAATGCGTTTTGAAGATAGTATTGTGTTCGACATTCCTGAACGTGCTACTAATCCAGAAACTAAGATAGTTCCTCTTTCACTTCAACTCCTTTTGGAGAACGCAGTAAAACATAACATAGTGACTTCCTCAAAACCGTTACATATACAAGTCTTTGAGAATGCAGGAGAGCTTGTGGTGAGCAATAATCTGCAGGAAAAACAAGTGGTTAAAAAAAGTAGTGGGGTAGGACTACAAAACATTCAGCAGCGCTATGCTATTCTTACAGATAAAGATGTGGGTATCCAAAAGAGCCATTCAGATTTCAAGGTATCACTTCCAATGTTGACCAAACAGGTGTCTGCTATGCCTAAGCAGGAAGAGTTTATAGAAGAAAAAAGATATTTGAAAGCAAAAGAGCGGGTTGAAACACTCAAGGGGTTTTACGGCAACCTAATATCATATGTTTTGGTGATTCCCTTTCTTTGGTGGTTGAATTTTAGAACCACTAGTTTTCTTTGGGCCATTTTTCCAACTGTAGGATGGGGATTTGGCGTCATTGCCCATGGCATGGAGGCTTATGGCTACAATCCGTTATGGGGCAGGCGATGGGAAGAGAAAAAGATACGGGAACTCATGGAAAAGGACGATTTTTAGATTCAAATTTGTTCCAAATTTTTGTTTTCTGCAATCCATCCTTAAAAATCAACAGCTCGGTCATACGCTTTTCCAAAGCTTCCCCTAGATTCAGAAATTTGGTATGTAATTAAAAACTAAAGCTTAAAACATATCAAAATGGAAAATACTACAGAGTACAGGTACAACAGAGCAAAAGAAAGAGTAGAGTGCATTAAAGGATTTTACTCTAACCTAACGGCATACGCCATTATCATCCCCATATTAGCCTATGTAAACTATATAACCACCAGCTTTCCATGGGTTATTTTTCCTGCAATAGGATGGGGCGTAGGGTTAATTGGACATTGGATGAGTGCCTATGATAAAAACCCTTTCTTGGGAAAAGGATGGGAGCAACGAAAAATCAAGGAGTTGATGGAGAAAGATCAATTTTAGTGTAATTTTAAATACCAACCATAATAACAAGTCAAAATGGAACCCAATACAACTGAAACCAAGTACCTTAAGGCCAAGGAAAGGGTAACCAAAATACGAAAGTTCTATGGCAACCTGACCTCTTATGTCATTGTCATAACAGCCTTAGCTACCTTAAATTATTATATAAACGAATGGAGCTATATGTGGTTTCTGTGGGCTGCGTTTGGCTGGGGAATTGGCCTTACTTTTCAAGCCATAAAAACATACAATCTAAATCCCTTCTTTGGAAAGGATTGGGAAGAACGTAAAATACGGGAGTATATGGATAAGGAAAAAGACAACGAAATCAAAAAATGGAGATAGTCATGGAAAATTTTGAAAATAATAAGTTTGAAAGAGCCAAAAAACGGGTGGACGAGATTAAGGGTTTCTATATTCATTTGGCGGTTTATACTGTAGTAAATGTGTTTATATTGATTAATATTTTACTACGATCGGATTCTTTTTGGGAATGGGGACACTTCGTCACTCCCTTTTTATGGGGAATAGGTTTGTTATTCCATGCGGCACATACCTTTAAATTCAATCCATTGTTCGGAAAAAACTGGGAGGAACGTCAAATACAAAAGTTCATGGATGAGGATAGAGAGGAAGCTAAAAAGTTCAGAAGATAACCTTTCCAAATAAAAATGTACTAACATTAGATTTCAAATAGAAAGACATGAACGTAATTATTATCGAAGATGAGAAACCTGCGGCCCGACGCCTAAACCGATTGTTGGCGGAACTTGATGTTCAAGTATCAACAATGCTCCATTCGGTTGATGAAGCTGTGGAATGGTTTCAAAATAATCCCCATCCCGATCTCATCTTTTTGGACATTCAATTGTCCGATGGTCTTTCGTTTGAAATTTTCGAAGTTATCGAGGTGAAAAGTGCGATTATTTTTACCACTGCATATGACGAATATGCGCTTCAGGCATTCAAGTTGAATAGCATTGATTATTTGCTAAAACCAATTGACGATGAAGAGCTGGAAAGCGCCATTAAAAAGTTCCGTGAATTGAAGCCTGAACATCAAAAAATTTCTGTGGACTTTAACGATATAAAAAAGTTGTTGACGAATCCATTGGAACGTGAATACAAAAAAAGATTTACCGCCAAGGTAGGGCAGCATCTTAAAATTATCAACGCAGATGAAGTGGAATGTTTTTACAGTGAAAACAAAGGGACTTATGCAGCAACTTTGGATGGAAGAAATTATCTTTTGGATACCACTTTGGAAAACCTTGAAGAAGAGTTATCGCCCCAAACTTTTTTTAGGGTAAGCCGAAAGTTTTATGTAAATATCAATCATATAAAAGACATCATTTCATACACCAATTCAAGGCTTCAAATCAAGTTGAATCGGTTTAGCGACCAAGAAATCATCGTCAGTAGGGAGCGTGTAAAAGACTTTAAGCTATGGTTAGAGTAGTTCGTTTTAAAAATTTGGTAATCAATTACTTGAATCTTATATAAAATCACTATAAATTTTTCTTATACCTCGTTTTTCCTTCCTTTTTTATCAATTTTCCTCTATTCTATTATCATCAAAGGCGGATGGTAACAATTTTGGAATGAGTTTTATAAATATAGGCAATAAAACGGCTCCACCTGGTAACATGAAAATCGCTAATGAAGGGATGGTTTTAAAAATATCCAAAAGCTGATTTTGCATTTTTCTTCGTTCTTCCGGGGTGAGTTCCTTGACTGCGGATTTGGATAAAAGCGAGACCAATTCTTTACTTTCCGTAAGCTCTTTTTTTAGTCTTTTACTATTTCTTAATATGAGCTTGCTCACATTTTTGGACATGCCTTGATAGAATTGAAAAGCCACATTTTTGTCATTCAAGTACCCAATTCTATCCTTGTTTTTTTCAAAGAAATTAACCACCAAATTCATTGAAATTTCAACCTCTATTTTTGATTTTCCCAAGTCATTTCCCAAGGTGAAAATATAGTCAGATTCAGTTAGGTCTATCGACTTATCTTCCCAAATTGTGAGACAGGCCATATCCAAAAAATAGTTCTTTTCTTCTCGGGTAAAATTCAGTGTCAAAAGGTCAAGATAGGTACCGTCAAATTCGGCTTCATTTAAATCTACATAGGTCAGTGAGGAGGCCAATAATTGTATGAATTTGGCATCATTTTTATTAGTTTCTTTTGAATTTAGACTGTGATATGCAATATTCATGGTAACATATTCAAGTAATTTTGCGTGTTCCATACTTGACTTTTTTCCGTTCAGATAGGTTCTGAAAATCAGTACGTCGACAAAAAGCAAAGAATTGGTAATGCTATTTCCGAAGGCCCTACTGAACGCACTTCCTCCCAAATAGATACGTGAATCAATTAATTTTTCCAGTTGGGATTCCGTATGCTTTGCACTCAATATCTTATTCAGGAACGATATTTTAGCTACTTCCAAAGACTTATAATACGAAAAAACGGTATCCACAAAATCCTTGAAGTTTGGGTTTTTGCGCTCCAATGTATAGGTAAGATAAAGAGCCACAAGCAAATTTATCTTGGCTATTTCATCTTCGGTGAGCTTGAGTTCGGTGGATATTAAAGGAAACACATCGATGTGAATGCCATATACAAAGCCAATATCCTTGAGTTGTAGGTATAGCTCATCCTGACCTGAAAGATATATTGGTTTTTGCTGGACTAAATGTCCAAATTTATTTATCCAGCCGGAAGCAGAAGGATTCATTGGTCAAGAAAGCTCACATTTAGGAGTTACAAAATAGCAGATTTTTCTTAAGGTATCCACAGAAACCTGTCAAAATTCTATTAGGAAAATTTTAACACCTCAAAACCAAACCCTTCTTTTTTTACTTCCGTAGGTAAGGTCGTAGTAACACAAAACCTATTTACTAAAATGAAAAAAACAACTAACTATTTAATCGGAGCTATAGTTTTGTTGATAGCATCTGCCATTTTTATTGCAGCGGACCATATCGATGCGCCTAGTTCTACAGCGACCACATCAGATATTGCTGATTTTTTTGCATTCGAGCCTTCCGAAGGTTCTGACAATACCGTCTTTGTTGTGGACTTACAGTCTGATGTGCTTCCGGAACTTCCTTTCGGTAGCTTTGATGAAGATGTACTCACTGAAATCAACATTGACCTTGATGGGGATTTGGTTGAAGACCAGGTTATTCAAGCTATTGCCCGAGAGGGAAGAATGTATTTTTTCGGACCTACCGCTCCAGCCCAAACAGGGCTAAGCAGTCAGGTGCTTACGGATACTCCCCTTGGCGATGTGGAGATTTCAAATGCTACTCCTGTTATCGAAACTATGGCTAATGGTGTTTCTCTATTTGCAGGCCCACGGCAAGACCCATTCTTCTTTGATTTCTTTCAATTCAATGCAGTAATCTCACCAGAACTGGATTCTGCGGTAGGCGGATTCCTGCCACCTGATGAGGCTACCGATACATTTGATGGCGCAAATACCTTATCCATAATCATTGAAATTCCAAATTCGCTTTTAGGTACTCCCACGGCAACCAATCCTTTAGGATTGACAGTATATAAAACTTGGGTTACCACAAATAGAAAACAATAATCAGATAATTGAAAACACAAATGAAAACACACCTGATAAAAACACTTTTCGCATCATTTTTAATAGGGTTATTTCTTATTTCCTGCAGTAATGATGACGATGTGACTTCGCCCGACAATATCGGTATGCAAGATGATGACATGATGGACGATGATGATATGATGGGAATTGATTTTTCTGGAACCTATGCCCAAGTGGACCATATGGGCAGGCCGGGGATAAACACTACCCTAAGTTTTGATATGGATGGCGTACCCAGCGTAAAAGATGCACATAATATTACGATTCCTTCCGAAATGGTAGCTACTTTTCAACAAGGCTTTCAGGCACGTTTGGAACAATACCATGATGTATATGCGTTAAAATTGGGATTGGACCCCACGGCTGTGAACTACGAAAACAATATTTTGGGTCTTACTGCCCAACAATTGACCACGGTTCTTGCTGCGGATGCCCTGGATGTCGCACCAGATTTACCGACTACGTATTTCAATCCAGGGACAGATTTGGATAATGATGGCGTTATTTTGGTTCCTGATGGTGATGAAGTTGCATTGACCGGGAGAACACCCAGTGATGATATTATTGATGTTTCACTCATTTTATTTTTCGGTGGAACTGAAGGGGATAGGTTCAGTGGACAAGATTTGAACATGGATGGTGTAGCGGATTTACCGAGATTAACTTCAGATGGAGTTGGATTGACTGCCGATATTTCAACTGATTTTCCATATCTAGGAGATCCTGAATAATTAATTGCTATGAAAGAAAGGGGAGGAGACCTAGGAACCCTCCCTTTTTATTCCTAAAAACAGAAGCAAAAATCATGAAGAAATTATGTACACTTATAGGGCTTAGCCTCCTCTTTTCATGTGCAAAAGAAAAAGATAGGGTGACAAATTCGGAGGATTACAATAAATACTTAGCGATTTTACCTGCTGAGAATACCTCCAAATATTTTGAATTGTGGAATGGTAAAATCAAATCAGATAGTATTCAAACTCTGGCGTTAGGAAACGTAGCTAGTGAATACAATCGTTTCTTTAAAACATCTGGAGAAATTCAATACCTAAAAGAAGCAGAACAGGCGCTGCAAAAAGCCTTGGATAAAGCTGCCATTGGGAAAGCAGGCTTTTTAAGAGCCTTAGCTAGAAACTACATTGCGCAGCACAGATTTAAGGAGGCTTTGGAACTAGCGCAACAAGCTAGAAAAATGGGGAGCGGCGTAAACGCTTCGCAAAGCCTGTTATTTGATGTGCACATGGAGCTTGGCAACTATAAAACGGCTTCCAATTACCTAGATAGCATTCAAAACATGTCAGATTTTGGATATCTCATTCGTGTAGCTAAATGGAGTGACCATAAAGGGGATTTGGATACTGCCATCCGATTTATGGAAAAGGCAAAGGAGAAGGCGGATTCTTCAAAGAATTTTGGATTGCGAATATGGGCATATACCAATTTAGCAGATTTCTATGGGCATGATGGGCGTATTCAAGATGCCTATCATCATTACCTTAAGGCACTTCAATTAGACCCTAAAAACGCCTATGCGAAAAAAGGAATAGCCTGGATTGTGTTTTCATACGAACGCAATGCGGGAGAGGCACTTCGTATTATCGAAGCCATCGAAAAAACAAACCAGTCTCCAGATTTGGATTTATTAAAGGCAGAGATTGCCGAGTATCGAAAAGATGATGATGCAAAACAGATAGCCTTGGATAATTTTTATGCCAAGATTCAAGATAAATCTTATGGGGTGATGTATAATACCCATAACATTGAATTTTTAATTGAAAACAAAAAAAGAACGGACACTGCGCTGGACATTGCAAAAGAAGAGATTGCCAATCGGGCCACTCCAGAAACATACGATGTATTGGCTTACAGTTATTTAAAAAACGGAAACACTGGAAAGGCGCTTGAAGTAATGGAAAAACACGTTCGAGGGAAAACCTTTGAACCGATGGCGCAATACCATATGGCCCAAATTTACAAAGCGAATGGGCAGATAGATGCCGTTGAGTCTATAAAAGACGAATTAAAAGGAGCCTCTTTTGAGTTGGGCCCCAATATGGCCAAAGCTATTCAAGAATTATGATAATTATCTAATTCTCTTTAATGTAGTTTTGGTTAAGTTATATTAGTGAACACCATAATTTCGGTTATGGTGTTTTCTCATTTTCTACGGATACATTCTCAATGCCTTCACTATTATGTGAAAGGATTTCTATACCCTTTTGTATAACAAGGTTTGTGGGGATGGTAATCCGTCGTCCATCATCAGTTCGCATAAAAAGGTAAAATCCACTAATGTCTTCGACAATACCGGTCCAATCAAAATCTTTATCCTGCACCTGGACTCGATCACCAAGACGAAGCGGATGATTAAAGAATAGAATAACACTTGCGGTTAAATTGGAAAGAATGGACCATTGTGCTACAAAACCAATACCAACAATAGCCAGAAAAGAAGAGATAAAAACGGAGAATTCTTGTAAATCCACTCCCCAAACCAAGGTAATTGCAATTATGGCTAGACCATAGAAAATGAGGTTGCTCAAGTAGAAAATAATCTTTCTCCTATTCATATTTATGGCGCTATTTTTTCCAAAATTTCGAATAGCTCTCTTCGCCAAAGAATTTAGGGCAAAGATGATTACTAACAAAATGATGGTCGTTAAAATCTGGAATTTGTATGATATCAATCCTTCCATAAAAATAGATTTAAGCGTTACGCAAATTACCCATTTAATTTTTGTTTGCATTTTTCCGACACCCTGTTTTTGCTTCAACTTAAAAAGGAGTTAAATACAATTATTTGGACAATGATATAGGTCATATTCTTTGATGTTATCCTGGACTAGTTTTGGCAAAACTTTAAAAACGCAACGATGAGAAGACTATGGATTTTTGCAATGATTGTACTTTTAGGTACTTCTAATGTTATCCTTGCTCAGGATGAACCAGCAAACAATGATGGTAGTAAATGGCAATTTAGATTAAGAGGTATTGTAGTTACACCTGACGAGAGTGCCGATATAGAAGCAATTGGGGGTGATGCATCTATTTCCACCGCTTTTGTTCCGGAATTTGACATAACGTATTTCTTTGACGAAAACTGGTCGGTAGAATTGATTTTAGCCACAGCCAAACATGATGTAGAAGCTGTAGGAACGGCAGTAGGAGATTTGGATTTGGGAAGTGTATGGTTGCTACCGCCAACCTTGACAGGTCAATACCATTTTACTGGCGGTAATTTTGTACCCTATTTAGGAGCAGGTGTTAATCTTACTCTGTTTTATGGTGTGGATGAAGGCCCAGTGGCAGACGATGTTGAGTATGATACTTCTTTAGGTTTCGCTCTTCAAGGAGGAATTGATTATATGCTGAATGACAAATGGTTCTTGAACGTGGATGTCAAGCGCTTGTTTTTAAGTACAGATGTAACAGTCGATGCCACTACTGCATTGGAAGCAACGGTAGGAGCTGACGTGGATATTAATCCTTGGATAATAGGTTTTGGAGTAGGAGTGAAGTTATAGGATTATGGGGTTTTAATTAGGAAAGCGGCTTGGTTTACCAAGTCGCTTTTTTCATACTCAAATACTACCGAACAGTCTAAGGTCCAACAGTGCCAAGAGTGTACAGTTGCTCTAGAGTAGGAGTCTCGCTTCCACCTTCAGGCTCTAAGGTAATACCAAAGGCTTGGGATTCGTTAGTATTTTCCAGGGTGAAAAGCTTGGTTTCATTGGAATTAAAATCTGCCAAAATCCCAATACTAGTAGGCGTTAATGGATTTAATGTTAAGGACCAGATCTGATAATTATAACCATCTGGTGGTTCAGGAAGTCCTTTAGCATCGATGGTCACCATCTCATCAGAAGTATTCCAAAACACTTTGGCATAGGATGTGGGCGAAACCTGTTGCCCCTGTAGCAATACCATGCTAACATCCTTAGCGCGAAGTTCCTCAAGAATTTTTTCCTTATCCGCTACTGCTGATTTTACTTTAGAAAGGGTATCTTCCAACTGTTTTAGCGTTTGATTGGTTATTTCAGCATCCGATTTTAGCTGATCATTTTGAAAATAGGTCCAGATTAGACCTATGGCAAAAACCAAGGAGGCTGCCCATCCCAGATAAGAACTCCAACGAGTTTTGGGCTTAGTATCCAATACTAACGTTGGCTTGTCATCAAATTGAATCTTGGAAGCGATATTTTCAAAACCATTTAAGGGCATTCCAGGTGAAGTCTTTTGGGTCAAATCCAAGATAGTCGCTTCAATGGCCTCGATTTCCTTTTGGATTTCAGGATATTGATGTGCATAGTTAAGTACCTCCTCATTCTCCCGGGCGGATAAGGCTCCAGAGACATAAAGTTCCAAAATACCGGACGCTATGTACTTTTCAATATCCATTTACAATGCGCTGTTTTTGCGTATTTGGGAAATACAGTTTCGGTTTCGCGTTTTGACTGTTCCAATTGGGATTTCCAATTCTTCGGCTGCTTCTTTTTGCGTATATCCCTTAAAATACAATAAGCTTATTATCTCCCTACAAAGTTCTTTCAAGCCGTCTAACAATTTGTTTACTCCAATCAAATCCACCTTGCTTTCCATCTCCTCAGTGCCTTCCAAAATACCTACGAAGTAATCTATATTCAGGTTTTGTTTTTGCTCTTTATTCGATTTGGAGCGTAGTTCATCAATGGCGGCGTTCCTAGCTATGTTCAGGATCCAAGTAAAAAAACGCCCTTTTGATGCATTGTAGCTATCGGCATTATTCCAAATTTTCACAAAAACGTCTTGACAAATTTCCTGTGAACGTTCGGGGTCTTTGAGAATAACATTGATAATCCCGCAAATATTCTCCGCATACATTTGATATAGCTTTTCGAAGGCAGCAGTATCTTTTTTTTGAAATTTTTGTATGAGAAGTTCGAGGTCCATAAAGCTGAAAGACCTAAAATAGAATAAAATTCAGTGTCCTTGCCAAAATCAAGGATTAAACATGCTGATCTATAAGAATCGTGTTGCCATCTGGGTCCTTTACCATAAAACTTCCGGGGCCTGAATTGGATTCATCAGTCTCTGAAATCAATTCCACATGATTTGCCTTTAAGCTCTTTTGAATAGCACGAACGTCATCAAAAGAATCGAGAGTTTGGGCATTTTCATCCCATCCGGGATTAAAGGTGATGATGTTGTTCTCAAACATATTTTGGAAAAGTCCGATAAGGGTACTCCCATTCTTCATAATGAGGTAATTTTGTTCCATTTGACCTGCAAACACGGCAAACCCCAGTTTTTCATAAAAAGCTTTGGAAACGGCCAAGTCTTTCACGGCCAAACTGATGGAAAAGGCTCCAAGTTTCATAATAGTAGAGATAAAAAGAGCGATTTTTAAAAATCGCTCTTGTGTTATATGGATAATAGATTATTTACGGTTTCAAAGTTACGGTTCGGGTAACGTTGTTAAAAGGACCTGCAATAGCGTTTCCATCGCCATCAATTAGTTCAAGCTGTATGGTGACTTCACCCATTGGCAATCCATTAATTACATAAGGAGCCCATTCCGTCAATATAAATTCTTCACCATTTACGGTGGCCTTCACTTTATTACCATCTTCAGATAAAGAGGTGTTCAAAACAAAAAAGTCCAACATTAGGTTCTCTGTATCCTTCCCAGCATACTCTCCTTTAGGTCGGCTATATATCAAAGTAGGGGCTTCAATATCTATTCCAATGGAATCTGTTGGATTTGGTCCGATTTCCATTTTTTTCACCACCACAGAATTATCATTTTTTACAGATTCATGATACGAACGACTTAGAAAAGCAACCAAATGATGCACACCATTGGGAATCTCTTTCTTAAAAGTTGGTTCGTAATGTGCAGAATACGGTTGGTTATTCAAAATGAAATGAATGTGCTGACCTTTACCTGAATTGGCCAACATTTCTGCGTTGGAACTCTCGGTTTGCGCCCCAAGTTCATAATTGTTGACGGCAAAGTCAAAATCTACCTCTCCACTCTCCGCTATTTTGGTATTTGAGGGGGCATTGAGCAACAATTCAGCATCTGCATAGGCTGGGGAGCCCTCTAATTTAGTTATGCTGATGGCTTCTTTTTTCTCTTCCAGACCTTCAGCCTTTTCAGAAATATCCATGCTATCCGAATCGGAATCCATAGTGTCTGAGTCTCCTTTTGCACGCTTACAGCTAAAGGCTACCACTAAAAGAATTGCAAGAGGTAATGCTATAATTTTTTTCATTTTATGTGTTTTTTGGGTTTGGTCTAAGGTACTGATTATTTGAGGAGGTGTCAACCTAAAAGGGCTTCAATAGTTCTTTATTTTCGCGAATACCTCGTTTTAGATTTTCACAAAGTAATAGGGACTTATCTATTCGTGTCTGTGAGCTTTTGTATCTGCTAATTGCATAGATTATACCTCGCTTTTTACCACTGGTTAACCCTTCAAAAATCTGATGGGCGTCATGGTCACTCAGTAGAACAGCTTCAAATTCTTCAGGCATTTCGACCCCATATTTTGAAGTGTCCTCAAAAAATTGCATCGTAAAATAGTCGTTTGGATAAATACCAAGTGCTTTTTGATTATTCTTACTAAACATCATATAATACCTATCTTGTCTTTTGATAAGCGCAGCATAAAATTCTATGGAATTTTCTTGGAAAGAAGCAACTACCTTGACCCTTTTCTGACCTTTGTTGATAAAAGGTTCTACAATTTCATTGGGAAGTAAAACCGTGTGACTGCTCGTAAATGCCCCTGCGATGCTTATTTCAAATTCAGGGCTTTGCATTTAGGCGATGAGTTTCGTAATAACCTGGGTTTCGCTGTGCAGTGTTTTGTGCACCGGACATTTATCCACAATTTGCAGTATTCGCACAATTTGTTTTTCATCCAAATCACCGGTGAGTTTTATCTCGCGGTGGAACGTATCAATTTTGGCTGAGTCCATCTCACAGTTTTCACAATCCTCTGCATGCGTTTTACTGTACGACGTATGCACTTCAATATTTTCCAAGGGCCACCCCTTTCTTTTTACGTACATCTGTACCGTCATTACTGTACATGCGGAAAGTCCAGCGGAGACATATTCATAGGGAGAGGGACCAAAATCATTACCGCCAAAACTTTCAGGCTCATCGGCCAACATATAATGTTTGCCTAACTTCATTTGAGTGGTAAAACCATCTGTAGCATCCAAACTGGCCATAACTTGATGTTTGGTTCTCAATTTAGAATCCACGCGTTCCGTAATAGGTAAATACCGCTTTGCCCACCCAGAGATTACTTCTCCTACATATAAGGAATCTTCTTTGTTGAACAATAAATGGTCGGCTCCATCCAAGGAAACAAAACTTTTGGGATGATGGGCAGCCATGTAAATTTCTTCAGCGTTTTTAATGCCCACCGTATCATCCTGCGGGGAATGCATTATTAAAAGGGGCTTCCGAAGAGACTTAGCTGTTTCTGGAAGGGATTTGGACTCTAAGTCATCTACAAATTGTTTTTTGATTTTGAAATCACGACCACTTAAATTGACTACTGCCTCACCAGTGGTGACAATTTCTTCAAGTCCACTTTTAAACAAATGCTTTACATGCACGGGATTGGAAGGTGCCCCAACCGTGGCCACAGCCGTAACGGAATCAATTTCAGCAGCTGCAAAAATCACTGCAGCACCCCCTAAGGAATGCCCAATGAGTAAGGTAGGAGCTGCATAGTTTTCAGCAAGAAAATCCGCTGCAGCAACAAGGTCTTCAACATTTCCGGAAAAATTGGTGTCTGCAAAATCACCTTCGCTTTCCCCTAAACCTGTAAAATCGAACCTTAGTACCGCAAACCCGTTTGAAGTTAGGGACTTGCTTATGTTTTTTACGGCCATCAAATTTTTAGTGCACGTAAAACAATGGGCGAAAATGGCATAATTATGAGGGTGCTGGTCGGCAGGCAATTCCAACCGCCCTATGAGATGTTGACCTTCTTTGTTGCTAAAAGTTACTTTCTGTAAGCTCATTTCTCTTTTTTAAAGATACCCTTTAAGTCGGGATTAAAGAAAAAAGCTATCTGTAAACGGTCAAAAACCGAATTGGAAAATTGATTTCGCAAATATCCTATTTGCACGCTGCTGTTCTCG
The DNA here is from genome assembly GCA_039184805.1 of Bacteroidota bacterium. Taxonomy (GTDB): domain Bacteria; phylum Bacteroidota; class Bacteroidia; order Flavobacteriales; family Flavobacteriaceae; genus Flagellimonas. The sequence continues at coordinate 74,685 of JBCDAX010000005.1, read as the reverse complement.
GTAATATGAACCCCAAGTGCCCCATACAATCGATTTTGGTCAAATAGATTATCCTGTAAGTTGATGAAAATCTCATCGTAAAAATTTAGAAAAAAGGTATCGGTCAAAGGCAAGGTTATCTGAAGCCGATATCTAGCCCTATGTCGCAAATCGACTGCATCTTCAACAAAAGGTTGCAAGGATTTGTTCCGAATAAAGCGTTGTTCTAAGCGGTACCGATGTTCAAAGAGAAACTCCCATACTTTATTGGTTAGAATGAACTGCTCAAAAATACGATGTTCCAAAATCGAGTTGACCAAATTCTCATTACTCTCAAAAGTAGGGTCAGTATCAATATAGGCATAACCAGCGGTAGCAATCGCATTGGGATTGATATGGTAATTCAATCCGGTTCTTAGCAAAAGCTGATTAAAACTGGAAGTGGATTCGTAAAAACGGAACTGGGCTTCCGTATGGATACTAAAACGTTCCGAAATCCTGTTCATGCCAAAATACATGTACCAAGCGCCCAACTCGTCTTCTCCGGAATCCTGGGCACTACAAAAAAAGACTCCTCCCATAAAAAATAGGAGGAGTTGCTTGAATTTAGATGTCACTGTCATCTATGGGTTTTTCTATTTCCTTTTTTAGATGGGTATCTAAAAATTCCAAAATTTTGCTGTAGGCCGTAATTTGATTCTCTTTCTTGACAAAACCGTGGCCCTCATCTTCAAAAAGAACATATTCTACGGGAACACCATTCTTTCTGACACTGGCTACTATTTCATCCGATTCCACCTGCAAAACCCTTGGGTCTTGCGAACCTTGAAGAACAATAAGAGGTTTGGTAACGTTACTGGTGTGAAAAAGAGGTGAGATTTGTTTCAAACGCACCGAATCGGCACTATAAGGGTCTCCTAATTCTTTGTAAAGAGCATCTTTAAAAGACGCCCACCATGGTGGTATGCTTTTAAGGGTTCGAACCCAATTGGTAACGCCAAAAATGTTAACACCAACATCAAATTCTTCAGGAGCAAAGGTTAGTGCCGCCATAGTCATATATCCTCCATAGGACCCTCCTATGATTCCAATTTTTTCTTTATCAATTTCGGGTTGCTGGGTCAACCAATTCTTTCCTTCAATACAGTCTTTCAAGTCCTTATCACCATGATTCAAATCATCCATTTGAAAGAAGGTTTTTCCATAACCACTGCTACCTCTATTATTAACTGCTAATATGGCGTAGCCATGATTAACCATGTACTGGATTAATGAACTAAAATTTTGTCGCGATTGCCCACCTGGACCTCCATGAACCCATACCAAGGCAGGAACAGGGTTTTCAGCTGAGGCTTGAAGGGGTTTATAATAAATGGAAGGGATTTCAACTCCGTCAAAAGAGTTAAATCGGATAACTTCTGCCTTGACCAAATGTTCTGGAACAATTTCATCATTTAAAACATCGGTGAGTTTGTCTTGTTCCTTAGTTTCTAGGTTGTAGGTGAATAAATTGGAGGGAGTATTGGAACCTCCAACATAAAAGCGAATCATAGAATCGTCTTTTGAAAACCCTACACTGGTGATATCTCCTCCTTCGAATTGCGGGAGTTCAATGTTCTGTTCCGTCTCGGTATCGAAAATTTCAATGACGTTTTTTGCATCTTCATTAATATACGAAACCCTATATTTTCCTGAACGGGTAAAGTAAGACCCCATAATGTCCCAGTCTTTTTCCAAAACTTTTTCTGAGGTCCCATCAGTCAGATTGTAGCGTTTAAGATATGAGAACTCTCCTCCATCGTCAGTCGTATAGTAGAGGTATTTCCCATCTTTTGAAAAATCCTCAGGAGAATTACTACTTTGGCTTTCATTGATTTTTTTCATCTCACCATCTGCCATGGAATACAAGAAAAGGTCCACATCGTTGGTGTTGATGGGTTTTATCAATGCCAAATACTGTTCATCATCCGAGATTTCCCCAACATCCAATCCTTCTTTATTTTCATAGAACAGCGTAGGTGTAAAGGTTTCAACATCCATTTTATACACATCGGTGTATTGTGGATTTCTTTTGTTGGTACCATAGTAAAAACTCTTTTCATCCTTGCTCCAGCCATAAAAATTAGCTCTGGCTCCCTCGCCGGGAGTAAGATTGGTAATGGTTCCTGTAGTATCCCGAAGGTAAATCTGATAAATTTCATCTCCATTATTATCCTTGCTTAAAAGAATACGCTCATCATTTGGAAAATACGAAGTAGTAAATACGGAAGAACTATCGGAGGCCGTAAGGCTTTCCATATTTCCATCAGCAATGTTAATCGTATAGGCGTTGTATATTCCAGAGCGGTTGCTGTGAACCAAAAGCTTCGAATTGTCTGGCGAAAAACTTCCCCCGCCTACAGCTTCATTGTCCATCATCTGTGCAATGGTATAGGTTTTAAGAGGTTCAGTTTGAGTAGTCTCTTTCGGTTCTTGTTTGCAACTCCATATCAGAGTTATGCAAATTAAAATTGAAAGTCTTTTCATTGGGTTGTTTTTTAGTTTATTGTGATGACTTTGGTCTCTTTGAAGGGTGATAAATCAAGTCCTTCAATACGGGTTCTATAGGGTTTCCATTTTTCCTCAAAAAAGGAATTGGTTTTGTTCAAAGCTGATTTTAATTGTTCTTCCGCGAACTTAACCAACTGTGTTTCCGTTGTTGTGATACCGGACTTTCTACTTCTTACATAGCTCATGGCCGTAAACAAACGTTGCATTACGGTTATTTCTGGATTTCTAGTGATTCCTTGGCGTTTATCTTCTTTTCCAATATATAGGGCAATCACGGAGTCAATTTCTTTAACTATATCTTTTGAAGCCTTTATGCTCTCTTCGTACTTTTCCTCGTCCATTTCCTTGAGCTCCTTTGCAAATTTATTGGCTAGATCTTTGCTTTCAACCAATTGTTTTACGGCATTCGCAGCAGTTTGCATATGACCGTCCAACTTTTTTCCTGTAGCGTATACTTGGTCAAGGGATGAAGTTGAGACATCTAGTCTAGGGTCAGTCTTTACCGTAATCATAGTTGAATCTGTAGCCTCACCAAAATGAACTTTTACCTGGTAAGTTCCTGGCTTAACGCTGATTCCTCCATTCTCTTTTTTTGACTTGCTTATTTTTCTGGCAGGCCTATCCGCACCTTTTTCATTTAACCCCCAATAGACCCTGTGGAATCCTGCTTTTTTAGGTGCTTTGAATTTTAGGGTTCGAATCAAACGATTTCCGTCATACACGGTGAACTGCACTGAGTCTTTCTTCTGAATTCCATTCATCTTCTTTTTATCTGAAGATGCCTCCTTTTCCTTGTCATCGGCATCATCAGCTTTCTTTTCAGTATCCTTTTTTACCTCTTTTACGTAATAGGTAATCATGGCCCCTCGTTTTCTGTTTTCTGCATTGTAAAGCGCGTCTGCACCAAATCGACTTCCATTGGGTTGTTGATAAGCAGCTAAGTATGCATCAGGACTTGGAAATAGTCCCACTTCTTTTTGTAAAAGCCCTTTATTGCTGGCAAGAGCGCGTAACGGACGAATATCATCCAGAACCCAGGCCGCTCTTCCGAAAGTTCCAATCACCAAGTCATTTTCCCTTGGATGGATTATTAAATCCTTAGTTGATACCGTAGGGAACCCTTCGGTCCATTTTTGCCAAGAATTACCTGCATTGAACGAAATATAGAGTCCATCATCCGTTCCCAAGAACATTAGATTTGCGTTTTCGGCATCTTCAACAATGGAGAGGGTGTAGCTTTCCACATCGTTTCCGTCTACAATTCTAGTCCACGTTTTGCCATAATCTTTGGTACGATAGGCATAGGGTTCGTAATTGAACCTCCTGTAATCGTTGGCAATCAACAATGCTTCTCCCTTGTTTTTCTTTGATGCTTTTATCTGGGGAATCCAACTACCTGCGGGTAGTCCTTTAATGTTTTTGGTCACCTCCGTCCAATTGGCACCACCGTTTTGGGTAAAATGTACTCTACCGTCATCCGTACTCGCCCACAACATATCTTTTTCAACTGGGGAAGGCTCTATAACGAGAATTGTACAGTGGTTTTCTGCTCCCGTTGCATCCATAGTAAGACCACCACTTTCGCTTTGTTTTTGTTTTTCAGGGTCGTTAGTGGTCAAATCGGGAGAAATGACTTTCCACGTAAGTCCTTTGTCTGTGGATTTGTGCACAAATTGACTTCCAAAATATATCGTACTGTTATCAAAAGGGTCTTGGCCAATTCCTGCGTTCCAGTTGAAACGTAGTTTTGTTTGAGAATCGGGTGGAGTAGGACGGACAGTATAATTATTTCCCGTTTTCCAATCATATCGTCTTACAAATCCTTGTTGACTCATAGCATAGCCATACTGACTGTTATCCAAGTCTGGAACTACGTCAAAACCATCTCCAAAAGCGATTTCCTGCCAGTAGGCATTTCGAATACCTTGGTCTTTCCATACGTAGGCGGGCCCTCGCCAGGAGCCATTGTCTTGCAGTCCGCCATACACATTATACGGATATTCATTATCCACATTAATATGATAGAACTGGGCTACTGGAATGTTCCCAATAAAACGCCACGTTTTCCCTCCATCTTTGGTAATGTTAACACCACCATCGTTTCCATCTATCATAAATTGTCCATTCTTAGGGTGTATCCACCAAGCGTGATGGTCGGGATGTACTCCGTTGTTTGCTTGATAAGCCGGCATCAATTGGGTAAAGTTCTTTCCTCCATCCTCAGAGACGTTCACATAAGTAAAAATGGAAAAGACCCTGTTTTCATTTTGAGGGTCTACGTAAATTTCAGAGTAATAGAAAGGTCTATTCCCAATGTCATTTTTGTCGTTGATTTTTTTCCATTTCACCCCACCATCGTCCGAACGGTACAAAGCATTCTTTTTAGCCTCTATCAAGGCGTAGATTACATTGGGTTTATTTTGAGCAATCGCAATACCAATTCTACCCAAATCCCCTTTAGGAAGTCCATCTTCATCCGAAAGCTTTTTCCAGTTCTCGCCTCCATCATATGTTATGTACAGTCCACTACCTTCGCCTCCGGATTTAAAAAACCAAGGATCTCTTTTATGCTCCCATAAGGCAGCGATTAATTTATTTGGATTGGTAGGGTCCATCACTAAATCGGCTACCCCTGTTTTAGCATTGGCAAAGAGAACTTTCTTCCATGTTTTTCCCCCATCCGTTGTTTTAAAAACTCCTCGTTCTGGGTGAATGCCCCAAGGGGAACCAATCGCGCCAACATATACAACATCTGGATTGGTGGGGTCTACCACAATTCTGTGGATATGACGTGTCTTTTCAAGTCCCATGGATTTCCATGTTTTTCCTCCATCCAAGGATTTATAGACCCCATATCCACCATTTAGGCTGTTTCTTGGATTACCTTCACCGGTACCTACCCAAATTACTGAAGGATTGGACTGTTGAATTTCAACGGCACCTATGGAAGCGGTAACTTCCTTATCGAAAATAGGTTCCCACTTGATTCCTCCAGAAGTAGATTTCCATAACCCCCCCGATGCCGTTCCAACATACATCACATCTGGGTTGGAAAGGACAACATCAATAGCGGTCACCCGGCCGCTCATGCCGCCTGGACCAATGTTTCTCGGTTTCATGTCCTGTACCAGGTCCATTTTAAAATCTTGTGCAAAAAGAGAAAGTGATGCCAAGCACATCACTAGGGTGTAGCAGTATTTCATATGTAGTTCAATTAGTCGCCTAAAGATAGCGAAAACCGAAGGTGGAATTCTTAATGAGTTGTTAAGACCCAATCGAAAAACAGCAGAAAATTCTGTAACATAAGAGCCCCTTTCAAGTCTTATGGATAACTACATCATTATATCAATCAAAAACTTCTTTATGAAACCTGCCACAAAAACCAAGATTTGGATAACTCTAGCAATTACACTACTCGTTTGGGGCCATATTTTATGGGATTATTTTCATGGGGGGATACCCACTCATTATTTATTGCACAATAAAGATTTACCAGGTATTCCAAATTGGGTTGGGGGAATCGTACTCCCTTTTTTTTCTTGGGTGCTTCTTGGCCGTATCCAGAAAAGGTTACAGGCAAAGGATTCCAAGGAAAACCTAAGTTTAGTGGTGTATCGTTTTTTTTGCGCCCTTATGATTGCAATCGTAATAGCGGTTAGTTTTCTAGAGGGAATTCCAATTACGGATTATATCATGCTTGGGATTTTCATCTTGGCTTTTATTTTTCCATTGTACAAATCAGAATATCTTTTGGGATGGGTATTGGGAAGTGCTTTTACGTTTGGAGCTATAATACCAATAGGTTTTGGTAGTCTTTTTGCACTGGTATGTTTCCTTTTTTATGTAATTGGAACATTCATAAAAAAACTACTTGGGAGTAAGGCTTGAATTTAGTTACCTTGTCGGCAATGAAGCAGAAGGCGCCTTGGTACTATCTCATCCTCTTGATACTTTCCGGGGAAGCTGTATTCATACTTCCCTTTGTCCTTCCTAGAATTTTTAGACCTACCGTACTGGATGTTTTTGATTTGAGCAATGTTGAAATTGGACTTTGTTTCTCAATATATGGATTGGTCGCTATTCCTTCATACTTGTTTGGAGGGCCTTTGGCAGATAAATATCCACCGCGAAAATTAATTGCCATTGCTTTGTGGATGACAGCTTTGGGAGGGTTGTTCTACGCTCAATATCCTAGCTTCTTATCCTTGCAAATACTTTATGGGTATTGGGGCTTTACCACCATTTTTTTGTTTTGGGCACCTATGATTAAAGCAACCCGGGTATGGGGGGGAGATGCCTCTCAAGGTAGGGCCTTTGGGTTTTTGGATGGAGGTAGAGGAATGACCGGGGCCTTGTTTGGTCTAATCGGTGTTCTAATATTTTCCATTTTTCTGGTTGATGTTCCCCAAGATGCTTCCTTAGGTGACCGAAAAAATGCTTTTACTTATGTGATTTATGTATCCTCGGTAATCATATCCATTATTGGAATCTTGACCTGGTTTTTTATGAAGACTGGGTCAGATGAAAGGAAACTGGTTTTGGAACGGATTACAAGAGAGCAAATTAAACAAGTACTTCGCTTACCTTCTGTTTGGTTATTGATGGTTATTATTCTTTGCGCCTATGTGGGGTATAAGATTACGGATATCATTTCTCAATATGCCGATGAGGTTATGTTGTATGACCAAGTGGAATCGGCCCAAGTTGGAACATTTTTACAGTTTTTAAGACCCATTACTGGAATCTTAGTTGGATTGGTTGTCGACAGATTTAAAATCACTTTATGGCTGATATTTAGTTTTGTGGCCTGTATCATTGGAGGTCTCCTTTTCGCTTCCGGATGGATTGCACCAACAACTACTTTGTTATATTTTTTATCGGTTACCATTGTAGGTATAGGAGTCTATGCGGGTAGAAGTCTTTACTTCGCTGTAATGCGAATAGGTAAAATCCCCATTGTGCTTACAGGGACGGCAGTAGGACTAGTCTCATTAGTTGGGTATACTCCTGATATTTTCGCAGGGTTGCTTTCTGGTTATCTGTTGGATACTAATCCTGGCGAATTGGGACATCAGTTGGTTTTCTTAATGTTGGCCAGTTTCTCCTTGGTTGGAGGTACCGCGGCAATTTGGTATTACAGATTGTATGAACGCAATTAATTTATCGACCTCCTAGACCATTCTTTACATTGTTTTCACAATAGGAGATTATTTCTTTGATTCTTTTTTCTCTGGTTTCCTGTCTTTTGGCATTGTGTAACCAATAGAGATAGGTTTTGCGCTGTCCCCGGGTAAAACCCTGGAAGTTACTAAAGGCCATTTTGTTTCCTTTAAAAGCTTTTTGTAGGTCTTCTGGAACAACACCGTTCTCCACATCGTCCAATGCGGTCCAAGAACCGTTGTCTTTGGCTATTTCAATGCTTTTTAGTCCACTTTCATGCATTAAACCTGCTTCGTTCAGTTCTTTAATATGGGTTTTGTTCACCTTACTCCATACACTTTTTGGTTTTCTTGGGCAGAAGTATTGACGTCTTCTACCATCCCCCAAACTTTTTACCGTACTATCTATCCATCCATAGCATAAGGCTACGCGGACAGCTTCCTCCCAACGCATACTTTCCATTTTATGATCTACCTTATAAAAAATCAGGTATAGACCTTTGGAAGTTCCATGATTTTCATGAAGCCAAGCGCGCCATTCAGTATCATTTTTGAAATAAAGATGTTCAATGTCCATGAAGACTTCTAAAGTACTGAAAAGCACCAAGCATTCTTGAACCGTACCATGAAAAATATTCTCCGTCTACAAGTTTTACTTCAATACCTGACCTTTCTTGAAGTTCTTTTTTATGGGTTTCCTTAAAAGGGAATGGCTCCGAAGAAAGTAAGATTAAGTCTAATCGTAATTCTGCAAGTTGTTCCAGAGTAGTTATAGGATATCTATCGTTGGAGCCAAATACATTTTCAAAGCCATTGATTTCAAGCATATAATGGATAAAGGTGTCTTTGCCGACTACCATATATGGGTTTTGCCAAATGAAATAAGCTACCTTTCTTATGGCATGGTCTTTCATAAATGTATCGAACTGTGCTTTTTCCGAAAGAATATTGTCGCTTAACTCCTTGGCTTTAGGAATGCAATTAAAGAGTTGTCCATACTGCCGTAGCATATACAAAGCATCTTGAAGGTTGGACACATCCGTTACATGTACAGGATATTCCTTTTCTAAAGTATCTACAATTTCTTGTGTATTCTCTTCTTTATTGCACAGAATGATATCTGGATTCAGCCTCCGAACTTTCTCAAAATCAACCTTTTTGGTCCCGCCTACTACAGTTTTTGTCTTTCTCAAATGAGAAGGATGGACACAAAACTTGGTCACTCCTACAATTAGTTCTTCCAATCCCAAATCGACCAAAGTTTCGGTCTGAGAAGGATTCAAACAAATGATTCGGGATATAGGCTTCGTCAAGACGACCTTTCTACCCATCTGATCTTTTAGGTGAGGTTTTTGCATGGATTAAAAGCGGTCAACAACCATTATTCCAGAGTTTGTAAAGGTATTCATCCTAGGAAGTTCGGTAACGATGTCCGCAAGGGTAAGTGTGCGATCAATTAGTTTTTGGGGTTGAAGCAATCCATTTTCAATCATTTGCAACATTTCTGGGTATTTGTAGGCCTGCATCCCGTGACTTCCCAATATTTCCAACTCATCAGCCAAAACCTTGTCCATAGGAACCTTCGGATGTTGATGATCGCCCGTCATCAATCCAACCTGAATGTGTTTTCCTTGCTTTCTTAAGTTTGCAATGGAGTTGAAGCAGGTTTCAGCACTGCCCAATGCATCCAAGGATACATGCACACCTCCCTTACTCAAATCCTTGATTTCAACAACAGTATCTTCACTTTTTGAAGCATTGATCACATAAGAAGCCCCAAGCTCTTTTGCCAATTGTAACGAGGGTTCATGAATATCAATGGCAATTACCTGAGCGCCCAAGGCTTTTGCAATCATGATAGCGGACTGTCCCACACCTCCGCAGCCATGTATCGCAACAAACTGCCCTCTTTTGGTTTTACCTTGGTCTACAACCGCTCTAAAGGCCGTAATAAAACGACACCCTAAAGCAGCAGCGGTGGTATCGGCTATACTTTCTGGTAGTTTTACCAGATTAGTATCTGCATAATCAATGGAAACATATTCAGCAAAAGAACCCCAATGCGTGAATCCTGGTTGCGATTGTCTATCACATATTTGATGGTTGCCTGAAACGCATTGCGGACAATAGCCACATCCACAAACAAAGGGCAGGGTGACTCGATCACCAACTTGGAACTTCTTTACGTTTTTACCCTTGGATTGCACGATTCCAGCTAACTCGTGTCCCGGAACATGAGGTAAAACGATATCTGGGTCATGACCCATCCAGCCATGCCAGTCGCTTCTGCAAAGCCCTGTTGCTGTAACCTGAATTACCACACCTTCATCTTTCACTATAGGGTCTGGTACCTTTTCCAAGCATAAAGGTCCCTGGAATTCTTCAAAAATGACAGCTTTCATCTTAGGTCATCAGTTTCATCCAACATATCAGGTTGGTCATTAATCGTTAACTTAAAGATATCATTTCTGGCATAATGACCCACCACATCAAAGTCCAGATTTCCTTGATGGATTTCATCCAAGTCCAGTTCGGCAACCAAAGTGTCGGATTTTCCGAATAAGGGACCGGCAATAATTTTTCCTGAAGGAGATACTATCAAACTACCGCCAGGACATATTTCTTCATCCTCGTTGGCAACTAAATGTTGGAATGCCTCAGGATACATGGATTTGGTATAGAATTGATTACACGCCAAAACAAAACATCTTCCCTCCAGGGCAATATGTTGCATACTGGCGGTCCATTCTGGTCGCGAATCCGCAGTTGGAGCGATATACAGTTCAACCTTCTTCTGATACATAGCCATTCGTGCCAAGGGCATATAATTTTCCCAACAAATCAAACCGCCTAACTTTCCAATTTGGGTATTGAATGTAACCAAAGATTCACCAGAAGCCTCGGCCCAGATTATACGCTCCGTCCCTGTAGGTTTTATTTTTCGATGCACTCCCAAGAATCCATGGGTGGGGGAGAAGTAGGCCATGGAACAGTATATACTGCCATGGTCCTTGATTTTTTCGGTAATGCCCAAAACCAAATATACATTGGAATCCCTTGCCAGCTTTTCTAAAAAATCAAGGTCATCCCCCTCAAGACGGACACTATTTTGATAATACTGATTATATAATTTTTTACCTTCTGGAGAGCGTTTCCCAATAGTTGCTCCAAAACTGAACCCTCTTGGATAACCCGGCACGAAAGATTCTGGAAATACGATAAGCTGGCAACCCTCTTTTGCATGTTTTTCGGTGAGATTCGCCACTTTTGCCAGCGTTTTCTGCTTGTCAAAAAATACAGGACTTTCTTGGACTAGAGCTACTTTTACCTTCATACCTGCAGCATATTGAGTTATTTCTTTTCTATGGCCTTTAGAAAGGGTTCCATTTCCAAAAGTTCTATATCGTCCCTTTTGCGTAACTCTCGAATAAACCAGCTTTTATGACCTGCCCCATAGGTGATTAAGAAACGTTTGCCAGTATATCGATGCTTTTCAAGGGCCTTCTCGATATTCCAGTAATGTGCTATGTTGATATTGTCCCAACCGCCAAGTCCAAGTTCCACATTAAAAAGTGTATTGTAGACTTGTAAGGCAATATCTTGAATGCTATCATAGGTGTCTGTATGGATAAAATAAGGGTCATTGACTCTTCCGGTTGCTTTGTAGACAGAATCGGAACGCCTTCTCGCATTGGTGTAAGCTGTCCAATCCGAGATTCGGGTGGAGTCTTGACTGATGGCTCGCAGTTTGGCACTTCGTTCATCGGCCATGGGTTTTGTCCATCCTGCGGTTGGTATAATTTCAAAATCCATTTCTTTGGTCAATGGAAAAATGACATCTACATATTCTGGAAAACGCATCACCCTGGGTTCCGAAATGCTATCGTCTCTTTTAAAGCCATCAATTGCAGCCTGGAATCTATCTGGAGGGATTTCTGCCAGAATGTAGTCCGGATTAATTTCTCTGACCAACTTGTCCAAATAGGCCAAATTGTAAACACTATCGGTCAAGTGCCCACTATGGATTGTTCCCAAAATGAGCACTTCGTTTTTGGGAGGTTTTTGCTGCTTTTCTTTACAACTGAAAATGCCACAAAGGATTAGGAGCACTACAATTTTTTTCATGCCATCAATAGGTTTATAATTTTTTCAATCGGTTTAAGCTCTTCAACGGATGGCGAAGTTGATTCCAAAACACTAGTGCCAACCACATTAAAATTAGATTTTAGCGCCTTGATACAAGAGATTGCGTCCTCAATGGTTACTCCGTCAGGAACATTATAATAGGTTTTGTCATAATCAGTGGGTTCCAGACAATCAAAATCAAAATGCAAGTACAAATTTTGGATATCCTTAGCTTTCAAAGTATCAACAAGTTCAGTAACACTTACATGGGTTGGGTGATAAATGTTTCCTTCTTCCAAACGTATTTTCTCTGTAGCATCAATATCACGAAGTCCTACATAATGGATTTGCCAAGGCTCTAAGCTACTGAACATCAAGTCATCCATTTGGGATTCTCCCTCTGCTAAAAGAGTTCTAAGTGGCATACCATGAAAATTACAACTTGGGGAATCGCAGGGGCGGTTAATATCTGCATGGGCATCGAACCAAATGACGCCTAAATTCGGATGTTTGGCATTGAGGTAAGAGACGGGAACAATCTCTAGTCCACAATCCCCGCCTATGGTAGCCAATTGTTGAGGTTCCTTTTCTTCAAGAACTATCTTGAATCGTCTTAGTTGTTCGGTGATTGCATCGAAGTTGTTGATGTTGAATTTTTTATCCCCATTTTTCCCAGCAGGGATATCTGAAAGCGGAATTTTGACAAAATCCGGGTCATTTAAATATTGTAAAATGGCAAAAGCACCTGCTTCAATTTCCTGTCCGGTACCTGCACCTTGCCATTGTGGAAAATATACTTTCAAGAGGTGGTTTGATTTATAATTTTTCAGATAGAACGGCCATCATGGTTTTGATACCTTCTCGATAATTACCCAATCTAAGGTTTTCATTCGGGCTGTGTTGGTTATTATCCCGGTTTACCGTTGGAACGGTAACCGCAGGAATTCCCAAAGTGTTCACGAAAGGGGAAATTGGTATAGAGCCACCGCTCATGCGAATCATGATGGGTTCTTCTTCAAAGGCCCTTTTTAAAGCACTTCGCAGCCAAAGGCCCACCTCAGAATCAAAATCGGTTCGAAAAGACTGATAGGACACCTCATAAGTAAATGTGGCTATTTTTTCATTTTTTAAACGCTCTTCTTTAGTGGGTTCTCGGTCCAAAACAACATACCCTTCGGCTTCGATATGATTTTTGACCAACTGAATTAGCCGCTCTGGGTCCGATTCCAAAACCAATCGGATATCAATTTCTGCTCTGGCCCAACCTGGAATTATGGTCCGTACTTTTTCGTTAATCCAGCCAGATTGCATGCCGCGAATGTTAAGAGAGGGATATTGAATGGATTCTTGGTAATAGCTGCCTACCTTATCGGTATTTGCAATTTGCAAACGATCTTTGATTTGCTCCTCATCATCGGGAACTGCTTTTAGGATTCTTTCGGTTTCTCCACTAATGTTGATTCCATCATAAAAACCGGGAATGGTGACCAAGCCGTCATCGTTCTTCATGGATGCCAATAGTTTTGACAACCGTAAAGCGGGATTTGGAGCATAATTTCCAAAATGTCCACTATGCTGTGGAACCACAGGACCGTACGTGGTCAATTGTACCGTAGAAATTCCACGAGCCCCAAAGGTGAGTGTGGGTTTGTTGGTGATATGTCTAGGCCCATCAAAAATGATAAGCATATCCGCCAGGAGTAGGTCTTTGTTCTCCAAAACGGCTTGAGGTAAATTTGGAGAACCCATTTCTTCCTCAAAATCCATGATGACCTTTATGTTATAATTTGGAGTCACCTTGTACTGTTTTGTGGCATCCAAGGCTGCTAGGAACATAGCTACAGGACCCTTGGCATCGCTTGCCGCACGAGCAAAAACCCGCCAATCATCTTCATAGTTGGCAATCGATTCCCATGGGATTTCCTGCCATTCACCATTAACCTGTTTCTTAAGCGCTGGGATAAAGGGATTTTTTTGGTTCCAGCGTGTTGTATCCACAGGTTGACCATCAATTTGTAGATAAATCAACACAGTTTTTTTTGCCTTTTTATGCTTTCTTTCGGCCAAGAGGAGGGGTGCACGTTTGGTAGTAATGCGAGTAGTGGAAAAACCACGTGAACTAAATTCAGTTTCGCACCATTTTACATTCTTCTCTATGTCTTCGAGAAAGAACGCATCATTAGGGATACTCAATATATCCCTTAATATTGGGAAAGAAGATTTAGCAAAATCTGAAGCGCCTTGGTCTAGCTGTGCTTTAGACAATTTTTGAGCAATACCTCCATACGAAATGGCAAGTATGACTGTAAATAGAAGAATCCAATTTTTTGTTTTCATGGGTTGATATTTATGAAGCCTATGGCTCTAATGCTTTAGTCTCTATGTAAAAGTTTGAATCAAAAACAAGATTATCACCATCCAGTTTTTTGTTCTTCCATTCTGAATTGGGAAAAATCCAATGCTCTTTTTCATCAACATATATGCGAATTGGCATATCAAAATCTTTTACGATATCCACATAGCGAAACCTAAGATTTTTGCCAACCATTTGATATTCCAATTGCGGAATCATCGTGCTGCGCAAATATTGGTTGAAAAAGGCACTTAAATCCTTTTTGGTCTTTTCACTTAGATAATTTTCAATTTGCTCCGTGGTTACTGTTTGATGATAGAATTCTTTGTTCATACCTCTAAGTATACTTCGCCATAATTCATCGTCCTCTATCAGCTGTCTTAGTGTATGCAGCATGTTGGCCCCCTTGTAATACATATCTCCAGAGCCTCGCTGATTCACCCCATAGACTCCAATAATGGGTTTATCATTTTGGATATTTTTTCGGGTTCCAATCACATAATCAGCAGATGCTTGCTTACCAAAGTGATAATCCAAATACAGATTTTCAGAATAAGCTGTGAAGCTTTCATGAATCCACATATCCGCAATGTCTTTGTAGGTAATATTATTGGCAAACCATTCATGACCTGCCTCATGGATAATAATAAAATCGAATTTTAAACCCCAACCTGTTCCTGAAAGGTCTCTTCCTAGGTAGCCATTCTGATACTTGTTTCCATAGGTTACAGAGCTTTGATGTTCCATGCCTAAGTAAGGTACCTCTACCAATTTGAAGCTATCTTCATAGAAGGGGTAGGGACCAAACCAATGTTCAAAGGCTTTCATCATCATAGGAGTTTGTTTGAACTGCTCCTTTGCTTTTTCTAAATTTTCGCGAAGCACATAATAATCCAGATCTAAAGTGCCTTTTTCTCCTTTGTACTTCTCTCCAAAATACACATAGTCCCCAATGTTTACATTGACCCCATAATTATTGATGGGATTGGCGACAAACCACTCATACAATTTATAGCCACCATATTCATATTCGTACTCTTCCCTCAGTCTCCCGTTTGCTACGGCCACCAAATCCTTGGGTACATCTATAGCAATTCTCATACTATCCACTTCGTCATACATATGGTCCTTGTTGGGCCACCATACACTGGCGCCCAATCCTTGGCAGGACGTAGCGGCAAAATAGTTCCCATTGGAATCTTTTTTCCATGAGAACCCCCCATCCCAAGGAGCGCGAACTGCTTTTTTTGGTTTTCCAGAATATTGAACATACAACTTGTTGAACTCACCTGGAACTTGTTTCTTTTTAAGCTGTATGAAATGTGCTGGCCCTTCTGAAGTATAATTTAGGTCTTCGCCATCTTGAGATACGGCATCTATAATCAAAGGTTGCTGCAAATCGATTTGGATGACATCTGATTCTTCCAATACTTTGTATCGTATGATATTATATCCGGCGATGAATTCCTTATCCGGTTGAACCTTAATATTAAGGTCATAATAGTTTAAATCCCACCAAATTCTTTCTGGGGTAATACTACCTCGAAGTGTATCCAAACGAGTAAAAAATTGAGCATTTGCACTCAACAAAAAGAATACACAAATAAAAAGCAGTCCGGTCTGTTTTTGTGATAACTTCATCGAAAGAGAATAGAATTAGGGAATACAATTGGGCTTTCATGGCCATCTTTTCCAACGGCGGCCACACCAAAAAAGAAATTGTCCACCACGATACCTTCTAATACATGGCCATTTATATTGCCAACATATTTGGAGTAGTCCCAGGTGGGGGATGTGGTTTCTCTCCAATAGACTTTATAACCTACAGCTCCTTCCACATCACTCCATGTCAATTTTACCGAAGGTTCAACGATTCCTCCAATTTTGACCGTTTTTGGTGAAGGGGGTCCCCAGGCGATTGATGCTAGATTGATAGCGTTTACTGCAGTTAGCTTTTTTACGTAATCAAAATTGACATGTTCCAAAACATCCCCGTAGGCAATTCCATTTTCTACTCGTATGTCTTGATGTTGCTGGGTATAATTCTCATGTGCTTCCATAATTCGTATTCCAGCAAAGCCTGCATCATTAAAAGGTCTATGGTGGCCTCCACGACCAAATCGGTCCAATCGATAAATCATCATCGGGTTCATTTCAGGCATATACTGCTTGGTGGTCTTATGGACGTAGCGGGCTAATTGTCGTGAAATTCCATCCACCTCCCCACCATAAAAACGACGCGCTCTTCGTTGCTGTTCTGTTTCTGTTGGAGGAACAGGTTCTGAGAAAATTCTAAAGTCACGGTTGCTCACAACTCCGTCTACACCGGTAATATTACCTATCATATCATTGTTGAAGATTCCGATGATTTCCCATCCTTTTTCCTTGGCATATGCAGATAAACCTCGTCCGCCATACAGGCCTTGTTCTTCACCGGAAAGACCAACATACATGATGCTATTTTCGAATTGGTATTTGGAAAGAACCCTTGAAGCCTCAATAGTTCCTGCCATTCCCGAAGCATTGTCATTGGCACCGGGAGCATCAGAGGTAAAATCGTTGACATCACTAGCTCTAGAATCAATGTCCCCGCTCATGATGATAAAACGATTCGGGTATTTGGTCCCACGCTGGATTGCCACCACATTTACAACCCAGACATCTTTTGTAATTCTTCTGCTTTCCCCCTCTTTAATCAAATCTTTTTGATAAAAAACTTCAAGGCAATTGTTGCAATCAGTTGAGACGTTATCAAATTCAGATTTTATCCATCGTCTTGCAGCCCCTATACCTCTGGTTTGTGATAGTGTATCACTTAATGTGTGGCGCGTGCCAAAGTTTGCCAATGTGGTAATATCCTTCTCAAGTCTTTCAGGAGAGATAGAATCAATAATATCATAGATTCTTGAATCGGATTGAGAATAGGTAATTAATGCAATTAGGAAAAAAAGAAATAGTAAATAGTTTTTCATTATTAATCAAGATTATACGTATTGCGAAACCAGACCCCGTGAAAATAACAGATAGGTCCTAGAACAGCATAAATAATTCCCGGTAAACCAAAGTTCAGTCCAACTTGATACTTTGCCATTACAATAGAAACTAAGGCTACTCCGACATAAATGCCAAAGTGTCTGCTATAAAAAAGAAGATGGGTGTTTTTAACTGACTTACTCTTTTTAAAAGCTCTAAGATACATTAAAGAGAAACATAAGAAGATTAACAGGAAGCCCAGGCTGTACAATTGAAAAAGGGATGAAAAACTTTCAAAACTTATGGTAAGTGCTCCAGTTCCTGTATTAATAAGAGATTTCAAAGGAAAAATGTAATAAAGAACAACGAATAATAGGACGGCGTTCAGCGCTATAATTCCATTATCCATATACTTGGTTCTTCTGAAAAAATTATAGTGTGTGTACCATAATCCTACCAAAACAAAAAAGCTGACAGCAAAACTTAAAAAGGCGACCCAATTGATTTGAAGTGTGGAATTGGATGTTTCATTGCCAACCGATACCACCAACAACGTAGCGGCAAAAGCAAAAACGCCATCACTGAAAGCTTCCACACGACTTATGTTATGAGGTAATTTCATCATGAAATTTAACGTAGGAAGGTAACTTTTGAAATCTTGCCGTTCTCTACTTCATAAATCGCCACAGCACTAAAATTGGAACCATTTACAGTCAAATACTCTTCATCAATTACCTTATTACCGATTACCATACGGTTTTTGATTTCGCAATTTAAATCTGCTGTGTTTTCAAAGAATGCATTGTATTGTTGACGCATTTTTTCTTTTCCTTCGGAGAATTGATAGTTGGGAAAATCGAATAGGACTATATCATCAGAATAGGTTTCCATAAAGCCATCTATATCCCGGGCATTATATGCTTTTAGTTGTTCGGCGACCACCGCTTCCGCGTCATTTGTTTGTTGGTCTGGAAAGATAAAACTCATGGTTTGTATCAGGCCATTTTGCACTTCATACAGTGCTACTTGATGACCCTTTCTGCCATCTACCAAAGTAAGTTCTTCATCAATAATTTTATTACCAATGGCGATACGTTTAACTACCTCTACCTGTGTACTCTTGGTATTTGCAAAAAATCGTTCATAACTGTCCAACATTTTATCTTTCCCAAGGTACATGGTGTCGCTGGGAAACCTTCTTGCCAAAACATTTTCTGAATAATTTGAAACAAAACCATTTAAGTCTCTTTTGTTGAAGGTATTCACCTGACGCTGTACAATTTCCTTGGGGGAAACCTCAGTAACCAGAGCAAGCCTATTCCCACTGGGGTTGACAGCAATTCTGGATATTTTGAAGACTTGGTCTTTGTTAAACACATGAAAATCTTGCCAAATACTATCCTTTGTGGGGTGAAACGTAGCAATCTTATTGTTCATTGGAGCTAGCATACTTCCATTAGGCAACCATGCCATGTCTTCAATGGGTTTTGAAGAATTGAGAATGGTCTCTTTTTTTTGAGTGCCTACGTCCAACGACATGATTTGCCATGACTTATCTTTAGCTGATGACTTATCAATATAGCTGACATGATTAGTCTCTGGAATTTTGTGCAATGAGCGCCCCACGTTTTCAGCAATGGTTACTTGGGACCCTTTTTCAAAATCTAGAATCACCAAATCCATGCGATTCTTAACTAGAACGGTAGCAACCAACAGATGGTCGTTATACCAAACATGATATCCTATTTTTAAATCACTCAAGGGTTCAGATTCGCCCGAAGTGTAATCATATTCATAAAGACGTTGTAGACCATTCAAATCCAAACGGATGGAAGAAATATTTTTAGACTTTGGAATTCGTAAAGGGGAATACTCACTGCCTGTTGGCGTATTTGAAATCCACCTGGACATACTGCCTTTTGTGATATTAAATTGCTTGATATCGGTTTGGTCCGCTCTCGTTGACGAAAACAGAAGGACATCATCACTCCAAAAGGAAGGTTGATTGTCATACCCATGATTATTGGAAACATTTTTTGGGTTGGAAAGAGAGGGTGTCGCATCATCCCAATCCAAATCAAAGAGATACACCTCTGTATTACCTTGACTATAACTTAAGGCAATTGTAAAAAAGAAAAAGACCGATAAAAACCCTTTTGTCATAATTGAGAGAATTGCTTTAAAAGTTCCCTAACGCGTTTTGTGCTTTCCACATGGAACTTGGCTTGGGTTTTTTGAAGACCGACTTTTACAGTTATGGCGCTTTCTGGAAGTTCTTGGAACATGAATTCGTCCGTCCAATCATCACCAATAGCAAATACGAAGTCATAGTCCGACTCTCCCAACATTCTTACGGAAGCCCTTCCTTTGTTGACATTACTGCTTTTCACTTCCATGACCTTGTTTCCGTTCAAAACGCTAATATCATCGTTTCCTATTAAGCTGGTTAGTACGGTATTTAGCTCAGTGGCTCTTTTTTGACCGAAGTCAGGGTCAGTGTTTCTGTAATGCCATGCCATGGAATAGTTTTTCTCTTCAATAAATGAACCTGGAGTTCTATCCACGAAGGATTCCAAGACGGGTCGTATTTTTTCCATCCATTGGTCCTTTACCTTTTCAAGAAGCTTAAATTCTTCTCCTTCTCTTGATATCCACACGCCATGTTCGACAATCATATTGTATTTCTTGTGCAGGAACCATTTGGTAAAGGTTTGTTTATCGCGACCGCTGATTAAGAAGAGTGTCGTGTTGTCCTGCGAACTGATTTTGTCCAAGAGGGTATACAATTCATCATCAGGGGAGGCTTTTTGTGGGTCTTTATGAAAACCAGTGAGGGTGCCATCATAGTCAAGGAACAATAGCCTCTTTTTAGCTTTTTTGTAATCTTCCATAATTCCTTCAAACATGGAAGGCGAAAGTTTGCGTGAAATGTTCACATCATCAATATCGCTCTTTTTGCGAAGCGCTCCCATAAATTCATTGGCCCAAACTTCAACGTTGTAGCGTTCCAAGCGTTTTTGAAGGAACATATTGCGGGCCATCTGCTCTTCTTTGGGCATAGTGATGGCATTTTTTAAAGTATCCGCCTGTTGCTCAAAATTATTAGGGTTGATGAGAAGTGCTTCGTTCATTTCATAGGCAGAACCAGCCATTTCACTTAAAATAAGTACACCTGTTTTATCAGTGCGCGTGGCTACATATTCTTTAGCAACCAGATTCATACCATCCCGAAGCGGTGTTAACCATGCTATATCACTGGAAGTATATAAATCAATAAGGTTTTCAAACGGCAATGAGCGGTAGAAATACCAAATTGGGGTCCAGTTAACGGTAGAAAGCTCCCCATTGATGCGGCCAACTAATTCGTCAATTTCGCGCTTTAAAAGTTGGTATTGCGGAACATTGGAACGAGAAGGCACTGCTAAAATGATTAACCGCACTTTTTCTTTGTATTCCGGGTATTTGTTTAAGAAATATTCAAAAGCGTTTAATCGCTTAGCAATCCCCTTACTATAATCCAAACGGTCTATGGAGAGAATAAGCTTGGTATCAGGGGCCGAGGCCTTATGACTGTCTAGTTTTTGTTGTAAATCACTTTTATGTTCTTCTCCTTTTGCTTCATGGGCCAGTGCAGCGTCCCTGAATTTTTTGTAATCGATTCCCATGGGAAATGAATCGACTTTAATCACTCGATTATCCAGATAAATATCATTGAAGCTAACATCCAATCCCAAAAGTCTTCGGACGGAGCTTAAAAAATGACGCTCATAATCATAGGTGTGAAAACCAATTAAATCTGAACCCAAGAGTCCATGAAGTACTTCTTCACGCCAAGGTAGCGTTCTGAAAATCTCATAGGAAGGAAAGGGGATATGCAAAAAGAAACCAATTGAGGTATTTGGGCGTTTCTCTTTCACCATTTGCGGAACCAGCATGAGTTGATAATCGTGAACCCAAATGATGTCATCTTCTCCAGCTTGTTCCAAAATAGCGTCCGCAAACTTTTGGTTCACCACCTTGTAGGTATTCCAGAAATCAAGTTCAAATTCTGAGTATTCCAAAAAGTAATGGAACAAGGGCCATATTGTTCTGTTGCTAAATCCAAAATAAAAACCTTCAACATCTTTTTCGGTAAGGCGAACTTTGGCACATCCATGATTGGCGAGGGCCACATCTATGTCATTTTCAAGGGATTCTGGAATTTCTTCATCCGTAAGCCCCGACCATCCTATCCATAGACTTTCACCTCCGCTATGAACAGACTTCATTCCTGTCGCCAATCCTCCCACACTGGGAATGGCCGTAAGCCCGCCATCACTTATTTGCAATTGTACTGGCAGTCTATTGGAAATAATTATAGTTTTACTCATGGATGGGTGATTTTAGGACAAAATGTAATAAAATTCCTATTTTTTCGATTTATGATTAGGCGAAAATCTTAAAATTCAACAGAAATATACTCCTGAACTATGGATAACCTAAATTACGGAATAATTGGAAACTGCCGAAGTGCCGCGCTTATTTCAGATACAGGCTCTTTGGATTGGTGCTGCTTACCTCAATTTGATTCAACCTCTGTTTTTGCAAAGCTCTTGGATGAGAAAAAGGGAGGTAGTTTTGAAATCAAGGCCAAGTACAATTATGTAATTCATCAAGAATATCACAAAAACACGGCTATTTTGGTTACCCGCTATTCTGATGGGGAAAATACTTTTGAGGTTCATGATTTTATGCCCCGATATTACAAGTTGACAGGTAAATATAATGCACCTCCAGAGATTGTTCGCTATATCAAGCACGTTTCTGGAACCCCAAGTTTTAGCGTGTTGTATGACCCAAAACTGGAGTATGCCCTTGGTAGGACCAATAACTACGTAAAGAACGATTTTATAGTAAGTCTTACCAGCAAGCAAAAATTCGACACTTTGTTTCTGTATACGTCTTTTGACAAACAAAAGGTATTGGATGGTGAAGAAATTGTATTGAAGGAAGATGGGTATTTCATGATTTGCTACAACGAAAAGATACTTAAGCCTACAACAGATAAGATGTCTTTAGAGTTGGAAAGAACCAAGATTTATTGGTTGGATTGGGTAGATAGGACCCCAACGTATAAAAAGTTCAATGACCAAATCATGCGAAGTGCCATAACGCTCAAGATGCTCACATACGATAAGACAGGTGCTGTTTTGGCAGCAGCAACCACTTCGTTACCAGAAACCATTGGAGAAGTACGTAATTGGGATTATCGTTTTTGCTGGATTAGGGATGCTTCCATGGTAATTAAGGTTGTTTCTGAATTGGGTCATAAAAACTCTGCCAAGCGTTATCTGCAATTCATTATTGATTTGATGCCGGACAAGGATGAAAAGCTTCAAATCATGTATGGTATCAATAAACAAAAGAAGCTTACTGAAAACACTCTTGATCATTTAGAAGGGTACAAAGGTTCCAGCCCAGTAAGGATTGGCAATGCAGCCTACAAGCAAAAACAGAATGATATTTACGGCATTCTAATGGATGTGATTTATGAACAGTTGGTGAAATTCAGCAATGACATTGAAAATGGAGAGGAACTCTGGAGCATAACCAAAGGTATCGTTTGGATTGTAGAGAAACACTGGAGAGAACCGGACAAAGGGATTTGGGAATTTCGCGGTGAGGACCAACACTTTACGTTCTCCAAAGTATTATGCTGGGTAGCTATTGATAGAGCGATTAAGGTGGCCAAGATATTTGGAAAAACCCGCAAGATTCAAAAATGGACTGCTATTGAGCAAGAGATTAAATCTGATATTCATGAGCATGCTTGGAATCCAGAAAAAAATGCTTTTGTGCAGTCATATGGATCAAATCACCTAGATGCCTCTGTTTTATTAATGGAATCTTATGGTTTCATTCATGCCAAGGACCCTAAGTTTGTCAACACGGTCCATGCCATTGAAGAGGAACTTAGTAATGATGGACTTTTGTATCGTTATAAGAATGAAGATGATTTTGGTTTACCTTCTTCATCCTTTACGATTTGCACGTTTTGGTTCATCAATAGTTTGTTCAAAATAGGGGAGGAAGAAAAAGCACTAGCTCATTTTGAACGTTTATTGGGCTATAGCAATCATTTAGGCTTGTTCAGCGAGGATATCGATTTTAAGACGAAGAGATTGTTGGGTAATTTCCCCCAGGCCTATTCCCACTTGGCATTGATTGAATGTGCAATTAATTTCTCAAGAAAAAAGAGCGAGGAAAAAATACTAGAGTCTATTGCTTGATGGTAGAAAGTAAACTTTCAGAAGCTTTTCGGATTTTATGAACTAAAACTTCCAAATGCTCTAAAGTGGTAAATGGATTCATGAGGGTGGTTCGTAAGTAATGGACACCGCGCAATTTAGTTTCTACCATATAAAACTCACCTTCTTCCAACAACTGCTGTCTTATTTTGGCATTGACCTCATTGCATTCATCTGTACTTAAGTCAGGATGGATATACCTGAAACACAAAATATTGGACACAGGCTTGGTTGCAATCTCAAAATCACTTTCTTTGGACAGCATTTCTGAAAAATCTTTTGCCAAATCATATTGTCTTGTAACATAGGCATCGAACAACTCCTCTCCATAAAGTTTCAAGAGTAAAAACCAATGCATACACATCATGGTTTTAGTGCATTCAAAGGTTCTACGCCCGCTGTTATACCACTCTTCTTCATGTGTCTCTTTTAGAAGGTAATCTGCATCCAAACTAAATGTATGGTCCGCATGTCTTCTGTTTTTAAACAATAATGCTGTGGTAATTGTGGGCATCATCATCATCTTATGGCCATCAATAACCATTGAATCGGATTTTTCGGTACCCTTCAATAAGTGTTTGTATTTTTCAGAGAAAATCGCGGCACCTCCGTGGGCACCGTCTACATGAAACCATAGGTTATATTTTTCCGCAAAGGCCTGAATCGCTTCGAGATTATCATAAGCCCCAGTAGCGGTTGAAGGAGCGCTGCCCACAATAGCAAATATTTGAATTCCCTCTTCTAAGCTTTTTTGGTAGAAGGCCTCTATTTGGTCAAGCTTAATACTATAGTTCTCATCCGCTGGAACTTTTATAATTCCTTTTTCACCTAATCCCATAATCTTAGCGGCTCGGTCCACACAATAGTGCGCCTCTTCGCAGACCATAATACCTAAAGGCTTGGTATGTCCTTCGTTCCAAACATCATGGGCTACTTTGGCTTTTCTAGCCGATAGTAAAGCGGTTAGGTTGGCCAGGGTTCCGCCAGAGGTTAAGAATCCCCCGGATTGCGAACCATAACCAATAGTTTCACACAGCTTTTCGGTAACGATTTTTTCAATAGCATTCGGGGACATGCCCATTTCGTAAACGGCCATACCATTGTTCAGAAGATTACTCAGCATACCCGACAAAAGGGTAATTGGAGCAGTCACCCCAACTTGATGCCCCACATATTTTGGATTATGGGTATGGGTGGTTCTTTTTAGAATTTCCTTGAAAAACTCGTCTATATTTCCATTTTCAAAGAAAGCTCTCCAAAATTTCAGCTCGTTATCCGGTTCATTCCAGGAGAGGGTATTTTTTTTTCTATTATGAATGGTTTGTTGAAAATGTTCAGCAACTAATTCTAGAAGCTGTTTAGCTTTCGATTCAAAGTCATTACTATTGAAAACTTGGTGAAATATGGACTCATTCATTATGTAAATTTACTTTCTTTTTTGATGATGACTTGAAAGTAAATGTCGGAGCAAAGTCTAATGCAAAAAAACCGCTCCTAAAAGGAGCGGTTTTCCAAACAAGCTTTGTTTAAAGCGTTATTTGAATTAGTCAAAGGTATACCCATTATCGGCAGCAACTTTATCTGCAATCTGCGTGCGTAGTGCTACAACGTTGGGTTGATTTGTATATTTCGTAAATCGCTTAAGTCCCATGAGCATCATACGTTGTTCATCACCTTCGGCAAAAGAGACAATAGCTTCTTTCCCTTTTTGTTGGACAATGTCGACAGCTCTGTATAAATACAATTTGGACATCGAAATTTGCGTTGCCTGAGACTCCTCTCCGAAACGCTTAGCATTTTTCTCTGTTCTGAGGATAGCAGATTCTGCTAAGTATATTTGAATCAAAATATCCGAAGCGGCCATTAAAAGCATCTGATGTTTTTCAAGGTCGGGACCAAATTTTTGGACAGCACTACCTGCAACCATCAAGAAAACTTTCTTGAGTCTGGCTACCAAATCCTTTTCCTCTGAAAAAAGAGTTGAAAAATCAGGAGTGTCAAAAGAAGGTATTCCCATTAATTCTTCACCCACTGCTGTGGCGGGGCCCAGTAAGTCAACATGGCCTTTCATGGCTTTTTTAACCAACATACCTACGGCCAGCATTCGATTTATCTCATTGGTACCTTCATAGATTCTTGAGATTCTAGCATCTCTCCAGGCAGATTCCATAGGCGTATCTGCACTAAAGCCCATACCTCCAAAAATCTGGATACCCTCGTCTGAAGTATGCTGGACATGCTCGGAAACCGCGACCTTTAGGATGGAACACTCAATAGCGTATTCCTCAACTCCTTTGAGCTCTGCTTCTTGATGTGTGTTTCCTTCTGATTCACGAATCGCTATGCGATCCTCAATATTCTTGGCTGCTCTATAACAAGCCGCCTCATCCACATATGCGTTAGTGGCCATGTCAGCTATTTTTGCCTTAATAGCCCCGAAATTCACGATAGGTGTTTTGAACTGGATGCGTTCATTAGCATACTTAGTTGCTTCGTTGATTACACGTCTTTGTGCTTCCAAGCAAGCTGCTGCCAATTTAATTCTACCCACGTTCAAGGCATTCATCGCAATTTTAAAACCGTTGCCTCTTTCTGAAAGCATGTTCTCAACGGGCACTTTTGTCTCATTGAAAAATACTTGACGGGTTGAGGACGAGTGAATTCCTAATTTTTTTTCTTCATCACCAAGGGTTATTCCATTGCTCGGGTCATTTTCAACAATGAATCCCGTTATGTTCTTATCGTCTTCGATTCTGGCAAAAACAATAAAAAGATTACAAAAACCTGCGTTAGAAATCCACATTTTTTGACCTGTGATACTGTAGGACTTTCCATCATCTGATAGAACAGCTTTGGTCTTACCTGAATTAGCATCAGAGCCTGCTCCTGGTTCGGTTAAACAATAGGCACCAAACCATTCTCCCGAAGCTAATTTCGGTACGTATTTCTGTTTTTGTTCTTCAGTTCCATAAAGAGTGATTGGCATGGTTCCAATTCCAGTATGGGCCCCAAATGCTGTACTAAAAGACCCCGTAGCCCCTGAAATGTAATCACAGACCAACATGGTGGAAACAAACCCCATTCCCATTCCGCCATAGGCCTCAGGAACCGCAACACTTAATAATCCAAGTTCTCCAGCCTTGCGCATGGTTTCCTCAGTGTACGCATAATCCTTTTTCTCGAAGCGCTCCCAATGTGCCCAAAGTTCACGGTCTACAAATTCCTTGGTGCTTTCACGCATCATCTGCTGCTCCTCAGACAAATCTTCCAAGGTGAAAACATCCTCGGAATCCGTTTCTTTGACCAAAAACTGGCCTCCTCGTAGTATTTCTTTATTTAAAGTTTCTGTACTCATAGCTAATAGTATTGTGTTATTTTTAATTTAGAAATTCATAGATACCTGCGGCACCTTGTCCAGTACCTACGCACATGGTTACCATTCCATATTTACCTTTCATATCGCGCTTTCGCATTTCGTCAAAAAGCTGGACAGATAATTTTGCTCCGGTACAACCCAGTGGATGTCCTAAGGCTATTGCACCTCCATTTACATTAACAATGTCCTGATTCAAATCCAATTCCCGAAGTACTGCAAGGGATTGGGAGGCAAAAGCCTCATTAAGCTCAATCAACTCTACATCCTCTTGTTTTAAACCGGCTTGTTTCAAGGCTTTTGGGATGGCCTTTACTGGTCCAATACCCATAATCCGTGGTTCTACACCTGCTGCGGCATAATTCACTAAACGTGCAATGGGTTCTAGGTTCAATTCCTTTACCATTTCTTCACTCATCACCATAACAAAGGCGGCTCCATCACTCATTTGTGAAGAATTGCCTGCCGTCACACTTCCTCCAGCGGCAAAAACAGGTCTCAACTTATTCAGGGTTGGAATATTGGTTCCTTTTCTGGGTCCTTCATCTTTATTCACAGTATATGTGGAGGTTTCCTTTTTGCCAGAAGAATTAATGAAAGTATGTTCTACCTCGATAGGTACAATTTGATCTTGAAAGCGATTCTCTTCTTGAGCTTTCAATGCCTTCATGTGCGAGTTATAGGCAAACACATCTTGGTCTTCCCTGGAAACCTTGAATTGTTGTGCAACCGCTTCTGCAGTAAGTCCCATGCCCCAATAATAGTCTTCATTGCCTTCTTTAGCGGTAGCATAATCAGGTGTTGGCTTATATCCGCCCATAGGAATGTAACTCATACTCTCAGACCCCCCGGCAATGATGCAATCTGCCATTCCAGATTGTATTTTCGCTGTAGCAATACCGATGGTCTCAAGTCCAGATGCGCAATATCTGTTTACGGTGACTCCAGGGACATCATCAATATTCAATCCCATTAAGGAAATCAAACGAGCCATGTTCAAACCTTGCTCTGCTTCCGGCATGGCATTTCCAACAATCACATCGTCAATACGTTTTTTGTCCAATTGAGGCAGTTCCTTCATCATATGTTCAATGGTTTCTGCTGCCAATTCATCTGGCCTCTTGAAGCGGAACAACCCTTTGGGTGCTTTACCAACAGCGGTTCTGTATGCTTTGACTATATATGCTGTTTTCATGTATTAATTTTTAAATTCTGTTTTTGCCTTAAATTCTTCTTTGTAATGCTTCCCGGTTTCGGTATCATAGTACCAGTATTCATCCAGTACAGATTTATAACCTATTTGCATTCTAATTTTTGGGACATTTTTTTCCACAATACGTGTCTCTTCATTGTAAGGTAGTCCAAAAAGCATTATTTCTTCACCAGACGTGAATACATAGTTGCCAATAGTATTGTTCCTTAAAATATCATAGCCAAAAGTGCGTTTCGGGTTCAATGAATCCATAAGCATTTCTACGTCTTTGATAGGTGTACCCTTATATTCCAATTGGACTGAGGTAACTATGGCAGGGCCTGTACCCTTATTTGTAATCTGTATGCCAAAGCCCTTATTGTCGTATTGTTGTGTCACGCTTAAGTAGGGCCATACCATAGATTTTTGTTGTGATTTCATGATACTGGCCTCGTACATAGAGGTAACCATGGCGATGATACTTATAATCAAAGCAGCAACTGTTCCAATACTCTGAAGACGATCCGTTTTTGTACCCATTTTCTCTAATTCCTCAACGGTTTGCCCGTTTTTAGCATATGTTGGATACGCTCCAGCGTTTTTCTTTCTGTACATAGGGAAAGAAACGCCTCACGTTCGATATCCAACAAATACTGTTCGGAAACATAACTTGCCTCAGAAAGGTCTCCACCGGCCATAACATAGGCGAGTTTGTTTGCCATTTTCTTGTCATGCTCAGAAATGTAATGCCCTGCTTCCATAGAGTCCGTGCCAACTAAGAACATCCCAAGTGCTTGCTTACCCAATACTTTTACATCTTTTCGCTTTGGAGGTTGGGTGTACCCAGACTCTGCCATCAATTTGGCATGCGCCTTTGCGGTAGCAATTTGTCGGTCTTTGTTGACTACAACCACATCTTTACCTTTTTGAAGAATTCCAAGGTCAAACGCTTCATAAGCAGATGTTGATACCTTGGCCATTCCGATGGTTAGGAAGTACTCCTGAAGTACATTGAGTTCCACATCATTCTTTTGGAAAGTATCCGAAGCACGAAGTGCCATTTCCTTGGAACCACCTCCCCCGGGAATAACCCCGACACCAAATTCAACCAAACCGATATACGTTTCTGCTGCGGCAACTACCTTGTCCGCATGCATGGAAAGCTCGCAACCACCTCCTAAGCACATGCCATGTGGCGCAGAAATCGTTGGAATTGATGAATAGCGCATCCGCATCATGGTATCTTGGAAATATTTTATGGCCATGTTCAATTCATCATATTCTTGTTCAACGGCCATCATAAAAATCATACCGATGTTGGCTCCTACGGAGAAATTCGCGGCTTGATTTCCAACCACTAAACCTTGAAAGTCCTTTTCGGCAAGGTCTATGGCTTTATTCAATCCCGATAAAACATCACCGCCGATGGTGTTCATTTTGGATTGGAATTCCACATTTAAAATCCCATCACCCAAATCTTCGATGACAACACCACTATTTTTAAATACCTCATTGGATTTTCTAATATTGTCCAATATGATGAAGGCATCCTGACCAGGAATTTTCTCCATTCCCTTTTTCTGAATATCATAATAATAGGTAGCACCTTCCTTAACTGAATAAAAAGAATCAATACCTGCTGATTTCATTTCAGCTACCCAAGAAGCAGCTTCCAATCCTTCTGCTTTAATGAATTCCAATCCTTTTTCAAGTCCAACGGCATCCCAGATTTGAAAAGGTCCGTGTTCCCATCCGAAACCTGCCTTCATGGCATCATCTATTTTGTAGAGCTCGTCAGAAATCTCAGGAATTCTATGCGAGACATATGCAAACAAAGCACCAAAACTTTTACGGTAGAATTCACCTGCTTTGTCTTTTCCGCCCACCAAAACAGGAAAACGATCGATTACCTTGTCAATGGTCTTGGTAAGCTCCAAGGTTCCAAATTTTGCACTCTTCTTGGAACGGTAATCCATAGTGTCTAAGTCAAGGGTAAGAATTTCACTTTTCCCACTATCATTTTTCACTTTTTTGTAGAAACCTTGTCCCGATTTGCTGCCCAACGATTTATTTTCCATCATGTTATTGATGAAATCAGGGAGTTTGAAAAGCTCAAGACGCTCATCATCCTTACAGTTTTCGTAAATCCCATTAGCCACATGGACCAAGGTGTCCAATCCAACCACATCCACGGTTCTGAAGGTAGCGGACTTTGGTCTTCCTATAACCGGGCCAGTCAGTTTATCTACTTCTTCTACAGTCATACCCAAATCTTTTACGGCATGAAAAAGACTTTGAATGCTGAAAATACCGATTCGGTTACCAATAAACGCTGGGGTATCTTTTGCAACCACTGATGTTTTGCCCAAGAACTTTTCACCATAACCGTTCAGGAATTCCAGTACTTCAGTCGAAGTATTTGGACCAGGAATAATTTCAAAAAGCTTTAGATAACGCGCTGGGTTAAAAAAGTGCGTACCACAGAAATGCTTTTGAAAATCATCACTTCTTCCCTCGTTCATAAACTTGATGGGAATACCTGAAGTATTTGAGGTAATTAGCGTTCCAGGCGTTCTATACTTTTCCAGGTTTTCAAATACCTGCTTTTTGATATCCAATCGCTCGACAACCACCTCAATAATCCAATCCACTTGGCCAACTTTGGCAATATCATCCTCTAAATTTCCTGTGGTGATTCTATTAGCAAATTTTTTATGATAAATAGGGGAAGGCTTGGATTTAAGTGCCCCAGCCAATGAATCATTGACCAAACGATTACGAACAGCTTTATCGGTTAAACTAAGGCCTTTTGCTTTTTCCTTTTCGTTGAGTTCTCGTGGAACTATATCCAACAATAACACTTCGACACCAATATTCGCGAAGTGACAGGCAATGCCACTTCCCATAATGCCTGAGCCAATTACGGCAACTTTGTTGATGTGCCTTCTCATGTAAGAATTGAAATTAATTAGTTGTTGTTTTAGTGTATATTTTCTTATCTAGGATAAGTTTATTTATGATTTCCATGGTTTTAAAGAATCCAACTAAATCAGATTCGTCCAAATGTTCTTTCACGACATCATTAAATCTCAGCACCACATCTTTGGAGTCCCTACGTTTTTGCAATCCTAGTGCCGTCAAATGTATTAGTACCCCTCGTCCATCTTTAGGATTGGGTCTTCGTTCAATATAGCCTCGCTCTTCCATGTTTTTGAGAATACGAGATAGGCTAGTGGCTTCCATTCCCATTTTGGGGCCTAAGGCGGTGCTGGGCGTTCCCTTTTTGGGGTCAATACTTAATAGGGTAAACCCTAAGGCCATAGTCAATCCATAATTCTTAGCCTCCTCATTATACAGTTTAATTACCGCTTGCCAAGTGGCACGAAGGGCGTGGTCAATGGTCATATCTTTCATAGAACTCTCTTGGTTTCCAAATATAGGGAAATTTATTATGCATGCATAATAAATCTTTATGAAATGAGTTTCTTCAAAATAAAAAATCCCGCGCTAAGGCAGGATTTTGATTTTTAGGTGAACCGATATTAACGACCATAGATATTATTGTACAGGTCCATGTACTTTTCCTTCACAATTTTTCGACGAAGTTTCATGGTAGGGGTGAGATGGCCATCATCTACATTCCACACATCTGGAGTAAGTCTAAACTGTTTCACCTTTTCCCATTTAGCGAAATCTGCGTTTGCCATATCCACTTCTTCCTGTATTCTAGAAATTACTTTCTCATTCAAAATAATATCTGAATTCTCGCTGACCGTTATTTCATGTCGATTGGCCCATTCATACAAGAACTCAAAATTGGGTTGAATCAGGGCGGCAGGCATTTTTTCTCCTTCACCCACAACCATTATCTGCTCAATGAATCGAGACTGTTTAAAGCGATTTTCCAAAATTTGTGGGGCTACATATTTACCGCCAGAGGTTTTAAACATTTCCTTTTTACGGTCTGTGATGCGCAGAAAACCATCTTCATCCAATTCTCCAATATCTCCAGTATGGAAATACCCATCTTTTATAACTTCATTGGTTTTCTCTTCATCCTTGTAGTAGCCTTGCATAACCTGGGGTCCTTTTATACAGATTTCACCATCTTCCGCAATTTTGACTTCTGTGCGACCTATAGGTTTCCCTACTGTACCAATCCTAAAACCGTTATTTCGTACGTCATTTACAGATACTACTGGAGAGGTTTCAGTTAAACCGTATCCTTCCATCACTCCGAACTCCGCAGCGTTAAAAACACGGGCCAATCTTGATTGCAATGCAGCACTTCCTGATGCAATTAACTTTAGGTTTCCTCCGAGGCCTTCCTTCCATTTGCTGAAGATAAGCTTACGTGCCAACGCCAGTTTTTTCTCGTACAACCAGCCATTCTGTCCATAGGGTTCATACTCCAAGCCGATTTCCACTGCCCAAAAGAAAAGCTTTTTCTTTATGCCAGTCAGTTCTGCCCCTTTGGCAATGATTTTATCATATACTTTTTCCAAAAGTCTTGGTACAGCCGTCATCACATGAGGAGCAACTTCCTTTAGATTATCGCTTATGGTCTCCAACGACTCCGCATAGTAAATACTTACACCACGAAATTGATAGAGATAAATGAGCATTCGCTCATATACATGGCAAAGTGGAAGAAAGCTAAGGGATTTGGTTTCGCCATCTACAATGGGGAATCGTGCAGAACTTTCTATTGCATTACTGACCAAATTATCATGGGACAACATTACTCCCTTGGGACGTCCGGTAGTTCCTGAAGTATATATTAAGGTGGCTAGGTCACTTGGTTTAACTGCGGCTTTAAGTTCTTCAACTTCAGATTGATTGGAATCATCCGCGCCGAGTTCTAAAACTTCATTCCAGTTTTTGCAATTATCCAATTCATCGAAGGAATACACATCTTTAAGCTTCTTGACTTTTGATGCAACTTCCAGTACTTTTTCTAAAACCTCGGTACAAGAAACAAAGCAATATTTAGCTTCTGAATGGTTTAGTACATATTCATAATCTGCAGCTGAAATAGTTGGATAGATAGGCACATTTTGCGCGCCAATCTGCAAAATACCAATATCCATAATATTCCATTCCGTTCGATTGTTCATGGAAATTACAGCTATTTTATCATTAGGTTTTACACCCATCCGTAAAAGGGCCCTGCTTATGGCATTTGCCTGGTCAATGTAAGATTTGGTAGAAGTGGTTTCCCATTTGCCATCATATTTGGTTGCCAAAGAGACCTCTAATGGAAACCTTTCCATTTGATAGTATGGAAAATCAAAGAGTCTGGTTACTTTCTGCATAGTAAGTTTCTGTTATGAAATTGCAAAATAGTGAAAGGAAGCCGGATTTTAAAATGGCATCCGCAAAATCAACGTCAAAATTTTGCTAAAAACTTAATCGTTGTTTTGTTGTTGAATCCATTTTCTTGCATTGTAAAAAGCTAATATCCAGGGACTAATGGAGTCTTGTCTGTCAGATGGATAATGAGCCCAATTCCAAGGAAACATACTTCTTTCTATATGAGGCATAGTAACTAAGTGTCGACCCGTTTCATCACATAGCATGGCCGTATTGTAGTCACTTCCGTTAGGATTGGCGGGATAACCTTCGTAACCATATTTGGCAACAATTTGATACTTGTCTTCTGAAAGGGGTAAACTGAATTTACCTTCTCCATGGGAAATCCATACTCCCAAGGTAGTTCCTTCTAAACCGGATAACATTACAGAACCGTTCTTTTGAATTTTCACAGATGTAAAGTTGCTTTCGTGTTTGTCGGAATCATTGTAGGTCATTTTTCCATGTTGATCACCATGTTCTGGGTTGATTAAATCCAATTCCATAAACAATTGGCACCCATTGCAAATACCAACGGATAACGTATCGGGCCTTGCAAAAAAAGTATCGATTACTTTTTTCGCTTTTTCATTGTATTTGATGGCACCGGCCCAACCTTTGGCGCTGCCTAAAACATCGGAATTTGAAAAACCACCAACAGCCCCTAAAAACTGCACATCTTCCAAAGTCTCACGACCATAAATTAAATCGGTCATGTGGACATCCTTTACCTCAAAACCAGCTAAATACAAGGCATGGGCCATTTCACGCTCAGAATTACTCCCTTTTTCCCTTAGGATGGCTGCAATTGGTTTTTTGCGACCTGAAGTTGAGGCAGGATAGTATGCAGAACTATCAAAATTCTCAGGGAAATTGTATTCCAAAGGTTGATTCTTGTAATTTGAGTAACGCTCCTTCGCCAAACCTTTAGCGGTTTGTTTGTTATCTAGCAGATAGGAAGTTTTGTACCACGTATCCCTTAGCGAGGCGATATTCAGTCCCATTTCGACACCGTGATTCTTAATTCGCAGTTCACCTTCGGAAAGGGGAGAACCAATTTTGATGGCATTCAATCGCTGAGCGGTTTTTGAGTCTGCTTGGAATACAATCCCTATGTTTTCCGAGAAAAGGAGTTTGATAGTATCGGATTCTCCAAGTTCGGTCAAATCCAATGCTGCTCCCAATGCATTGTCCGCAAAACAAAGCTCCAATAGCGTGGTAATCAATCCACCAGAGCCTACATCATGCCCCGCTTGAATATTTCCAGCTTTGATTTCTTCTTGTAAAGTGTCAAATGTATCTTTTAGATAAGAAGCATTTTTTACAGTTGGAGCTTTTCCACCGATTGCATTCAATACTTGGTAAAAACTTGAACCTCCTAATTCATAGCCATCTTGACTCAGATTTAAATAATAGATATCTCCACCATTTTTCTGAAGGACCGGTTCCACGACTTTAGTCAAATCGGAGCAATGCCCGCCTGCAGAAATGATAACGGTCCCGGGAGCGATTACTTCCTGATCCTTGTATTTCTGTTTCATACTCAAAGAATCTTTTCCTGTTGGGATATTGATTCCCAGACTAATGGCAAACTCCGAACAAGCTTCAACAGCTTCGTACAATCGGGCATCTTCACCAGGATTTCGGCAGGGCCACATCCAGTTTGCAGAAAGGGAGATAGATTCCAATCCTTTCTCCAAAGGTGCCCAGATAATGTTGCTCAACGCTTCCGCGATACTATTCCTACTTCCCGCTACGGGGTCAATTAACCCTGATATAGGAGAGTGTCCTATACTTGTGGCAATTCCATTTTTTCCTTTAAAGTCAAGCGCCATGACACCGCAGTTGTTCAACGGTAACTGTAATGGACCCGCACATTGTTGCTTTGCAACTCTGCCGCCAACACAACGGTCCACTTTGTTGGTTAACCAGTCTTTGCAGGAGACAGCTTCAAGTTGTAAAACCTGTTCCAAATAATCATGAAAGTGCTCTAAACTATAGGGCGCTTCGGCAAACTCACTTTTCAAGGAGGTATCTTCCATTATGGTTTTTGGCGAACTTCCAAACAAGGCCGAAAGTTTCAAGTCCATTGGTTTTTCTTGTTTTACCGTAGACTCAAATGAAAAATGATGATCTCCTGTGACATCCCCTACCTTGTACATGGGGGAGCGCTCCCGTTCAGAAACACGTTCCAATAAATCCAAATCTTCTTCTGAAATGACCAATCCCATACGTTCCTGGCTCTCGTTTCCGATAATTTCTTTGGACGAAAGTGTTGGGTCACCAATGGGTAGTTTATCCAAGTCAATCTTTCCACCGGTATCTTCAACAAGCTCAGACAGACAATTCAAATGTCCTCCAGCGCCGTGATCATGAATGGAAACGATAGGATTATCATGGCTTTCTACCAATCCGCGTATGGCGTTTGCCGCTCTTTTTTGCATTTCGGGGTTGGAACGTTGAACCGCATTCAATTCAATGGCTGCTTCAAATTCACCCGTGTCTGCACTAGATACGGCGGCACCACCCATTCCAATTCTATAGTTGTCCCCGCCAAGAATAACAATACTATCTCCTTTTTTAGGAGTATCCTTTAAGGCTTGTTCATCTTTTCCATATCCAATTCCTCCAGCAAGCATGATGACCTTATCAAAACCAAGTCGAACTTGTGAGACTTGCCCTGAAACTTGTTGAAGGGCCTCTTTCTGAGATTTCTCGCTGTTGTTTCGACTGTGCTCAACATGACTGTTCGAAACGACGCCTTCCTGATGTTCAAAGGTCAAGACCGAACCAGCAATCAGGGGTTGCCCGAACTTATTTCCAAAATCCGAGGCTCCATTACTTGCCTTAATCAAAATATCCATGGGAGTTTGATACAACCAATCTCGTTCTGGAAAAGCCTTTTCCCAAGGACGTGTTTCTTCCAAACGGGAGTAGGAGGTCATATAGACAGCAGTTCCAGCCAGTGGAAGGGCGCCTTTTCCTCCTGCCAAACGGTCGCGAATTTCACCTCCCGAACCTGTTGCGGCTCCATTAAAGGGTTCTACTGTAGTTGGAAAGTTGTGGGTTTCCGCCTTAAGGGATAATACCGAATCAAAGTCAGTTTCCTCGTAAAAATCAGGTTTGTCTGCGCTTTTGGGAGCGAACTGAACCGCTTTTGGGCCTTTTACGAAAGCTACGTTGTCTTTATAGGCCGAAACAATATCATTGGGATTCTCCTGGGAGGTTTTCTGTATTAATTTGAACAAAGAACTAGGCTTTTCCTCACCGTCAATCACAAAAGTGCCATTGAAAATTTTATGGCGACAGTGTTCTGAATTTACTTGGCTAAATCCAAAAACTTCAGAATCTGTCAATTTTCTACCTAGTGATTGGGATAGTTCCTCCAAGTACTCTACCTCCTCCAGGTTCAGCGCTAAACCTTCCTTCTTATTGTATGCTTCAATATCATCAATCTCCTTCACAGGCTCCGGTTCAATATCAATCGTAAAAATGGATTGATGCAACCCCCTATATTTTTGAAATAGCATCGGGTCGTAATCTGAAAATCTTTCTTCTACACATTGAAACTCCTCAATCCTCACAACTCCATCTATGCCCATGTTTTGGGTGATTTCGGTTGCATTTGTGCTCCAAGGTGTAATCATGGTTGCACGGGGACCAACAAAAAAGGCGTCAAGTGACGCCATGTTTATCTTGGGTTGGTTGCCGAACAACCATGTTAATTTTTCAATGTCTTGTGGAGCAATTTCTTGAGCGGTCTGGACGGCAAAAACTTTTTTTGTCTCGTCCCCAAAGAAATGAATCATACAATCTGCGAATTGAACGGTTTACGAAAATGCGAATTTACATTATTCTTCCCTTTTTTCCGCTCCTCCTTGAAGAGTTATTCAATGAATTGTCAACGACATTTTCAACCTTTGTCTTAAACAAACATACCTCCAGAAGCTTCGATACGTTGCCCGTTTATCCATGTGGCTTCTTCGGTACAAAGAAAAGCTACTATAGCTCCTATATCTTCACTTTCTCCTACACGACCAAGTGCGGTAAGCGAAGCAATTATGTCCACCACTTGTGGAGCAGTCTCAAAGCGTTCTTTGTTAAAATCAGTATTAATGGCGCCAGGAGCAACCGTATTGGCCTTAATTTTTCTACCTCCCAGCTCTTTGGCCAAATACCGTGTATACACTTCAATGGCACCTTTCATGCTGGCGTAGGCGGAATACCCTGGAAATGAAAACCGTGCCAAACCACTTGAGATATTTACAATACCTCCACCATCATTGAGCAAACCCAGTAGTTTTTGGGTCAGGAAATAGACTCCTTTAAAGTGAACGTTATAGAGGTCGTCAAATGCTTCTTCCGTTGTGTCCATGACTGAGCCATCATATCCAAATCCGGCATTATTGATTAAATAATCAAAATGATTTGCATTGAATTTGGTTTCTAGATGTCCCTTTAATTCAGATGCAAAATCGGTAAACGACTTCACATTTCTTGCGTCCAATTGAACGGCGAAACCTTTTCTTCCTTCGCTTTCAATTAAACCTACTGTTTCTGATGCTGCCTGGGAATTCGAATTGTAGGTAATGATTACATCCAATCCTTTTTTGGCCAAATTGATTGCCATATCCTTTCCCAGTCCGCGGCTACCACCGGTAACCAATGCTATTTTTTGCGTACTCATGCTTTATTGTTTTTACCGTATTAATGAATACTGCAAAGTTGGCCATGAAATGATGTACGCGGGTTACGAAGAAGAATCCAATAGTTGTAAAAATCAAACAACCTTTTCCTTGCGAAATGCGGCGGGAGAAATAGACGTATTTTTTTTGAAGAAGTTAGAGAAATGGGCGGTCTCCTCAAAACCTAAGGAGTACGCAATCTCCGAAACGTTCCAGTTGGTATGACGCAATAGAATCTTAGCTTCCTGAACAATTCTTAAATTGATAACCATCGAAGTATTTTTCTGCAGGGTTTCTTTAAGGGCTCGGTTCAGATGGTTCACATGTACACCTAATTGAGTAGCAAAATCTGAAGGAGAACGTAACTTAATGCGTTGTAAAGGGCTTTCCATAGGAAATTGCCTTTCTAGAAGTTCCATGAACAAACCAGAAATACGTTCTGAGGCATTGGAATAGGAGTGTTCGGTAATCTGTGCCGGTTGCATTTTTATACCCGCGTGAATCAGTTCAAACACCAAGTTTCGCAAAACATCATATTTGAATGCATAATCCGACTCAATTTCTGTAAACATTTTTTGAAAAACAGCAGACATATTTACCATCTGTTCATCTGTGAGCTGAAATACCGGATTTCCGGAAGGTTGAAAAATAGGATATTGGGTCAAGTCCCCAAATTGATGAAAAAAAGTATCCGTAAAAACACAGAAGTAACCTGTTAGCTGTTCATCAATCCGCTCCCAATTATAGGGTATTTGCGGATTGGAAAACACCATTACTTGTTTATCTACCTGAATCACTTTATCCGCATAGTGAACTCGGCTTTTTCCTTTTACCAAACTTATCTTGAAGTAATCCCTTCGGTTAAAGGGCATGGGCTTGGGTTTAGGTCCAGCAAACTCATCCAACATGAACACGTTAAAATGTCCAATTCCTGAGCGAACACTTTCAGGTACGTAGCTGTGGGTCGATTCGTAAAACTCCTCTA
Organism: Bacteroidota bacterium; assembly: GCA_039184805.1. Taxonomy (GTDB): domain Bacteria; phylum Bacteroidota; class Bacteroidia; order Flavobacteriales; family Flavobacteriaceae; genus Flagellimonas. The sequence continues at coordinate 35,672 of JBCDAX010000005.1, read as the reverse complement.
TGGAAACACGTTTCTCCATGGTGCAAAGTTATAGAAATCAAATAACTTGATGTTTGGTGTTTGTCGCTTGGTGTTTGGATTTTTAGCTGCTTGATGTTTGAACTTGAACTTTTTTGGTCGTAAGTCTAAAGCTGAAAGTGAAAAGTCAGGTCATTTCGAGCGAAGCGAGAAATCTCTTTTGAATTGGATTTCTCACGCTCCCCTCGGTTGGTTCGAAATGACATAGTGGATGTTTGGATTCTTGGATTTTTGGAATTTTGACTGTTTGGTGCTTGGTGCTTGGTGTTTGGTATAACATGTTTGCTAGCCAAAGTTTGAGATTGGGTTCTGTTTAAAAGTTTAAGGGCGAAGGGCTAAGGGTGAAAAGAGGTCAATTCGAGTGGTTTTTAAAGGTAAGGCTTGAAAAATTATATCGAGAATCAGAAGTTAAGACCTAGTTCTCGATACATTTCCTTCGAAAAATTTGCTTCAGAAACTACTCGAACTGACGAAAGAGTTATTTCCTTTGAAGAAGTGCCATATAAAACCCATCATACCCTCGTTCTGAGGCGTATATGTTTTGTTCCTTTACGAATTCAAATGTGTTCCCGGCTTCGGAGTTTAAGAATGCCTGAACCTGATCTGAGTTTTCTTCGGGAAGGATAGAACAGGTGGCGTATACCATTTTTCCTCCTGGTTTTACCATTTTGGAATAGCGCTGTAGGATATCTTGTTGAACTCCTTTGATACGCTCTAAAAATTGAGGTTCCAATTTCCATTTGCTATCTGGATTACGTCGAATTACCCCTAGACCAGAACAGGGGGCATCCAAAAGTACACGGTCGGCCTTTTCATGTAGTTTTTTAATGACTTTACTGTTTTCAATAACCCGAGTTTCCATGTTGTGCACCCCATTTCTTCGTGCCCGAACTTTAAGCTTCTTCAATTTACTTTCGTAAATGTCCATAGCAATAAGTTGCCCTTTGTTTTGCATGAGCGAAGCCAAATGCAGTGTCTTTCCACCAGCTCCAGCACAGGCATCCACTACGCGTTGTCCTGGGGCTACATCCAAAAAAGGAGCTACCAGTTGTGAGGAAGCGTCTTGCACTTCAAAAAGGCCATCCTTAAAGGTTTCCGTGGTAAATACATTTTTTCGCTCCGTAAGTTTTAGGGCATTTTCATAATCGGGTAGGGGAATGGTTTCAATGCCTTCATCGGCGAGAGCTTGTTGTAGCGTGCCTTTCGAGGTTCTCAAGGTATTGGTGCGTAAAATCACCTCGGCTTGTTGGTTGAGCGCATGACTTTCTTTGGTCCAGAGATTATTTCCTAAGGCTTTTTCACCCAGTTTATCCAACCAGTCTGGAAAGGATTCTCGGTATTTTCTAATCTTGGAGAGTTCATCAAACCGTCCCTTTATTCTGCGCTCTGGTGTGCCTTCCAATTGTTTCCAATCCGGTAGTCGAATGCCACGAAGTACGCACCACACTGCAAATAGTCTAAAAAGATGAGGTCTTGAAAAAGGCTCATGCACTTCTGCAATTTCCACATATAAACGCTTCCAACGCACAATATCGTAGGTGGTTTCTGCGATAAAACCTCGGTCTCGGGAACCCCAACGCTTGTCGTAGCGCAAAACCTTTTCTATCACTTTATCCGCATATTCCCCTTCATTGAAGATAAGATTCAAGGCATCGATTACGGCGAAAACCAAATTTCTGTGCAGGCGCATGGTTCTAAAATTAAGATTGCAAAGGTAGGCTTTCCTTAATTTCCTGCTACTTTTGAACAAACCACTTTTCCATGCGATATGTTTTCTTTTTTCTTGTCCTAATTCTTATTGGTTGTTCTAAAAAAGAAAAACCGCAAGCTTTTTCAAGTGTTATTGTAACCAATGTGCTGGAAGATTCGGTGAGTATTCGTGCTATTGAGTTTTTGGATGCCAGAACCTTGGCCTTTGCTGGGAGTGGAGGCACGTATGGCACGTTAGATGTCCCCTCCGGTAAGATTAGGTCCGCTAGTATGGAATTTGAGGGAAAAACCCCTGAGTTTAGAGCCGTAGCGCATACGTCTTCTGATTTTTTTATGCTCTCCGTAGCGAGTCCAGCCTTGCTTTATAAAACAGGCGATGGTGGAAAAATGGAACTCGTCTATAAAGAAGAAGGCGAACATGTATTTTACGATGCTATGAGGTTTTGGAATGATAAAGAAGGGATTGCCATTGGGGATGGAACCGATGGATGTATGGCAATTCTGATTACACGAGATGGGGGTCAAACTTGGAAAAAAATACCCTGCGAAGAACTACCCAAGTTGGATGGTGCGGTGGGCTCTTATGCAGCTAGCAATACCAATATAGAGGTAATAGGGGATAAAAGCTGGGTGATTACTTCCAAAGAACAATTGTTGTTTTCTTCGGACAAGGGTAAAAGTTGGAAGGTGATAGAGATGCCCATTAAGCTGATAGGGGAGTACCACGGTATTTACTCTATTGATTTTTATGACGCGAATTTAGGTTTTGCCATAGGGGGCGATTTTAGCAAACCTGAAGTTAATAAGTTTAATAAAATGAAGACTGAAGATGGAGGGCAACATTGGGAAATGATGGCCCAAGATAGCCTCCCGGGATACAAAAGTTGTGTTCAATTTGTTCCCAGTTCAGAGGGTAGAGGTTTGGTGGCTATAGGATTTACAGGAATTGATTATTCCCATGATGGCGGGGGAACCTGGAAACATGTGAGTGACGAAGGTTTTTATACGCTACGCTTTTTAAACGATTCTGTCGCTTATGCTGCGGGAAGGAATCGAATTGCGCGATTGGTGTTTCGGTAAGAAAGGGTCATGCCTTAAAGGTTAAGGGGGGTGGGTTTTGTTCCTTAGTTTGAACTTAGTTTTTTTGGTGGCTGGATAAGAACTAGTCGTTTCCTTTCAGGGGTTAAGACACGAATACCGATGAGTTTTTATTAGATTCTTCGCTTTTGATTTCGACTACCTGTCCTCCGAACGTTACTTCGGAAGTTGGACGCTCAATCTGACAGCTCAGAATGACATTTTGATTAATTTGAATGAGATGCTGAAACAAGTTCAGCATGACGTTTGGTTTTTGTGTTGACACGAACCTGCCTCGACGGCAAGGCGGGCCTGCCCGTTCCGCTCAAGACGAGTTACACGAATTCCACAAATTAGATTTCTCAATCGTAGTTTCACTCCTTATGTCGAAATGACGTTTAGGATTCATTTTGTATTAACACGAACCTGCCTCGACGGCAAGGCGGGCCTATCCGCTCTGTTCAATGGAGTTTCACGAGTTATCTGATATCTGATCTCAGAAGTCTGACATCTGACATTTTGCGCATAAAAAAACCGGAAAAACTCAATTTCCCGGTCTTTGATTAAAAACTCAAATACTTAAAATCAATGAACTTAAATCTTGAATCCGATTTTAAAATGTGTTTGGGTAAACGAGGCCCAGGTACTAGTTCTGCCAATGCTAGCTTCTAGCCCTGGTGCGGGCAATTGCTCGCTACGGGCATATATAAAGGTCAGAGGGCGAACCTCAAAACCCATATAGAGTCCCGGAAGAAGGTAGTAATCTGCACCTCCCGTCAATTGAAAGCCTGCGCCAATCACTTCTGCAGCGCGTGTACCAATATCATAAACTAGTACATCACTTTCTATATTATCATTGGCGCTGCTAGAAGCATTATCAGTATTGGTCTGGAAAATGACCGTGGGATCGTACCTTTTTCTATTTAGATAATGATAGTTAATGTTCATTCCAACATAGGGAGCCAATCTGTTCAACTTGGAACCAAAATGGTATTCCCCTCCAATTGTTATATATAACTCGGTATCTCTGTCTTCAGAAATTGAACTATAATTTGGAATCCAAACCGCATTTGGGGTTTCTGGGTCGTTGCCTTGAACTACATTATCTCCGCTTAGGTAAAATGTTTGAATATTTTGTAAAGCTGGAGTATTACGCTGTACAAATCCACCAGCCAACTTTATGGCAATATTATTTTTGATAAAGTAACGTGCCTCACCTCCCGCAATATTGGTGATGTCGTTGGAATTACCATTAATGTTGGTTGCATTGGGCGCTTGACTAAACACGGTCCAATTGGAATTGGTCACGGGAGCACCGGGTACACCTACATTGTTCATAAAATTGCCCCGCCCAAAGAGAATGGCTCCCGTAAAGTCGCCTTTTTTGGGCTTGTAGTCCGTATTTGAACTACTGGCATTGCTCCTGCCACCGTCTTGTGCTTGGGCAAAGCCCAAACCGAAGAGTAGGATGCAGCATAGCTTTAGTATTGTTTTCATAATATATTTCTTTAGGAAATTTTAGGTTAATTTTTGTCCGTTGTTTTACTAGATTTCTCAATCGCTTTGCTCTTATCGAAATGACATTTGCTTTTTGTGTTGAGAGGAGTTTTCACGAATTCCTCTAATTCTAAATGTTTTTAAGGAATACTTGTACACTAACTGTCCACTCTTTTAGATTTCTCAATCATCGTTTCACTCCTCATTTCGAAATGACATTTTCGGTTCATTTGAATGAGATGATGAAATCAGTTCAGCATGACGTTTTAAATCTTATTGACACCAATCGCACAAATTTTCACTGATTAGATTTCTCAATCGTGGTTTCATTCCTCATGTCGAAATGATATTTTTGATTTAGCATGAGTTGGACAATGGACGTTTTCTTAAAAAAAGGCAGTACACGGAAGTGGCGTACTGCCTTCTTTTCTTGGTTTTTTATTACGTCCTAAAGACTTATCCAGCGTTGTTCAGAGCCGCATAGTAGGCTGCCAAATACGCTTCGGCCAAGGTTAAATGTGCTAGGTACTCCTCGTTCAAAAATGCCAGCTCTTGCTCCATTTGTTCTATAATGGCACTCCACTCTTCCAGGCTTACATTGTTATCTGCCAGGGCATCTTGTGCAATCTTCAATTTTTCTAAGGCTCCTATCTTTTCATCATTTCCTTCTAAGTCATCATATAAATCGTCAAGAAGTTCCCTAATTTGATCGATTTCATTTGTCAAAGCAGTTATTACCTTACCGTAATTAGCGATTGCAAGATTGTTTGCCGCTATTTCAACTGTAATACGGTCAACTTCGTTTTGTGGGGCCTGTATGTTATCTCTAAATGCATCTAGATTAGCTACGGCATCATCATATTCGGCTTGCAGCCCAGCAATATTGGCTGTTAGTTCATCTACATTATTAAGTGCAGTAGCCAACTCATCTTGGTATCCGGCCAGTTTTCCTTGTTCCGTATCAATATCGCCTTCCAGGTCTTCTATATCCGACTGATAGCCCGCAGCAGTACCTCCTTCAGCAAACTCAGCAGCTATTTGATCAAAAGCAATTTTAGCATCTCCGAAAGTGGTTCCGGCCTGGCCGTCTATTTCAAGCCAATCCTGAATACCATTACCGCTGGCAGCTTCCTGAAAATCACCATGTCCATTATCATTGGCCATGTCATATACAGAGCCAAAGTCGTATGGGTTAGCACCATCAATGTAATTACCGGCTACATCTTCGAAAAGCGTTCTTGCGTTGTCTCTGGCTAATGCTGCATCGTCATATTCTTGGTCTCCCAGATCAAAATTCACATCAATGGCATCCAGTTCGTTCCGAGCTTCTCTCCAGCTATTGAAACGGCTCTGTGCAGTAGCGAGTTCGCTATTAAAAGTAGCCGTTGCACTGGCTAATTGGCTTTCATAAGGAACTAATAGGTCTTGCAGCTGGCTAATTTCAGCCTCTGCAGCCGCGATAGCAGCTTCCGAACTGGCTATGTTATCTTCAGCAGCTGTTACGGCATCTTGAGCGTCCGCTAATTCTGCTACGAATCCGTCTACTTCTTCTTCGTCATCCGAGCCTTCATCCACAGTGCCCCCATCTATAAAGGCTATTACATTTTTTGCTCTTGTTAAGATCGCATTGGCCTCGGATAGTGCACTTTGTGCTACCTGTTTATCCGTTTCCAGTTCTTTGTTAGCTATTTCCAATGCCGCAGAGTCTGCTTTTACTTGGTTTCTTTCAATTTCCAATGCAGTAGGATCTTCAGCTACTGCCTCCAACGCTGCGATTGAGTTTTGCAGACTAGTTACTTCCGCTTGAGCCAAAATAACTCGGTTTTCCAGAATATCAGTAAAAGTGCTGAAATCAGAGGGGTCTAAATCGTCTGTTTTATCTACATCTATGAATGCTTGCATTCGAACTATGTCAGCTTCCAGTTCAACAATATCCTCAAGGACCAAGTTTGCAGAAGCAGTTTGATTACCGTAATTTCCCAAGTGTCCTGCCGCTTCGACCAAACCTTGGGTGCGTAGATAATCGGCCAAGTCATCCAAAGCCTGTTGCAATTCCAAGTTGGCCTCTTCTATAGCGGCCATGTCTTCGGCTATTTGCCTTTGAATGTCGGCTTCATCCCTTTGGTTTTGTAAAGCCTTTAGGGCATTTTCCAACTCTTGCAAGGCATTTTGCAAACGTTGGTACTGTACTTTTTCGGCCACTAAATCGGCCTGACTTTGTCTCAGTGCCGTTACTTCGTCGGACACTTCAGGTTCACTACAGGCTGTAAAAAGGGTTGGAACACCTACCATAACTGCAATGAAAAGTTTGGTGATTGTTTTCATTCTTCTTTTTTTAAGATTAAATAATTAATTAGGTTCTTGGTGTGTTGTAGGCTTCCTTGATATCACGATTAATGGGGCCTAACTACCAGGTTAAACAGCATCGAAAGTATTGTAAAGGTTAAAGATTGGATGGGGTCAATTCACGAATGGCCCTTTTGGGTTGACGGATGTAGGGGGAGGGTTTATTTGGGTTTTTTACTCTCTGATGCTCGGTGGTTGATGTCAGAAGTCTGATGTCTGAAGTCTGAGGTCTGAAGTCTGAGGTCCGGTGTCTGAAGTCTGATGTCTGATGTCTGAAGTCTGAGGTCTGAGGTCTGGTGTCTGAAGTCAGAAGTCTGAAGTCTGAAGTCTGATGTCTGATGTCTGAAGTCAGAAGTCAGAAGCCTGAGGTCTGATGTCTGATGTCTGAAGTCTGATGTCTGGTGTCTGAAGTCTGATGTCTGATGTCTGAAGTCAGAAGTCAGAAGCTTGAGGTCTGATGTCTGATGTCTGAAGTCTGAGGTCTGGTGTCTGAAGTCTGGTGTCTGGTGTCTGATGTCTGATGTCTGATGTCTGGTGCTTTGGTTTAAAGGCAAAGGGTGAAGGGTAGGCTTTTAGGTTCAGATGATGGGGAATGGAAATAAAAAAGCGACCCAAGGGCCGCTTTTCTTTCAACTAACTAACCAAACTAACTAAACCGTTACCACAACAAAGTTTCGTCCTGATTTTTTGTACCAAATACCCTTGTAGTTGTAGAGTCTTCTTCCGTTTCGCAATACTACCTTGTACCCTCTGGGAAGTGCTCGTAATGTAACCCCAACGGGAGCAGCGCAGACCACATAACGTCTTCCTCTTGCTTTGTACCAAACGCCATCCGCAAAATAAAAGTTGGTCCTTTTGTGTACCACCACTTTTGGTCTGTTTATGGTGGTCACCACCGTTCCGTGTTTTGGGTATACTCTAACTACCTTGGTCTGTGCACTACATGCGGCCATACTGCCAAGAATCAAAAATATCAGTATTAGGTTTTTTACGTTTTTCATCATGTCGATTTTTTGGGTTTCTGTTCTTTTGACTTAGGTTTTTGACCAAGGTTTAATGGGGAAAGGTGTGTTTTGTCGAATATTCTGGCTTTTTGGTCTAAGGTCTAAGGTCTAAGGTCTAAGGTCTAAGGTCTAAGGTCTAAGGTCTAAGGTCTAAGGTCTAAGGTCTGTTGTCTGATGTCAGAGGTCAGATGTCAGAGGTCAGAGGTCAGAGGTCAGATGTCAGAGGTCAGATGTTTTGAGTTTGTACTTGAGCTTGAGTTTATTCTTTTAGGCCGAAAGCGTAAAGCTTAAGGGTAAAGGTTGTCATTTCGAGTTTGAATGAAATGAAAGCGAGAAATCTCTTAGGAATTGTTGGTTGTCTGATGACTGATGACTGATGTCTGATGTCCGTGGTCTGAGGTCTGAGGTCTGAAGTCTGGTAGTTCCTACGCCTAGGCTTCGGACTACTTTGGTATTCGGTGCTTGATGTTAGTTGTTTGCACTTGAGCTTGAGTTTTTACAATGAACAATTAACAATTAGCAATGAATAATGAACCATTGGTAATACAAAGGTCATCCTCCGCCTTGTCGTTTTCGATATTGTTGTAACAGGCGTTTTTTGAAATCTTCCTCGGCTTTGAGCAAGAGAAGAATCTTTTTTGGGGGCAATACGTTTTTGAGGTCGGTTATCATGGCCCGCTCTGCTTGGTGCTTTTGCTCTTGTATGTTTAAAAAGTCCGTTAAAAGTGCGGATGATTCTTTTTCCGAAAGGTCTTGTACCATACCTATTTGGGACCTAAGCTGAAAGCGCTCTTTTCTTCGGATAGCTTCCAGTTTTTTTTCGTGTTCGTTGTATACGGGCCAAAAACTCTGGGCTTCACCACTGGTAAGTGCCAATCTTTCGGTTATGAAGGCCACTTTGAGCGTTTTGATTTTATCCCGGACTGGACCTTGGGCATAAAAGCTAAAGCCTTGGAACACTAAAATCAGTATAAGTAGAATCTTCTTATTCATAATCCTCAAAGTTCAGGTTTAATTCTTCAATATCATCAATGTTCTCATCCAAATAGTCCAAAATCTTTTCTGATTCCAAAGGTGCATCCATCACATCGGTCAATGCTACGTCTTCAATGGAGACCAGTTCGGCCAATTCGTAGGAGGACAAATCCAATTCGGTGTTTTCCAAGTAGGCATCAATTTCGGCACTTGCCAAATCTTCAAAGGCCACAGGGGACTCGGTTTCTAAATTCAAAGTAAAGAACAAAATTAGGGCGGCCGCCACGGCTGTGGCACCATAAAGGTATTTGCGATACGGTCTTAAGGTGATGACTTTAGGCTGCTTTTTCGTCAATTTGGACAAGACGTTCTCCTCAACACCTTCAAAATAAGCCGTAGGTGTTTTAAATCCATCGGATTCGGGTAGGAAGGATAGCTTTTCATCAGCTTCTTCACTCTGCAAACGCTGCATGAGCCGTTCGTTGAAACTATCGAAATAGCCTTCAGGTGTTTTAAAATTATGTTTGTCTTTTTTCCCCATTGTCTTCTTTTGACCTTTTTTCCAACCAAAGGTTTAATCTGCTTTAATATACGCTTCAATTTTCTTTACCGCCAAATGATACGATGTTTTAAGCGCACCCACCGAAGTTTCCAACACTTCAGATATTTCTTCGTATTTCATTTCTTGGTAATACTTCATATTGAACACCAACTTTTGCTTATCGGGCAAGGTGGCAAGCGCCTGTTGTAATTTCATCTGGATTTCGCTTCCCTCAAAATAGATATCGGCTTCCAGGTTCTCCACCATTCTATTTTTTAATTCCTCATCAGTTATACCACTCTTTTTGGATCGCTGTTTGATAAAGGTAAGCGACTCGTTGGTGGCGATACGATACATCCACGAATAGAGTTTGCTATCCCCCTTAAATCCCTCAATGTTTCGATACACTTTTATAAAGGTATTTTGAAGTACATCATCGGCATCGTCATGGTTCAGCACAATTCTTCGAATATGCCAATAGAGCCGTTCCTTATACGTGTTCAATAACACCGAAAAGGCTTTTTCCCGGGTTTCTGGGTTTTTTAATTGGTCTATTAGGGCTTCTTCAGCAATCAATTGCATGTACCATTTGTGCTTGGACTACTAAGGTAACGAAAGGTTTAATTTTTTATTTGGGTTAAGGGTTAAGGGTTAAGGGTTAAGGGTTAAGGGAGCGTCAGTTCGAGTGCGAAGGGTATCGAGAACTGAATGTTCTATTTTAGAAACACTTCTCGTTACAATTTTGGCGTTGCCAAAACCACTCGAAGTGACGTTCAAAAAGCTAAGTAAATAATTAGGCAAAGGACTGCATCTCCACCAGCTTTTTGTAGCCTTTTTGGGATTTCATGAGTTCTTCGTGGGTGCCTTGTTCCACAATTTTACCTTTGTTCATCACGATAATAGAATCCGCATTTTGGATGGTGGAAAGGCGGTGTGCAATAACCAAGGAGGTTCGGTTTTCCATCATTTTCTCCAAAGCATCCTGAACAAGACGTTCACTTTTGGTGTCCAGTGCTGAGGTAGCCTCATCTAAAACCATAATGGGTGGGTTTTTCAATACAGCCCTGGCGATGGACAAGCGTTGTTTTTGACCCCCACTCAATTTATTACCCCCATCCCCAATATTGGTGTTGTAGCCATCAGGAAGTTCTGATATGAAATCGTGCGCATTGGCCACTTTGGCCGCAGCGATGATTTCTTCTTCGGTTGCATTTTCCTTGCCCAAAGCAATGTTATTTCTTACCGTGTCATTGAAGAGTATGGAGTCTTGGGTGACCAATCCCATCAAGCCCCTAAGCGAGGATTTGGTAACTTCTTTGATGTTGGTGCCATCAATTAAAACTTCACCTTGGTTGACATCATAAAATCTTGAAACCAAATTGGCCACGGTGCTCTTTCCGCTACCCGATTGACCAACCAAGGCTATGGTCTGTCCTTTTTTCACACTAAGGTTGAAATCTTCCAACACATAGTCGTCTTCATATTTGAAGGATACCCCTTTGAATTGAATATCTGCATTGAAATCGTTTTTGGCTAGACCATCAGCTGGGTCTTTTATGGGGTTTTCGGTTTCCAAAATTTCCAAAACCCTTTCTGCGGCAGCGTTCCCCTTTCTTACACCGTAGGATGCCTTACTAATGGCTTTTGCTGGGGTTAGAATATTATAAGCCAACCCCATGTAGGCAATAAACGAAGATGCATCCAATGTTTTTTCAATTAACACCATACGTCCCCCAAACCACAACAAGACTCCAATGACCAAAATTCCTAAAAACTCTCCGGTGGGGGAAGCGAGATTTTGTCTGTTCAACAGGGAATTGGAGAATTTAAAGAAGCGGTCGGTTGAATTCTTGAAGGTTTGGAAAAATTTGGATTCAGCAGTGAATGCTTTAATCACTCTAAGTCCACCCAAGGTTTCTTCAACAATAGAGAGAAACTCGCCTTGTTCCTGTTGTACCTTATCTGATTTTCGCTTAAGTGATTTTCCAATTCTGGAAATAATCATTCCGGCAATCGGAATAAAAACAAAAACGAAGATAGTCAGTTTTGTACTTATCCCGAACATAATCAATATGGTGAACAAAATGGTCAAGGGTTCGCGGACAATCAATTCCAAAATGGAAAGAAAGGAATGCTGTATTTCCAAAACATCGGATGTGATTCGGGCTATAACATCACCTTTTCGTTTTTCAGAAAAAAAGGAAATGGGCAAATCCACTATCCTTTGGTACATCTTGTTCCGGATATCTTTTAATACTCCATTTCTTAAAAAGGTAATGAAGTACATGGCCAGATAGTTGAAGGCGTTTTTTAATAAAAACAACACCAAAACCAATCCAATGACCAAAACCAATCCTTTCATTTCATCATCCCCTGAGTAGACGGTTACCCGATAATTAATATACTCCTGAAGATAGTCTTTGGCGCTGCCCAGACCGGTATAGATCGGCTCTTTCAAAACCTTTTGCTCCGGTTTAAAGAGCACATCCAACATAGGAATCAACGCAGCAAAGGACAATGCGCTGAAAAGCGCGTAGAGGATATTGAAAAATATATTGAGAACTCCATATCTGCGGTAGGGTTTCGCAAACAGGAGAATCTTTTTGAAATAATTCATGCAGCTATAAATTCAATTCGGCCAGAATACCCTGAATTTTGGTATCTAGCTGCGAATTTACGGATTTAAAATCCGCTTCGTTTTCCAAAGTTGCGTTTGTGCTGATGTAGAACTTGACCTTAGGCTCCGTTCCGCTTGGTCTTGCCGCAATTCGGGTACCGTCTTCGGTTTCATAAATGAGCACATTGGATTTTGGTAAATCTATAGGTTTTTCTTCTCCGGTCTGTACATTTTTGGCGGTGGAGGTATTGTAGTCCTCAATCCAAACTACTTTGGAACCTTGCACCGATTCGACGGGGTTTTCTTTGAAATCTTTAAGCATCTGCCTAATTTCTTCCGCTCCACTGATTCCCTTTTTGGTCAAGGAAACCAGATTCTCTTTATAAAAACCAAAATCGACATAGCATTTGATGAGTTCTTCATAGAAAGAACTTCCTTTGGCTTTGGCATCGGAAGCAATTTCGCAGGCGAGTAGGGTGGAGGTAACCGCATCCTTATCCCGAACAAAATCCCCGACCATATAACCAAAACTTTCTTCGCCACCTCCTACAAAGTAGGAATCTGGGAAGTCCTTAATCATTTTTCCAATCCATTTGAAACCGGTCAAAGCTGTTTTGAATTCTACACCATAGGACTTTGCCATCCGTTCCATCATAGGGGTGGATACGATGGTTGTGGCAATAAATTCGTTGCCTTTAAACCCCTTTGCCTTATGTTGGTCCAAAAGGAATTTGGTCATTAGAACCATAGTCTGGTTTCCGTTAAGAAGTTCCATTTCACCTTCCAGATTTCTCACAGCGATGCCCAATCTATCACTGTCCGGGTCTGTGCCAACGACCATGTCTGCTCCAATTTCCTCAGCTTTTTTGATGGCCATTGATAGGGCTTCTGGCTCTTCGGGGTTCGGCGATTCAACCGTAGGAAATGAACCATCAGGTTCAGCCTGTTCTTCGATAATGGTCACATTGGGATATCCTGCTCGTTTCAAAACTTCGGGAATAGCCGTTATGGAAGTTCCATGCAAAGAGGTAAACACAATTTTAAAATTGTCCTTACCAGCAGCATTGAAGTTCCCATTTTGTACTGAAGCCTCAAAGAAAGCTTCATCTACATCAGCATCTATGGATTGAATCAAATTAGCGTTTGCCTCGAACTTGATATCTTCAAAGGAAAGTGCATTTATTTCAGCAATGATCTCCCCATCTTGCGGCGGTACAATCTGTCCGCCATCACCCCAATATACTTTGTATCCGTTGTACTCGGGAGGGTTGTGCGAGGCGGTCAAAACGATACCTACTTGGCATCCCAGGTGGCGAACCGCAAAAGAAAGTTCTGGAGTGGTTCTCAACTTAGAAAACAAATACACATGTATGCCGTTGGCCGCAAAAATTTCTGCTACGGTTTTGGAAAGAGTATCTGAGTTGTGACGACAATCATAGGCTATGACTACTTTCAAATCCTCATTGGGATAGGTTTTTTTGAGGTAGTTGCTTAGGCCCTGGGTGTTCTTGCCTAATGTATATTTGTTAATACGATTGGTGCCTACACCCATTACGCCACGCATACCTCCGGTTCCGAACTCCAAATCTTTATAAAAACGTTCCTTAAGTTCCTCGGGGTCGTTTTGGATTAGAGTTTTAACTTCTTCCCGTGTATCGGCATCGAAAAAATCGCTCATCCAAGATTCTGCAGTGGCTTTTATTGCATCCATATAAATGTTGGGTTATTTAAAATCTAAGGTAAAATTACGAAGATTCTTACTTAAGAAGTTTCCTTCAAGTTAATTTTATCCGCAATGGTGTATCTGGTGTCATTTTTGCGCGAACGCACCATGATTTCCCCTAAAAAACCAGCCAAAAAAAGTTGGGTTCCGATGAGCATGGCCGTCAATGCGATATAAAACTGAGGTCGGTCTGTTATTAATCGTCCAGTTGGATTTACGAAGAGTTTATCCACCCCAAGATAAATGGAAAACCCAAAGCCCACAACGAACATTAGTACCCCTAGAGCACCAAACAGGTGCATGGGGCGACGTCCAAATTTGGAAACAAACCAAATGGTGATTAAATCCAAAAAACCATTGATAAAACGTTCGGCACCAAATTTTGTGGTACCGTATTTTCGCGCTTGATGTTGCACTACTTTTTCCGTGATTTTTGGGAAGCCTGCATTTTTGGCTAAAACAGGAATATAGCGATGCATTTCGCCAGAAACTTCAATGGTTTTTACCACATCGCTGCGAAATGCCTTAAGTCCGCAATTAAAATCATGGAGTTTGACACCTGAAGTTTTTCTTGCCGCCCAATTGAAAAGTTTGGAAGGAATGTTTTTAGTGATGATGGAATCGTATCGTTTTTTCTTCCAGCCAGAGACTACGTCATACCCTTCATCTTGTATTAGGGCAACCAACTCTGGAATTTCTTCAGGATTGTCCTGTAAATCTGCATCCATCGTGATTACTACATCGCCTTTTACAGCCTTAAAACCAGCATGCAGCGCCTGGGATTTTCCGAAGTTCTTTAAGAATCGTATTCCGCGAACGTTAATGTTCTCTTTGCAAAGGGATTCTATTAGTTCCCATGAACCATCGGAACTCCCATCGTCAATAAACAGGATTTCATATAAAAAATGATTGGATTGCATAACGTCTACAATCCAATCATGAAGTTCTTTTAAGGATTCCTTTTCGTTAAGTAAGGGAATTACAATGGAAATCTGCATTGTTCAATTCTGGAATTCCCTCCAAAAGTAGTACTTTTTCCTTAGTAGGAGGGCTTGTCTTTTTTGAATATCAATCCACCAATCAAACCAATTACCAAACCAATTACCGCTTGAATGATTAGGATGACCGGATAGGCAATCCAAGCAAAGTTCTTTTGCATTTCTATTCCTTGGTCGATTTGCTCTTCGGTTAAGTTTGGATTGTCTGTCATAGCTTTCTGTTTCCCTATTTCATATACTTTATCCATGTAGTCCGGCTCTATTACGTTGGACATTATGAAAAAGTAAATCAATCCGATAACTCCTGCAACCACGGCAATTCCTGTACCCAGCTTAAGGGCGTCTCCCAGGACTAGATAACCTCCGTTATCTTTTTTGTATTGCGAGATACCAATTAGTACTACTACCGCTAGTATTAAAATACCAATAATCTGTATTGGCAATGTTTGTTCATAATGAAGTCCCTGTGACATAAGCATTACATTGAATACTATGGACACTAGGCCCAAAATGAGCCCAAACTTCAAGGCATACTTGCCCGTTTTTGGTTTGTTTTCTTCCATTTTAAAAAGATTTTTAGCGTTGTTTCGAGTGGTTAGTGAAACAAAAAGTACTTTTGTTACAACAATAAGATAGAATTTTTCTTTTTTCTAACTTTAAAGTTGTTGGTGTAAAAGAAATGCTTAAATTTGCACCCTGAAATTTTTGAGATTACGATCATGAGAAAAGATATACATCCATCAAATTATAGACTAGTGGCATTCAAAGACATGTCCAATGACGATGTCTTCATTACCAAGTCCACGGCAGAGGCAAAAGAAACGATTACTGTTGATGGTGTTGAATATCCATTAATAAAATTGGAAATTTCAAGAACATCCCATCCTTTCTACACAGGTAAAACTAAGTTGATTGATACGGCAGGTAGAATCGATAAGTTTAAGAATAAGTATAAGAAATTCAGTAAAGAAGAAAAGCAAGCTGAATAAAGTTTTTCTTACAATATAGATGAAATGCCGCTGAAACTCTCAGTGGCATTTTTTATTTTTACCGTATTGAAACCGCCACTACCATGAATTATATTCTCTCCGATGGAAACCATCGGGATTCCTTTTTCCCATTCACATTTACCAGACCTGTTGCAGATATCCGAATTGGAATCCTTACAATACGCGAAAAGTGGGAAAAACATTTGAAGGGATTCATAAGTTTCAAGACAGTATCCTACTTAGCGGAAAAGTTTCCTTTGAATGTAGCCTCGGAAAATGTTGTGATAATGGGGAATGTGATTCCCAATGCTGATTTGAGTAAGCGATTGATGGAGTTGAAACCATCAGAGGCACTGTACCACAATGAACAACTGATTGCCTACAACACCTCCGACCCTTCTTTGGATTTTGATGCTTCTGCCTATAAACGAATTGAATGGGAACCTAGTGTTTTCGCCATTACCGAAGTTTGGGATATTTTTTCAAAGAATGGGGATGCATTGCAATCGGATTTTGAACTGTTGACGCAAGGAAGGGAGAGTCAACCCATCTCCCAGACCAATCAAGTGGTTCATCCCGAAAACATTTTTTTGGAAGAAGGAGCAAGGGTAGAATTTAGCATATTGAATGCTTCGACCGGTCCAATTTATATTGGAAAGAATGCTGAAATCATGGAAGGTTGTATAGTACGTGGTGGATTGGCATTATGTGATAACGCCGTGCTAAAAATGGGGGCGAAAATGTATGGCCCTTCCACATTTGGACCGTATTGCAAGGTTGGGGGCGAAGTGAACAATTCTGTGCTCTTTGCCTATTCCAACAAAGGTCACGAAGGTTTCTTGGGGAATTCGGTATTGGGAGAATGGTGCAATTTGGGAGCGGACACCAATACGTCCAATTTAAAAAACAACTACGCAGAAGTCCGACTTTGGAATTACAATACCGAAGGATTTGCTCGTACTGGATTACAGTTTTGTGGCCTCATCATGGGAGATCATAGCAAGTGTGGTATCAATACCATGTTTAATACGGGAACTGTGGTTGGTGTAAGTGCCAATGTTTTTGGAAGTGGCTATCCACGAAACTTTATTCCAAGTTTTACCTGGGGAGGGGCCTCTGGCTTTACAACCTATCGCACTAAAAAAGCATACGAAGCAGCCACTGCGATGATGATGCGTCGTAAAGTGGAGTTTGATTCTGTTGAAGAAAAGATACTTGATCATGTTTTTGAAATGACCAAGAAGTGGAGGAAGGACTGAAGTTTACATGAAAGACTGAAATCCTAGATATTCTTTTTCGAACTATTTACTACCTTTGCAGCCCGATTCTCAGACGGTTATGTCCAATAAAGTTGCTTTTTATACTCTAGGTTGCAAACTTAATTTTTCAGAAACTTCCACCATCGCCCGAAGTTTTGAAAATGAAGGTTTTCACCGCGTGGATTTTTCAGAAGAGGCTGATATTTATGTCATCAATACCTGTTCCGTTACTGAAAATGCGGATAAGCGCTTCAAAACTATAGTAAAGCAATCCCAAAAAGCCAACCCAGAAGCATTTGTCATCGCAGTTGGGTGCTATGCTCAACTTAAACCAGAAGAATTGGCTGATGTAGATGGAGTGGATTTAGTTTTGGGCGCTACCGAAAAATTCAAAATCACGGATTATCTGAATGACTTGTTGAGTCAGTCGGAGCGTAGTCAAAGGCAAGCTCAAATCCATTCTTGTGAGATAGATGAGGCAGACTTTTATGTAGGCAGCTATGCCATTGGGGATAGGACCCGAGCTTTTCTAAAAGTCCAAGATGGTTGTGATTATAAGTGTACCTATTGTACCATTCCTCTGGCGCGTGGGATTTCCCGAAGTGACACATTGGAAAATGTACTGAACAACGCAGCGGAGATTTCTTCAAAAGGTATCAAGGAAATTGTACTTACCGGTGTGAATATTGGAGATTATGGAAAAGGGGAATTTGGTAATAAAAGACATCAGCATACTTTTCTGGATTTGGTAGAAGCCTTGGATGAAGTTGAAGGTATTCATAGGTTACGGATTTCCTCGATTGAACCCAATCTATTGAAGAACGAGACCATCAGTTTTGTGGCGCAGAGCAATTCTTTTGTTCCACATTTCCATATTCCGTTACAAAGTGGCAGTGATGCCATCTTAAAATTGATGCGAAGAAGGTATCTGACCAATCTGTATGTGGAGCGAGTAGCCCGAATAAAGGAAATCATGCCCCATGCATGTATTGGAGTGGATGTAATCGTTGGCTTCCCTGGAGAGACGGACGAGCATTTTCTGGAGACCTACAATTTTTTGAATGAATTGGACATTTCGTATTTGCATGTATTCACCTATTCTGAGCGTGATAACACCCTCGCGGCCGAAATGAATGGAGTGGTTTCCAAAAATGTACGATCCAAACGAAGTAAAATGCTCAGGGGATTATCCGTAAAAAAGCGTAGGGCTTTTTATGAAAGTCAGTTGGGCACGTCAAGAACAGTTTTATTCGAAGGAGAGAACAAATCTGGATATATCCATGGTTTTACGGAGAACTATGTAAAAGTGAAAGCACCCTGGAACCCCGAGTTGGTGAATACCTTGCATGAAGTAGAGCTCACCAGGATTGATGAGGATGGTCTAGTCCGATTTGAGTTTGTTGCCCAAAACGTAATGGCATAAAAAAAACCTCTCGAAGGAGAGGTTTCTTTCATACTTTTTTCTTCTGTTAGATGCGTATTCCCACCGGAAGCATCTCTTTGTATTGTCTGTTTTTTCTTAAGAAACCTGCAATGTGAGGACTGGTAGGTACAACCCTTAAATTTCTTTCTTGAATTTGATGAAGAACTTCTTTGATGAAGGACTCTTTAAAACCTTCTTGAGTGATTTCTTCTGGGATAACCAACTTCGTCAAGAATACTTTACGTTCTTGAGAAGAATATTCAATTTTTGCTAAGTGGCCGTCCACTTGAGTTTCGAATTGACGCAAGAAACTATTGTCCTTAACTTCCATTTCTGTCATATAGTTCTATTTTAAATTGGCTTTACGTAAATGACTTACTCCAAGGTAAGTTAAATATGAGTTTTTGCAAGATGTATAACAGCGGGGCTATTGCAAAAAGGGACACAAAATTAATCAAAAAATCCTTAATTTCCTAGCCCGTTCGATAATTGGAGAGAAATGCCCGACAATAAAATCCATGTTTACCTTATGCCGGGAATGGCCGCCAATTCATCTATTTTTGATGGCCTTAATCTGCCACAAAACACATTTGAACTACACAAGTTGGATTGGTTCCCTCCCCAAAAAAGAATGAGTCTTCAGGCGTACGCGAAAGAGATGCTGAAACAGGTCCAACATGAGTCTCCAGTGCTCATTGGGGTTTCTTTTGGAGGACTTCTGGTGCAGGAAATGGCCAAGTTTATCTCTACAAAAAAAGTAATTATCATCTCCAGTGTGAAATCAAAAAAAGAGATGCCCAAAAAGATGATTTTTGCAAAGTATACGAAGGCACATAAACTTTTGCCCACAGGGCTTGTTACCAATATCGAAGTTTTGGCAAAATATGCTTTTGGTGAAACGGTAACCAAACGTCTTGAACTGTATGAAAAGTACCTTTCCATACGTGATAAAAACTACATGGATTGGGCTATTGACAATATGGTAAACTGGAATTGGGAAAAGCCAATGGAAAACGTGGTTCATATCCATGGAGAGAAGGATAATGTTTTTCCTATAACGAATATTAAGGATTGTATTCCCATTAAAAATGGTAAACACGCCATGATTGTATACAGGGCAAAATGGTTCAATGAACATCTTCCCGCAATTATTTTAGAAGAAGGGAGTTCTATATAGTATCTTTATTGAAATTATCGGTGCATATGAAATACGTAAAAAATACATTGGCAGGTATTGGATTGTTGGTAGTCGCGGGGAGCTTGATTTTTGCTGTTCAATCCACTCCTGAGGAAAAAGCGGCTTTGGAAAAAGTAATTACTTCGGATAGAAACGTGACAGACGGGTATCAAATCAGCGCGATTGAAATTCCAAAGGACCTAAATTTTGCCGGGGAAGCTGTGCCGTTGGATGATCCTGAAATATTGGAACGTGTGGACCGTGAATTTTTGGTAAATACCTATTGGCAATCCAATGCTATTCTGTTAATGAAAAGAGCGCATAAATACTTCCCTGTAATTGAACCTATCTTAGCCAAAAATGGGATCCCCGATGATTTTAAATATCTAGCTGTCGCTGAGAGTGGTCTTCAGAATGCAGTTTCTCCTGCCGGTGCACGCGGTTTTTGGCAAATCCTTAAAGGAACAGGGAAGGAATATGGACTTGAGGTGAATTCCAATGTTGATGAGCGCTATCATATTGAAAAAGCAACGCAAGTTGCATGCGACTACCTTAAAAAGTGGAAAAATAGATTTGGTAGTTGGACTCTAACAGCTGCTGCCTATAACGCTGGACCTGCTGGAATCCAAAAATATATGCGTATTCAAAAGGAAGATGATTACTACGACCTGCTTCTAGGTGAGGAAACCGGTCGCTATGTTTTTCGAATTATGGCCATAAAAGAGATTTTATCTAGCCCGGAAAAATTTGGATTTGAGGTCAAAAAAGAAGATTTGTATACTGCCGTACCTACCTTCACTGTAGAGGTAGACTCCTCTGTCACAAGTTGGGCGGATTTTGCCAACTTATATGAAATCAACTATAAGGTTTTAAAAAGACATAACCCTTGGTTGCGAGAACCGCACTTGAACAATGCATCAGGGAAAACCTATGTGATTGAGATTCCGAATAAGGGATATTATCGGGAAACCGGCTCTGGAAGATAGATTGTACAGAACGCTTAACGGTATCTCGTCCTCACCTGTTGAGGTCCCTTTTTCATTTGTTGTTGCATCATCTTAATTTGCTCGGCCAGCATATTGTTTTTATCCAACTTTTTAGCATCCTGCAATAAGGTGGTAGCTTCACGCTTTCTACCTTTTTGCATAGCAATCCCAGCTAAACTCAACTTGGCCATGGCCACATCATAATCCATAGTCAATCCCAACTTCAATGCTTTCTTGAAATACTTTTCAGCCTGTGTCAAGTTTTTCTGAGAGAAAATAATGCCATGTAGGTAATTGTAATAGCCTTGTTGCTTTTTGATGAGGGAGGATTCTGGATTCTTGATTTTGGCCAACCACTTTTGGGTTCCTTCCATATCCTGCTTTCGCATACGAAGAAAAGCTAAAAGAATGATCTCATTTCTAAAGTACAAGAAAACGAAAATCATGGAAAGAAAGATTAGGGCAATCCCATTACCAACATAACCCTCTATAAATTGATAGACGGCATAAGCAATAATCAAAAAGGCAAGGACTAGCTTTATGTTTTTGTTGAACATGTGTTACTCTATTATTTCGTACGTTATAGTTGATTTTATTGATGTAGGTATCTCCACGTCTGGTAAGTTGGCTATTTTTGAAATGCCCTTAACCAAACTTTCACTGTTTATGGTTTTTATAAAACCGGTATTGGCATTTGTCACGATAAAGGTTTGTTGACTACCTGTAAGCGACATCACGGTACCACTCTCATCTGTTTCCATTACTACGGTTGCATCTCCATTGATATGAGCTTCATCTTGACTGAATTTCTCTAATTTCCAATCGTTTTTAGCTTTCAGTTTGCCATTAAACTCATTTTTCCAAGAATCCCCAATATCTACTGCATTGATTGGGTAGAAATAGGTCATTTGTTCAAAACTTTTAGCCAGGCCATTGGAACTAAACTCGTTATCCAAAGACTTTCGCATTAGGTTTTTTGTAAAATCGTCGGTAATGCCGGCTTTAAGAATCATGTTTTCTATTAACTCATTTCCGCCATTCACTCCAAGTATTTTCCCATCCTTTTGCATTGTCATTTCCATCCCAAAGCCAATCAGTCCGTTGAACATTTCGGACATGATATTCCCAGCTTCTGGTTCAGAAGCCTTTACATTGATGAGCTCGCCTTGTAAATTAGAAGTGGTTTTCATTCCAAAATCTTCAAAAGCAAGTTGAATGGTATAGTTAGATTCGGTTTCCCCTACTACTTTGAAAGAAAAAACGGCCTCTAAATCATTGGTTAATTCATGTTTTGCACCATCCATTTCTTGTATAATGAGTTGCTTGGCATCCTGTTTTATCCTGAAAAAATCATCCTTCTTAAGATTATAGGCAAGTTTTTCTTGTCCCAAGAGTTGAAAAGGAGTAATGCACAAGAGACAGACAAGGGCAAAAACACTGGAAAATCTTCTGAAATTCATGAAGGCTATATTGATGAGACAAAACTAACACAAACATTTTTTACAAACCATTTGTCGAAGTAAAAACTCTTCGTATATTTGCGCCCAGAATTTTTGGAAGCTTTTCCACATTTTTAAATCCTTATAAAATAGTTCGGAAATGAAAAGAACGTATCAGCCGTCAAAACGGAAGAGAAGAAACAAACATGGTTTTAGAGAGCGCATGGCTACTGCCAATGGCAGGAAGGTTCTTGCTCGTAGAAGAGCTAAAGGAAGAAAGAAATTAACTGTTTCATCAGAGCCAAGACACAAAAAATAATGTGCTGTCAATAACTTTTAATTAAAGGTGCTACTTTCCAAGTTTAGCACCTTTTTTTTGACCTATTTTTAGCGATTGAAATACAACTAACAAAAAGAGGATGCCCAAAAGAAAAGATCTCAAGTCCATTTTAATTATAGGTTCCGGTCCGATTATTATAGGACAGGCCTGCGAGTTTGATTATTCAGGAAGCCAAGCTTTACGTTCGCTCCGTGAGGATGGCATTGAAACAATCTTGATAAATAGCAATCCGGCTACCATCATGACCGACCCCTCCATGGCGGACCATGTGTATTTGAAGCCCTTGAACACCCGATCAATTATTGAGATTCTTAAAAAGCACCCGAACATTGACGCTGTATTACCAACCATGGGAGGGCAAACTGCATTGAACCTTTGTATCGAGGCTGATGAAAAAGGGATTTGGGAAGACTTTGATGTGGAAATCATAGGTGTGGATATTGATGCCATTAACATTACGGAAGATAGAGAACAGTTCCGGGAGTTAATGATAAAAATTGGCATTGGCATGGCACCCCAAGCAACAGCAACATCATTTTTAAAGGGAAAGGAAATTGCACAAGAGTTTGGTTTTCCTTTAGTGATTCGAGCTTCTTTTACACTAGGTGGGGCAGGGGCATCCATTGTTTACGACCCTAAGGATTTCGATAGGTTATTGAGTCATGGACTTGAAGTATCACCTATTCATGAGGTGATGATTGATAAAGCCATGATGGGTTGGAAGGAGTATGAATTGGAACTCTTACGAGACCAAAATGATAATGTGGTCATTATTTGTACCATAGAAAATATGGACCCCATGGGTATACATACTGGGGATTCAATTACGGTAGCTCCGGCGATGACCCTTTCTGACCGCACTTTTCAACGTATGAGGGACATGGCTATACACATGATGCGAAGTATAGGGGATTTTGCAGGCGGATGTAACGTACAGTTTGCGGTAAGTCCAGATGAAGAAGAAGAGATTATTGCCATTGAAATCAATCCGAGGGTTTCCCGATCCTCGGCTTTAGCTTCCAAAGCCACTGGATATCCGATTGCCAAGGTAGCAGCCAAGTTAGCCATAGGCTATACTTTGGATGAGTTACAAAACCAGATTACCCAGTCCACTTCAGCCTTGTTTGAGCCTACTTTGGACTATGTAATTGTAAAAATACCACGTTGGAATTTTGATAAGTTTGAAGGCTCTGATAGAACCTTAGGGCTACAGATGAAGGCCGTTGGAGAAGTTATGGGAATTGGTCGTTCTTTCCAGGAAGCCCTCCATAAGGCTACGCAATCTTTAGAAATCAAACGAAATGGATTGGGGGCTGATGGAAAGGGGTATACGGACTATGATAAAATTA
Source organism: Bacteroidota bacterium (assembly GCA_039184805.1). Taxonomy (GTDB): domain Bacteria; phylum Bacteroidota; class Bacteroidia; order Flavobacteriales; family Flavobacteriaceae; genus Flagellimonas. Next base: position 12,204 of record JBCDAX010000005.1, on the reverse strand, counting down.
TTCACAAGCTAAAAGTTCCAAGTTGGGATAGGGTTTTTGTATTGTATGATGCTATTCAATTAGGTATTCCGCTTAAGACCATACATGATATCACTAAAATTGATATGTGGTTTTTGAAGCAATACGAAGAACTCCATTTCCTAGAAAAGGAGATTTCCAAATATACCGTAGAAAGCCTTCCGAAATCGTTGCTGCTGGAAGCCAAACAGAAGGGATTTGCAGATAGACAAATTGCCCACATGTTGGATTGCTACGAAAGTGAAGTGCACAAAAAACGAACTACACTTGGGATCAATCGAGTTTATAAATTGGTGGACACCTGTGCTGCGGAATTTAAAGCGGTTACCCCATATTATTACTCCACATTCGAAGAAGAAATCGAAAGACCGGATGGGACCCGCTATGTGGCCAATGATAGCGAAGTTACCAACCGTAAAAAAATTGTGGTTCTAGGTTCAGGACCTAACCGTATTGGGCAAGGAATTGAGTTTGATTACTGCTGTGTCCACGGGGTTCTGGCCGCTGCTGAATGTGGGTACGAAACCATCATGATCAATTGTAACCCAGAAACTGTATCAACCGATTTTGACACAGCAGATAAACTTTATTTTGAACCTGTTTTCTGGGAACATATTTACGACATTATCCTTCATGAAAAACCCGAAGGCGTTATTGTACAGTTGGGAGGTCAAACCGCTTTAAAGCTTGCTGAAAAACTCGACAAATATGGTATCAATATTATTGGTACGAGTTTCCAATCCTTGGACTTAGCCGAGGATCGCGGTAGTTTTTCCACTTTGTTGAAGGAAAATAATATTCCCTATCCACCTTTTGGTGTTGCTGAAACCGCGGACGAAGCATTGGATTTGGCTGAAGAATTAAACTTTCCACTTTTGGTAAGACCTTCCTATGTTCTTGGAGGTCAAGGAATGAAGATTGTCATCAATAAAGAAGAGTTGGAAGCCCATGTGGTTGACTTGCTTCGTAAGATTCCTAACAATAAACTTTTACTAGATCATTATTTGGATGGAGCCATAGAAGCTGAAGCTGATGCCATTTGCGATGGAGATGAAGTTCGTATTATCGGAATCATGGAACATATAGAACCCTGCGGTATTCACTCTGGGGATTCAAATGCCACCTTGCCACCATTCAACTTGGGTGAGTTTGTAATGCAGCAAATTAAAGACCATACCAAAAAAATTGCGTTGGCTTTGAATACTGTTGGCTTGATAAATATTCAATTTGCTGTAAAGGACGATACAGTTTATATCATCGAAGCGAATCCTAGAGCCTCTAGAACCGTTCCTTTTATTGCTAAAGCATACGGAGAACCCTACGTCAACTATGCAACCAAGGTGATGTTGGGAGAAAAGAAAATCAAAGACTTTGACTTCAACCCATATCTAGAGGGTTATGCTATCAAACAACCTGTTTTCTCATTCAATAAGTTCCCAAATGTGAATAAAAATCTGGGTCCTGAAATGAAGAGTACGGGGGAGAGCATCTTATTTATAGATAGCCTAAAGGATGATGATTTCTATAATCTGTATTCTCGTCGAAAAATGTACTTGAGCAAATAATGACCTCTAAGCTTAGCTTAATCTAGGCAACCACATTCCCATGGTAGCGGCGAAAGTCCCAACTACGGTAATTAGAGTACATAAAACTAGAATAATACTGGTTACCATTTGCAAACCTGGCTTTTCTGTCTTCTTAGCATGAAGATATATCTCTGCAATAGTTAAGGGGATTAGATATTGTCCAAACCCAAGGAACACAAGAAATGGCCCTCTAAAAGTTTCTGGGTCAAACCCGACAGGCCCATTATTGACCATAAGCCAGAACATAAGCCCAATTCTAAAAAACCAAACCCCTCCCATGACTAGAAATAGTCGCAAGACCCATTCGCTATGAGATATAAAGTTCTTTTGTCTTGCACGTGCTATGGCTAAATAGGCAAAAAGAAGAATCAAAAGTCCATTCAAGCTAACACTTAAATCTCCTACAATACCGCTAATGGTCCCTTTGGTAATTACCATGTAAACACCACTAAGACTGATTAGAAAGGCCGAGCCTATGTAGATTCTTCCGCTGTACCTATGAAAGCGAGGGGCCCAATTCCTAACCTTGGAGCTAAATTGAAGTGGTCCGCCTAGCATAACCACTACTGCAAATAAAAGGTGAAGCGCTACAGCTAAATTCCCCATCGTTTCCCCTTCTACATAACCATGAGGTAAGACCCGGTTCCATTTCATAAAATCTCCGTCCATAGCAGCTCCTCCATAAAAGGCTGCTACATAAAAGGCGAAAATCCATTGGCCTATTACAGCACTTAAAAACCATATTTTTGCAGTTATTGATAACGTTCTGGGAAGAAATTTTTTTGGGAATGAACCCACATCAAAGATTTCAGTTTTTGATAGCATGACGATTCGTTTTGTAATTGATGATTAAGTGATTGATTGATGATGAAATTTTCAAGCTAGTTTTCCTGGATAGCGGTAGGTGAAGTATTGAAACCTTTGGCAATAAGCCATCCGATTAAGACCAAAAGATATACTCCATTCTGTGCAAAAAAGGTGAAATCAATCTTAATATTGAAAATGGCAAGTTGGCAGGCCACAAAAACAATGGATATGGCTATCATACCCCAGATGGAAAGGAATCTTGGTATTAGTTTGGTTCTGTAGAATACATAGTAAAGGGAGACCATAGCTGTGCTAAAAAGAAGTATAGCTAGGTAATGGCTCCAAAAGTATTCTTCGAGATTCAGGGTTCCTAGTCCGACCAATATTTCTTCGCTCGTTTTAGATGAGTTGGAAAAAACATCGGCCAAGGACAAAAGCGAGAGTTCAGAAATAAGGCCAAATAATACGACAGCGAAGTGCAGTATCCAAATTGCTAAAAACCAATAAGCCAGTCCTTCCCGAAATTGCTTGATTATGGGCAGTAACCAAATGGCAAGTGACAACCATAGTCCGCTAACTATAAGGTCCAAAAAGATTGAAATTCGAATTTGGAGATTATTTTCAAAGATGTGTTCCAGCAAACCTGGGGACCACACCATTGAGGTAAATAGATTTCTAAAGTTCATGGCCGGTATGCCCAAAGCTACTATAGCGAATAATAGAATTCCGGTAATACGGCCAATTTTGATGTTCGATTGCATGATTGTTCGTTTTTTGATTAATGAATTTTTGCAAAATCAATGGAACTACGGCTTTACAACTTTGTTTCGTGTAGTCTCAAAGTGTTTTAAATGTTCCATGACTTGAATCCCTTTCTGTAGATTGATAGAGATAAGTTTAAAAGCTTGTAGCGTTTCTTGTTTGATTTTAGCTACTTCCTTTGCATTGGGTTGCAAAACTTGCTCAGTTGGGGTGCCCAGAAAAAATAGAATAGTCCACAAAGGAAGCGATGCCTTCTTGACTCCCTTAGTGAAGTTCAAAAAAGGTACAATTGCTTTTGCATGTTTCATGATTGTTCGTTTTTTGATTGATGATTGATGATTGATGATTGATGATTGATGATTGATTGATGAATAAACTGTTGATTATTCTTTTTGTATATTAACTATTTTGATGTTTTTGATATCTCCAGTAATATCCACAAGGCCATCCGAAGTATTGCTGAAGTTCATATGTTCAAATTTTAGAAGCAACTGGGCAGTACTATGTCCTCTTAACTGTAAGTTCAGTTCCTTTCCTACAATAGTATCTTTTGATTCAATGCTACTATAGCTATCGAGTTGCAGATGTTTGAGTGTTTTGAGGGCCACAAAAACCTTAACGCTGTCCCTTTTTCCTATGCCATCTGGTGTTTCTATGGATAAGGTATCGTTTGCCACTAAGGTCTTTACAGAGTCAACAAGATAATTTGGCGCCTCCACCTGAATCTTTTGCAAGCTATCCTGCACTAGCACTATTTTTATCGGAGCACTGGTGGTAATACCTTTAAATGTGGAAAGGGTACGCTGCTCAATCACATTAGTCGCAGTAGTCCTCTCTTTGCCATACTGCCTCACATAGTGATGGGTAGTAAGCTGAAAGACCAAGGTAAAAATCAAAATAGCTGCTAATGCTCCAAAAAGAATGAGATTACTTTTTTTCATTGTTTTCATGATTAAATGCGTTAATCAGCTCTTCCAAAGGAATGTTCATCATGTTCATTTTTCGGAAAACATCAGGTAGGGTGTGTTCCATAAATTCCTTGCGTTTGATTTCCATAACTTTTGCATATCCTTTCTCAGCGACAAAGTATCCAATTCCTCTTTTGTTATAAATAACTCCTAAATCTTGTAGATGGTTAAACGCACGAATTGCCGTGTTAGGGTTTACTTCTACCAGCATTGCTATTTCCCGAACTGATGGGATTCGTTCCTCTTCCTTCCACCGTTTTTCCAAAATGTTTTCATAGAAAACTTCTGCGATTTGTAGATAAATGGGCTTGCTATTGTCAAAATCCATTTCTACACCTCCTTTTCCTTTATTTTCAAATAAGCAACCAACAGCATTAGAGGTCCAAATACGAGCCCATAAAACCATTTGCCTACTAATGAAAAGTCTTGACTAGCTCTTTCAAAGGCTTTGGAACCCGAAGATTCACCAGAGAAAATTCCAAAGTCGTGATTCAATAACCCAAAACAGATAAAATTGAAAATGAGAAATCCTATAAAAAGAATGCCTAAGACTAAAAGTGTTTTCCCAATGCGATTCTTGATAAAACTTAATGCACCGACTAGAAATATGGGTTGGACAAAAAAGTACAAAAACACTACCTTCCAGTAATTCTCTGAAAAAAAAGAGCTTATCGTGAAATCTGCCCTTAAAAAAATAGTTCCCACTATCAGCGCAAAAATCCCCACCAGAATTGCGAGTAAAGAAAAAACGATGGTATATAAAAAATAAGCGTTGATCCACTTGCTTGTAATACGTTCAAAGGTGGAGACGGGTAGCGTCAAATACGCGTGATTCAATTTTGGGTTTTGAAACTCACGGCAGGTAGCATAGGTGTAAAAAATCCCAAACGGAAAATAACAAAGGGAAAAGCAACCGAGAAACTCTTCGGAGGAGAGTTTTTTGTCCCACGCCATATTGAAGAGACATAATAAAAAGAGAATGATACCGGAAACCAAAAGTCCGGTAAAAATGCTTCCTTTTAAAAGCACAATGTCCCTTCGGATGAATTGTACTATTCTTGAAACTTCGAATTCCTTCATCAGTATTTGGTCTTTAATATGGAATTGATTTCTTCACGATTCGTTAGCACCCCATTGAATAGCAACTCGAGGTCAACTTCACTTTCCTCTCGATTTTCCCGGGTCAAAATTGCCTTTCCCCCAAAGCTGGATTCCGAAAAGATAATTTTTGATTCTGCTGCTTGCGAAGCCCTACCAAACCAAAGTGCTTCTGATACGTTCGATAAAGATTGGTCGAAAATAATTTGGGCATTATCCATTATAACCACATGGTCAATCAGACTATGTAAATCCCTAACTTGATGGGTTGAAATGATTATACATTTATCCTCATCAATGGCAGATGCCAATATCTTCCGAAACTGACTTTTAGATGGAATATCCAAACCATTGGTAGGTTCATCCATAAGAAGGAGGGGAGTATTCGTAGCCAGCCCAAAAGCGATCATAACCTTTTTCTTTTGACCAAAGGATAGTTTGGCTATCCCTTGTTTTCTAAAAAGTCCGAATTCTTCAATAAGCACATAAAAAGACTCAGCGGAAAAATTGGGATAGAAAACGGAGTTAATTTTTTCATAGGTCTCTATGGATACCGCAGGAAGCTCAAATTCTTCTGGAATAAAATATAGGTCTTTAAGTGTTTGTACATTTCTTTCGTTCGTGGATTCTCCATAAAGCGTACAGTATCCCGCCCCAGGGTTTAACAAACCACAAACCAATTTCATCAAGGTACTTTTCCCCTCACCATTCTTTCCGAATAGGCCATAGATGCTTCCAGAAGCGAAGGTCAAATCCACCGTTTTAAGGATAGGACGGCCTTTGGGATATTTAAAATGAAGTTGTTTTAAGGCTAACATTATAGTGTATTAGTAAACTAGAACACTACAAATGTAAAAAAAGAATTTGATTCTCCAAAAGTTTTTTAAAATTCACTGGAAAGGGGGATAAGAGAAAAACTCCCTTAAGAGCTTTCAAATTGTATACATTACTGGTTTTGCAGGAATTCGGATAAACGGTCAAATACAGAACCCCATCCATTATAGAATCCCATTTGTTCTTGTTGTTTACAGTACTCTTCAGTTTCGTGTACGCAGTGAAAGGTAAACTTGGTTTTATCTCCATCTGCCTCAAAAATCGAGTGAATCTCAACATTTTCGGTCATAGGCTTGAAATTGGCACTCGATACAATTTTCTTATGATACAGGATCTCTGAATATACTCCCTCTGCTATGAATTCATTGCCATCTTGCATTTTCATGATGTACTTCCATACACCACCTACTTTAAAATGATGTTCGATTACTGTAGTTTCCATTCCTTTAGGTCCCCACCAGTTGATAATGTGTTCGGCCTCGGTCCAAGCCTTCCATACGAGTTCAATAGGTGCATTGAAGGTTCTTTGTAGGGTGAGTGTGCGGCCTTTGGGTAGATTGTCATTGCTCATTTTTATTGGATTTATGTTGTAATTGGTTTAGGTAGTTTTCGAAGGAATCCAGTTTTTCCTCCCACAGATTTCTGTATTGGTCAATCCAAAGAAAAGCTGGAATTAGGTTTTTGGGATTGATGAGACAATAACGTTCCCTTCCTTTTTGGGCAATGGAGATTATTCCGCATTCCTCAAGAATCTTCAAATGTTTTGATATTGCTGGTCTGCTGATATCAAACTTATCTGCAATCCCATTTATGGTCATGGTTTCTTTGGACAAATACTCTATGATGTCTCTTCGAACAGGGTCGGCAATAGCTTGAAATACGTCTCGTCGCATTTTAAATGTAACTGAATGGTTACAAATATATATGTAATCATTTGGTTACGCAAATTTTACTTTCCAAAGGTGATAGTCCTATGTGGAGGTGTGTTTTACGAAAAGTATACTTTACTTATTTAAATGTGTCTGTTAGTTTGAAGTTTCAGTCTTCCCACTCCGTATGGAAAATACCTTCCCTATCTAGCCTTTCATAAGTATGTGAACCAAAATAGTCACGTTGCGCCTGAATCATATTTAATGGAAGTCTGCTACTGGTGTAAGCATCAAAGTAAGTCAGCGCATTAGAAAGTCCTGGTAACGGAATGCCATTTGTTGCTCCATAGGCTACTAGCTCTCGAGTTGCATCAACGGTTTCTTGTACTTTTTGGGAAAAGGATGGGGATAATAACAAGTTGGGTAACTCTGGTTGTGCTTTGAAAGCATCGGTAATATCTGCTAAAAGAGCAGCTCGGATGATACACCCAGCTCTCCAAATTTTGGCAATTTCTCCTAAATCCAGTTCATACCCATATTCCTTACTAGCATCCGCCAATTGGTGCATGCCTTGGGCATAGGCCATAATGAATGCAAAATACAAAGCTTGTTCAGCTTTGTTTGCCAGAGTGTCCTTTACCACGGATTCCGGAGTGGGTCTATCGTAGATTTCATCGGCTTTGACCCGTTCGTCCTTTAACGCTGAAATTTCGCGCATACTTACCGCAATATCTATCGTTGGTACCGGGATTCCCAAATCCATTGCATTTTGTGAAGTCCATTTGCCCGTTCCTTTTTGTTTGGCCTTGTCCAAAATCATATCCACAAGGTCACCATCGGTAAGGTCGTCCTTTTGGGTTAAAATTTCGGAAGTGATTTCTACTAAAAAGGATTGTAAACGCCCAGAATTCCATTTAGCAAAAGTGTTATGCTGTTCCTCATTGGTAAGTCCACCTGCTTTTTTTAGCAAATCATAAATCTCCGAAGTCAGTTGCATCAATCCATATTCGATGCCATTGTGTACCATTTTTACATAGTTGCCCGCGGATTTCGGGCCTAGATAGGTAACACATGGCTCACCCTTATACTTTGCTGAAACCGCTTCAAAAATTGGTTTTACATACTGATACGCATCCCTTGAACCCCCAGGCATAATACTTGGTCCCTTTCGGGCACCCTTTGCCCCACCAGAAACTCCGGCTCCAAAGAAATTAATTCCTTTCTCTTTCAGATAGGCCTCTCTTCTGTCCGTATCGGTAAAAAACGAGTTTCCTCCGTCAATTATGATGTCACCCTTATTCAAATGGGGCAGAAGAGATTCTATGACGATATCCACAACTTTACCTGCAGGTACCAAAAGCATGATTTTTCTAGGAGTGCTTAGTGCACTTACGAAATTGGATACGTCGACATCGGCATTTACTTTATTCGTATCTCCACCTTCTTCAATCAGTGCGTTGACCTTTTCCTTGTCCAGATCATTTCCAAAGGCCGTAAAACCATTGTCCGCTACATTTAAAATGAAGTTTCTTCCCATTACACCCAAGCCCACTAGACCAAAATCATATGTATTTGCCATGTTTTATAATTTGAATTTCCTGCGTTAAGACTACACTAAGTAAACCATTTGTCGTATTCTGAACCTAAAATAAACGTTATATTCGTCTTGCTCAAAAAAATAATGTGTTGTATTTGGCTTACATGTTTTAAATTGTAGGGAATTGCGACTAAAAATCCAACAACCATCAGTATACTTTTATGAAAAAGACAAATAACCAAATGCTTGTTATTTTTGGTGCTTCGGGTGATCTTACGGCCAGAAAATTAATTCCTGCGCTCTTTAATCTTTATGTGGCCAAACAGCTTCCGGATAATTTTGTTGTATTGGGTGCCAGCCGTAGCAACCTTACCGACGAGGAATTTAGAAATAAGGTCGTATATGATAGCCCCTATTTAAAATCCAAGATTGAGGATTTAAAGGAAAACTATTTAAAGGGTTTTACAGATATGTTCTTTTATGAAGATCTGGGAAGTGACTACACAGCGGAATATAGCGGCTTGGCCGAAAGAATTGCTGAACTAAATGTCTCCAAAAAGACGGACAACAACTACATTTTTTACCTTTCCACTCCTCCCAGTCTTTATGAACCTATTGCCAAGAATTTGGCTGAGGTTGGGTTAAACGATCAAGAACTGGGTTGGAAAAGATTAATCGTAGAGAAACCGTTTGGATATAGTTTGGAAACCGCGAAAAACCTGAATAAAGGCCTTCAGCAATACTTCTCAGAACCGCAGATTTATCGAATAGACCATTACCTTGGTAAGGAGACCGTTCAAAATCTCTTGGTGACCCGTTTTTCCAACAGCATTTTTGAGCCCCTTTGGAATCGAAATTATATTCATCATGTTGAAATTACAAATGCCGAAAGTGTTGGCGTTGAAAAGAGAGGGGGGTATTACGATAAATCGGGTGCTTTACGTGACATGTTTCAAAATCATCTGATGCAAATTGTCTCATTAGTGGTCATGGAGCCTCCAATTGGAGACGAACCCGAAGAAATCCGAAATGAAAAGGTGAAAGCGTTGAAGTCACTCCGTGTGATGCGAGATGAGAAAACTCTTTTTGACAATACGATTCGTGCTCAATATGTAGCTTCCGAAATCAATGGTGAGAAAGTTAAAGGATATCGTGAGGAAGACGGAGTGGATTCAAATTCCACCACGGAAACCTATGCGGCCATTAAATTTTATGTGGATAATTGGCGTTGGCACGGAGTACCTTTTTATGTGAGAACGGCAAAACGCATGCCCACCAAGGTAACCGAGGTCATTATTCATTTTAAAACGCCGCATCATCAAATTTTCAGTGATTCCGGAATGAGCAGTAAAGACAATAAACTGATTATCCGAATTCAGCCTGACGAAGGAATTTTGGTAAAATTCGGTGTAAAAGTCCCAGGTCAAGGTTTTAAAGTAGAACGTGCCAATCTTGATTTTTACTACTCAAGTCTTGCGGAAACCTATGTCATGGAGGCTTACGAGCGCTTACTTTTGGATGCTATGCAAGGAGATGCGACCTTATACGCGCGGGCGGACGAGGTCGAAGCAGCTTGGGAATTTGTAGATCCTATTCTGGATTATTGGAAAAATGGAAAAGACGTTCGTATGTATGGATATGCCGCCGGAGTTTGGGGTCCTGAAAATGCGGATGAACTGATAGAAGATTTGGGATATTGGCGTAATCCAGGAGAAAACTTGGCAGATGACCCAGGCTATTGTGTGATTTGCTAGGTTTGTCTGACGTCTGATGTCTGATGTCTGTTCCAATATCAATTTAAGTGACGTCATAACCATTCACATAAAACGATGGAATTAAAAATATACAAGGATAAAAACGAAGTGGCTACGGCATTTTCTTCCTATTTCTCAGAATTTGTAAAGGATAAAAATGAGGTCCATGTAGCGTTGAGCGGAGGTAGCACACCAAAAATTGTATTTGACGTACTTGCTTCTGAATACGGGAACACCATAGACTGGTCAAGTATTCATTTCTACTGGGGGGATGAACGTTGCGTTTCTCCGGATGACAGTGAAAGTAACTACAAAATGACCGTGGACCATTTATTTTCCAAAATAGATGTTCCCAAAGAAAATATCCATCGTATTCTTGGAGAAAGTGACCCAAGCAGCGAAGCTATGCGCTATGCGAATCTATTGGAAATCAACTTGGATAGGGTAGAGGGCATCCCCCAATTTGACTTAGTGATTTTGGGTATGGGAGATGATGGACACACCGCTTCTATTTTTCCCTATCAAATCCAGCTTTGGGAGGCTGAAGACCATTGTGTAGTGGCGACACATCCAGAATCTGGACAAAAACGGGTTTCCATAAATGGTAAGGTTATTAATACGTCAAAAGAGATAGCCTTTCTGGTCACAGGTCAGGGAAAAGCCGAAAAAGTGGAGACTATTACCCAGAAAAAAGAAGGCTTTGAAAAATACCCTGCCTCTTTGGTGAATCCCATTTCTGGAAAATTGCTGTGGTTTTTGGATGAAGATGCGGCTTCTTTAATCTAAATCCAACTGTATATTTTCTCCATCCAAGAACTCCAGATAATCATTGACTTTAAATGCTTTTGAAGCATACTTGGAGTCTCGGTCATGCGCAGATAATTTTCGCTCCTTGCTACGTGCAAAGCGTCGTATGCCTTGCTTATCTTTTACAATTAATCCCGGAACAGGAATATTTTTTCCATTTTCATCCTTGGCTACCATAGTAAAATAGGAGGAGTTACAATGTTTCACTTCCCCAGATTGAATGTTTTCTGATTCTACTCGCACACCAACTACCATAGAAGTTCGTCCAGTGAAGTTGATACTTGCCTTAAGGGTTACTAGTTCGCCAACTTCAATAGGATTTAAAAAATTAACGCGATTAACCGAAGCAGTCACGCAATAGCTTTGGGAGTGTTTACTGGCACAGGCAAACGCAATTTGATCCATCAAACTCAAAATATATCCTCCATGTATTTTGCCTCCAAAGTTGGAATGGGTTGGAAGCATAAGTTCTGTAATGGAAACTCTAGATTCTTTTGCCGTTTTGAACTTTTTCATGCTTACTTTCTAAAATGAGGTGATTCTTCCTGAACCACATCAATAATGAAATATTTGGTATCTCCCAGCCAAAAGAAGGTACCATACCTTTCTTTATAAGTCACTTTGACGTACTTACCTTGATAATCTTTCAATTTGTCAATGACTTCCCCTTCACTGTCTTCAACCGAAAATTCAAAAATCTGGGCTCCAGATATTCCTTGACTGATTTCACCTTCCCAGGTTTTGGCTACAACCCCTTTTCTGCTGAACTTGATAAGCTCTCCTGAGCGATAGCCTTCACTAAATGGGACATAATAGATAAAGGCAAAATAGGCGGCCACCCCAAAAAGCACAACAGTTATAAAGATGAAGATAAACTTACGCATAGCCTATATTTCTAGTTTTGGTTCTTGATAATCGTCTTCTTCGGCACGTTTTAAAATGGGTTCTGGGATGGATTTTTTCGCTTTGGCTCCCATTTTTTTGAGCTTTTCGATGCTGGTCACGATATTTCCGCGTCCTTCGACCAACTTATTCATCGCACCACGATATTCATTTTTAGCTTCGTCCATTCTTTTACCCACCTTGGTCAAATCGGTTACGAAACCTTCAAACTTATCATAAAGCGCGCCTGCTTGACGTGCGATTTCAATAGCGTTGCGTTGT
>JBCDAX010000004.1:0-177795 GCA_039184805.1 Bacteroidota bacterium | reverse complement strand
TAATAAAATGATTTATAAAAAATAAATCTATTAATAAAATGAAAAATAGAACTAAATTCATATTTTAGAAGAGTATAAAGTGATTCATTGAAAATTTTTAACATGGATACTCAGGACAAGGCCTTATTGACATTACTTCAAACCAACAGCAAACGAACCAATAAAGAACTGGCCCATCATCTTGGTCTTTCTATCACTGCAGTTTTTGAACGCATTAAACGACTGGAAAGGAAAGAGGTGATTAAAAATTATGTAGCTTTGGTTGACCGTAAACAAGTTAATCGGAGCTTTATGGTCCTTTGTCATGTGCGTTTGATTCAACATACCAAAGAGAATGTTCTTCAGTTCGAAAGAGAAGTTCAAAAGCTGGATGAAGTTTCGGAATGCTTTCATACGAGTGGCGATTACGACTATATGCTTAAAGTAAGTGTGGAAGATATGGACGCCTATCGTCAATTTATGGTTGGAAAGCTAACGGCAATTAAGAATATAGGAAGTACCCAAAGTGCTTTGGTAATCAAAGAAGTAAAAAATTCGACTGCCGTCCTTTTACAAACTTTAACCTAAATCCCTGTTAAAGTGCAGCCAGTCAGACAATTTTTTCGTGACTTTTAGGTTCAATCAAAAAACGAACCGCAGCCATGTCGCCAAAAAACCGGGTGTTGCTAACGGCAACCGCTACCATTATAGGTACACTTTCACTAGTTTTATACACCACACTTTCCAAGGATGTGCTTTTTGACAATGTAAGTTATTGCACATCAACTTCAGGCACACTCTTGCTCAGTGGAATAGCAGTTCTATTGTCGTCTGTTGTTTCTGGTTTTTTGGCTTCTTTGATTGTAGTACGTGACAATACCTGGCCGCATGTATTGATTTCTTTCTTTATCGTAGGTAAAATGTGCTTTGTTGCCCTTTGCGGGGAATGGAGCGGTCCTTTTTGGTTTGAGACTTGGCAACATCTTTCACTTTTGGCTGGACTTTGGATAGGTTCCTTCGGTGCTTCAAAATTCCCTTTAGCGCCCATGTAAAATACAGGAGTATCCCAAAAACATTCGTATTTTTATAGCCGTTTTTATAAAAGATTTTCTAAAATTTTTAGTCTTACTATATGAGTCAATATGATGTGGCCGTTATCGGTTCTGGTCCAGGAGGATATGTTGCAGCAATTCGATGTGCCCAATTGGGAATGAAAACTGCAATTATAGAGAAATACCCAACTTTAGGAGGTACTTGCTTGAACGTGGGGTGTATACCTTCAAAAGCGCTTTTGGATTCTTCACATCATTATGAGGATGCTATAAAACATTTTGAGGAGCATGGTATTGACATTCCCGGCGAGGTGAAGGTCAATCTGCAACAAATGATTGCTCGGAAAGATGGGGTTGTGGAACAAACCACGAAAGGCATTGTATTTCTCATGGACAAAAACAAAATTGATGTGTATGAGGGATTAGGAAGTTTTAAAGACGCCACACATATAAATGTGACAAAGAACGATGGTAGTGTGGAAACTATTGAAGCCAAAAACACCATTATAGCTACTGGTTCAAAACCTTCTACGTTACCTTTCATTACAATTGATAAGGAGAGAATAATCACATCAACAGAAGCTCTAAAATTGAAAGAAGTGCCCAAGCACATGATTATAATAGGCGGTGGAGTTATTGGTTTGGAACTAGGGCAAGTATATAAAAGAATAGGCGCCGAAGTAAGTGTTGTAGAATATATGGACCGCATTATTCCAGGAATGGATGGTGCATTATCCAAAGAGTTGATGAAGGTGATGAAAAAGCAAAAAACCAAATTCTACGTATCACATAAGGTGAAATCTGTAGAGCGTGTTGGTGATGAAGTTATCGTAAAAGCAGATGATAAAAAAGGACAAGAAGTAGAATTCAAAGGGGATTATTGCTTGGTTTCCGTGGGTCGTAGACCGTATACAGAAGGTCTTAATGCGGAAGCAGCTGGGGTTAAACTGGATGAACGTGGTAGGGTAGAGGTCAATGACCATTTACAAACTGCAGCTTCCAATATTTATGCTATTGGTGATGTGGTTAGAGGTGCGATGCTAGCGCACAAGGCAGAAGAAGAAGGTACTATGGTTGCTGAGATTTTGGCGGGCCAAAAACCTCATATTAATTATAACCTTATTCCTGGGGTAGTCTATACGTGGCCCGAAGTTGCCGCTGTTGGAAAGACTGAGGAAGAACTAAAAGAAGCTGGAATTGAATACAAGGTAGGTCAGTTTCCAATGCGAGCTCTAGGTCGTTCCCGAGCGAGTATGGATACCGATGGTTTTGTGAAAATTCTAGCGGATAAATCCACAGATGAGGTTCTGGGAGTACATATGATTGGGGCAAGATGTGCCGATTTGATTACCGAAGCGGTAACCGCTATGGAGTTTAGGGCATCTGCCGAAGATATGGCACGCATGAGCCATGCCCACCCAACCTACGCAGAGGCCGTTAAAGAAGCTGCGCTTGCCGCAACTGAAGATAGGCCAATACACATCTAAGAAACGGACAATACCCGATTGATAGGAAGGTTGATGGCCTTCTTTAGAATTACGCGCTTATTGGTGACTCCCCAAATGGTAGTCACAACGCGTTTCATTCCAGTATCATCTTTAAAGAGAATGCTCACTTTCTGACGTTCCAAATTTCCTAAGCGCATTGCTTTGAACAAGCTTGTGCAACGTTGACTACGTTCTTGTTTTTTATTAAGCACATCTTCTTTGGGAAAATTAAGGAATGGGACATTTTCTTTATCTACAGTGACGATATTTGGATTTTTCATATTGCTCTATTTTTTAGGTGTTAGTACTCAGTGAGTTTTGATAGATTACTTTATTAAAGTAACATTAGGATAGGCTGCTTTGTAGCCAAACCAAAAAGCGTTGAAAGAGTGAAAGCGCTCCAAGGTTTTTCCATCGGGTCCTTCTAAACTATTCTCTTTTACGGTCCATGTTTTTCCTTTAGAATCTTTAGCCGTGCGGTTTCCATCATATTCCTGAAAATCTATGGAATCGGTTTTAAAAACACGATGGGCACCTGATTTATCGGTAAAAACAGTGAATAGAACGTCTCCTATTTTATTCTTATATAAAGTTTTACGCTTTAGAAAACGACTACTGATAGCCAAGTTTTCACTCGTTTTTTCAGGTAAGCGGATGGCCAAAATCTCATCTTTGTTTTTCAGGCTTCGGTCAATTTCAGGAACCGTGAACATAAGGTCGTCCGTGGCGAAGTAATCTCGATAGGCTACCCCTTCGCGATAATCCCTTCTATGCCCAGTATCCAAGGAAAGCACTTGGGTATCCGGGTGCCGTTTTTTCCACTCGCCCCAAGTTGTGGTAACTACACTCAGATAATCGAGTTGTATTCCTTTACCCACGAGTGGACCAATAACGGGTTCGCCTTCCAACGTACTCCAAAGCGATTGAGTCGCTTTATCATACATCAACTTGTTGGAACGGTATAAAAAGCCACTTGTGCCCATTGTATGATTGAAACCCTTATGTTCGGTTTTATACAAGATTACAGTACCACAAAGTGTGCAGTAAACGCCTGCCACTGGAACACCACCTACTTCATCCACAAACATTTCGTGCCAAGCCAAAATTTGCTTTGGATAGGCTCTGGCATCTCCGTTCACCTCAATACCAAATACAACAGCATTATCCTTTAAATAGGTAGCTTCCAAAGGACGTTTCATTTTAGGATTACGCAAGGGTGGAATACCATCTTGCAAAACCCCTCCCCATCTTACTTCATCGAGCCGTATGGTGGATTGATGGCTTCGATTCAAAAAATACTTCCCGAACTTAGGATCAATCAATTGATGTAATTTGGACTTGTACTCAAAATATGCATCAGGATATGCTGATTCCTTGCTCCATATCCATTGAAACCATTTATCATAATCCAATCCGTAATTCTTTCCGGTCTTTTGTTCCAGAATTTGCAGTAGCTTATTGGAATGTCGTTTTGAACGGGCAAAGTAAATGGCTTCCAAGAGCATAATTTCATACCCCTCTTCCCAATTGTCCTTAATATATTTTAAGGCACGCGTGGTAAGATAGGCATCGTCCTCTCGTAATAAGTCCAAAAAGTATTGTGCTGTATCTTTCTCGGGTACACCGGTATTTGAGAAAGTATGGGAAGGAATAGTAAAAGCAACAAGTGTGGAAAAAAGCAGGGTTAGGGTAGTAAAAAAAAGGAGATTCTTTCTTGTCTTTAGCATAGCCAGCATTATAATTTTTTATAATGGGTCGCTAGAAATTAAGGTTGATAATGTATTTAACGAATTTTTGTGATAGAGAAAACTTCTGCTAGTTCTTAACAAATCCGAAGACACGATTTACAAAGAGACGAACTTTAGCCATAATTTCCTTTAAAATAGGCAAGCTCATTCGATATAATTCCAAGACTTGCACTCGAGCTGTTTGCCTCGCTGAATTAATGGTAGATTTAATCTGAACTTCGTGACGGTTGTATTTTAATGAAAGGTAGGTACAAGTAAGCATAAAAGCCAACGCTCCAGGAATTACTATGGATGGAACAAGAGAATGATTAAAGAAACGATATAGTCCCAATCCGGTAAAACTGCCATATAAGAGAATAAAGTGAATCACATAAATGGTCAAAGTGCTGGCGCCTATCTTCAGAATGGTTGTGTTGCTCATGAACTTTCTAAAAATCATGAAAATGGAGAAAATTACCAATACATCTCCCAATCGAATGAATAAATAGTTGTTTTGCTCAATCAATAAGAAAAGGTTGATTCCAGATACCTCATTTAACCAAATAAACCCTTTAGAGGAATAAAAAATTAATAGTAACCCAATGGATGCTGAAATTGCGATAGCCGTTGGGTAAAGGAATTTGAAATGCTTATATCGGGTAAATAGGATGGATAGAAAGCCTCCCATCGTTGCATACCCCAACCAAGGTATTATGGTAAAAACCGAACCGTTTGCTTTTGTGAAATAGTTAGCGATAGCATTTGGCAAAAATGAAAAAGACCATTGTTTATATAGAGGTTCAAACAAAAAGAGAAGCAGTGTTGTTCCCAATAAAAGCAGTGGGAATACATTCTTAGACCTCTTGGCGCTAAAAAGATACATGCCGATTACGGCCAAAATAGACAGCCCAATACAGTGCAACACGTCAACGAGATAAAAGGAATCGTAAATATTGCCAGTAAAAAGGCCAAATAGGTTCATTCGTAGTAAATACCCAATAAAAAGAAGTTGTAAACCTCTTCGTATACCCTTTTTTATTCTAGGGTTGCTAACTCCGTTCTCTGGAACCCGTATCAGTAGAAAAGTAAAAATAAAACCAGAAACCGTAAAGAAGACAGGGGCTGTTATTCCCCTAAAATATTGCCAAGTTGAGAAAGCAACATTAGTACTATCCCTGAAAATAGGGTCTAACAAACCATCAATAAAATGTCCTTGGAGCATCATAAGAATAGCCCATGCCCTCATCGCATCGATGAAAAATAATCTGTTAGTTTTGGTTTCCATATCTAAATACTATCCTATATACTTGCTTTACAGCACGTTTGGATGTTTAGCACGCCAAAATTAGATAAAATACATTCATCTTTTAACGCTTTACGGTATTTTAGCGAAACAATCAAAGAATTATTGTAATGGCTGAGATTTTGGCATTCGCAGGGAGCAATTCCTCAACTTCTATCAATTATCAATTAGTTAAGTATTCGGCATCCTTGATAGAAAATCATAAAGTACAAACGGTGGATATGTCCAAATATCCGTTTCCTATGTATTCTATTGATGAAGAGAAACAAAAGGGGTTTTCGAATTCTTTGATAGAGTTTAAGGGGTATCTCCAACAATCACAGGGCTTGATTCTTGCGGTCAACGAACATAACGGTAATCCCTCGGGATACTTTAAAAATCTATTGGATTGGCTCTCAAGGTTGGAGCGAAAATTTTTAGAGGACACCGTTGTTTTCTTGATGGCAGCATCTCCTGGAAAAAGGGGAGGGATTGGAGCTATAAGTGTGATTCAGGATATGCTACCGCGTTTTGGAGCTGAAATTGCATCCACGTTTTCTCTGCCTTCTTTTGGTGAAACCTTCGCCAATGGAAATATAGTGGACCAGTCCCTAAAGGAACAACATGCTGGTGCTCTTGATACTTTTCTTCAAAAATTAAATTAAAAGGCTTGTCAAGAACTTCACGTTCATTTCCCATTTTTGACCATAAAAAACTAAAATCAGCTTTACTTGATTGGACAAGGGATTATACAAGGGTAGTCTGGTTGGATAGTAATCAGCATTCCGATGAACACGGTACATATGATATAATCGTTGCTGTAAGTAGACAGACCAATGGGTCTGTTTTTGAAGCAGATAGCATCGATAAAGTGCAATATTTTGTCGATGAAAAGAAGGATTGGCTGTTTGGTTTTATTACCTATGATTTTAAAAACAACCTAGAGGACTTAAAATCGGAAAATCTGGACGTGCTTGGATTTCCAGAACTATATTTTTTTTGTCCCGAAAAAATCATTCTCATTAAAAATGATAAAATAAATTTTAGGTATTTAGAACAATTTAGGGAAGAGATTGAAGATGATTTTTTGAACCTTACCAAAGAGGAGAATGTAAAACAAGAATTGCCATCTAATGGTGTTCATATCCAAATGCGCATACACAAGGATGCCTATTTTGAAAAGGTAAATACCATGTTGACTCATATACATCGAGGCGACATCTATGAAGCCAATTTCTGCCAAGAGTTTTATGCGGCGAACAGTAGTATTGACCCTTGGTCCATATACTGGAGTTTAAACAGAATTTCTGAGCCTCCTTTTGCTACTTTTTTACGTTTAGAGGATAAATTTCTTCTTTGTGCTTCGCCAGAACGCTACCTTAAAAGAAGGGGGAGAAGAGTGCTTTCCCAACCTATAAAAGGTACAGCTAGACGTGATTCAAATTCAGTGAAAGATGAAATTTTGAAGAATGAATTGGAAGTAAACCCTAAAGAAAGAGCTGAGAACATCATGATTACTGATTTAGTTCGTAACGATTTATCCAAAAGCGCCGTTAAGGGAAGTGTTCAGGTAAAAGAGCTTTGCAAAGTGTATACCTATAAACAGGTACATCAAATGGTATCCACCGTTATGTGTGAGGTATCCCAAGAAACATCTTCCGTTGAACTAATAAAGGAAACCTTTCCTATGGGAAGTATGACCGGCGCCCCAAAAGTCTCTGCAATGAAATTGATTGAAGAGTTAGAGGAAAGCAAACGGGGATTGTATAGTGGTACCGTTGGATATTTTAACCCCGAAGGGAATTTTGATTTCAATGTGGTCATTCGAAGCATTCTTTACAACGCTTCAAAAAAATATATCTCATATTCGGTAGGTAGTGCCATAACTTCCAATTCCAACCCTGAAAAGGAATATGAAGAATGCTTGATAAAAGCAAAAGCCATGCGTAGCGTTCTAGAAGGGAAAAACAGTTAATGCTTACTTTTGATAAGTGCTTCAGAGGTTTCAAAAACATATTGACATTAACTTTCCTTCCCTTAAGGAAAAGAAACTCCTATTGGCGTGCAGCGGAGGTTTGGATAGCGTGGTTTTGGCCCATTTAAGCGTGCAATGTGAACTGAATATCACCTTGGCCCATTGTAATTTTCAGCTTAGGGGAGATGAAAGTGATGGAGATGCGATTTTCGTGAAGCAGCTGGCAAAGGAACTACATCTGGAATGTGTTTCCATCGCTTTTGATACTGTTAGCGAGTTATCCAAAAGTGAAGGTTCTGTTCAAATGGTGGCGAGAAAGCTTCGGTATGATTGGTTTTTGTCTGTGCTCGAAGAGCAGAAAATGGATTATGTGCTCACGGCTCATCATGCAGACGACGCTTTGGAGACCTTTATTATAAATCTTTCACGAGGAACGGGTATTGATGGACTTTCGGGTATACCAAGCCAAACAGGAAAGGTTTTGCGTCCACTTTTACCTTTTTCCCGAGAACAGATTACTGCTTTTGCCAAAAGTGAAGGATTAAAATGGCGAGAGGATAGTAGCAATTCTGATTCAAAATATCTTAGAAATAAAATTCGAAATGGGATTGTTCCAGAGCTAAAGGAATTGCATCCAACTTTTTTGGACAACTTTTTAATGACGCAGACTTTTTTGATTCAGTCCAAAGAGGTTTTGGATAATACCTTCAATGAAATCAAAAAAAAAATATTCATTAAAGAAGGCAATTGCATAAGAATAAAAGTAGTAGACCTAAAATCACTTGAACCTTTGGGAGCCTATCTCTATGGATTATTTGAAGATTATGGGTTCACTGAATGGAATAATGTAGAGTCTCTGCTAAATGCTATGAGCGGGAAAGAGGTACGTTCAACTACCCATAGGTTGTTGAAAAACCGTGATTCATTATTACTTCAACCCATACAATCAAAATCAGAAACCATAGTTTTTATTAACGAGGATGATGCAAGCATAAAACATCCCGTTCGGCTAGATTTGGAAAGAGTAACTAAATTTGAAAATGTGAATAAAGACATCGCTTTTTTGGATGTAGAGAAGTTAAACTATCCACTTGCGTTAAGAAAATGGAAAAAGGGCGACTATTTTTATCCACTAGGTATGAAAGGGAAAAAGAAACTATCCAAATTCTTTAAAGACGCGAAGATGGATGTTTTTTCAAAAGAAGACCAGTGGTTGCTCTGTTCTGGAGAAGAAATTGTTTGGGTTATAGGAAAACGTACAGATGAGCGTTTTAAAATAGACGGGAATACCACTCAAATATTAAAAATTACATTTTCAGTATGAGGATATTGGTGAGTACATTGTTTTTTTTGGTTTTCGGTGTTTTTTCAACGGTTGGACAGTTGGATGAAAATCCAGCTATATGGTCCCACGAGGTCAATAAACTTTCCGATTCCGAATATGAACTGGTTTTTAAAGGAAAAATAGCGGAAGGATGGCACGTATATTCCCAATACACCGCAGAGGGTGGATCCCTTCCTAGTGAGTTTACTTTTGAGAAAGCAGGGGAGGACTACGAACTTCTTGGAAAGACTAAAGAAAGTGAAACCATCAAGGAATACAGCGATATTTTTGAAGTAGAGGAAACGTTCTTTAAGAAAGAGGCCATTTTCACCCAAAAAATCAAGCTGCTTAGACCAGAGGTTAATCAAATTACAGTAAATCTGTTTTATCAAATTTGTCAGGAAGTCTGTATTCCAATGGATGAGCTTTTTCAAATATCCTTGGATGGAAGTGCTTTTGTGGCTGTTGAAAAAGAATTGGATGAAAACAGTTTGGCTTTGGGCTCTTCCCTTAAAGTGGATTTAAAAAACAAGGAATTGTTGACTCAAAACGATTTGGGCGGCTCAAGTTCCAAATCCAATTTATGGATGATTTTCGGATTAGGCTTCTTAGGAGGGTTGATAGCCTTGCTGACCCCTTGTGTTTTTCCTATGATTCCGCTTACCGTCTCGTTTTTTACAAAACAGTCCCAACAGCGTACAAAAGGTATTATCAATGCAGGGCTATATGGTTTTTTCATCGTTCTGATTTATTTTTTATTGAGTCTTCCTTTTCACCTTTTTGATTCTGTTGACTCACAAATACTGAATACCATTGCAACTAATATTTGGCTGAACATTCTCTTCTTCGTAATATTTGTCTTTTTTGCTTTTTCTTTTTTTGGGTACTACGAGCTGACTTTGCCCAGTTCATGGGCCAATAAAATGGACGAGGCCTCCTACAAAGCAGGTGGCGGTTTAGGTATTTTCTTTATGGCCTTGACCTTAGCCATCGTTTCTTTCTCGTGTACAGGTCCAATTTTGGGAGGGCTTCTGGGCAGTACCACTTTAGCAGAAGGAAATGTAGCTGTGAACTTATCCGCTGGGATGGTTGGTTTTGGTTTGGCCTTAGCTTTACCCTTCACCTTATTTGCTCTTTTTCCAGCTTGGCTTAATTCCTTGCCTAAATCTGGAGGTTGGATGACCACGGTGAAAGTTGTCCTAGGATTTCTTGAATTGGCTTTGGCCTTCAAGTTTTTGTCAAATGCAGATTTAGTAGGACATTGGGGGCTTTTAAAGAGAGAAGTATTTTTGGGGATATGGATTCTGCTTTTTGTGCTTTTAGCGTTATATCTCTTTGGAGTTTTCAGATTCCCACATGATGGACCAAAACAAAAGCTATCTTCAGCGCGCAAGTTAGTGGGTATGATATCCGTAGCATTTTCAATCTATTTGATTTTAGGACTTTCGGGAATGACCAATTTAAAATTCTTGAGTGGATTTCCTCCACCGGATTTCTACAGTGTGCAACAAACGGATAGTGATTGTCCTCTGGGATTGGACTGTTTTAAAGACTTTGAGGAAGGAGTTGCCCATTCCAAGGAGCAGAACAAACCTATTCTTTTGGATTTTACCGGTTGGGCCTGTGTCAACTGCCGAAAAATGGAGGAAAATGTATGGAGTCAACCCAGTATTTATCAAATGATAAAAGAGGATTATGTTCTAATTTCCCTGTATGTGGATGATAGAAAAGAACTTCCTACCGATGAGCAATTTGATTTTAAGTTCGATTCAGGCAGAGTAAAGAGTATTGAAACTATAGGACAAAAATGGGGTACTTTCCAAACCATCAACTTCAACGCAGCTTCACAACCCTACTATGTCTTATTGTCGCCTAATCTTGAAGTACTTAACGAAGCGGTTCAATACGTGGATGGTGATGTATATGAAGAGTGGTTGAAATCGGGACTATCAAAGTATCAACTATCAATGAATAGTCATTAACACTTATTTTTTTGGGTTCTTTTAAAAAAATGTAACTTCGGGATACTAACTAACTTAACCGAAAGCATTGTGAAGACTCTTAAGAAAGTACTCAGGGTACTTGGAATTCTCTTAGTTCTAATTGTTGGGGCCGCTTTTATTTTCCTTAACTCCTTGAAACCAAATTATGAAGGTGAACAGCCATTGAGTGGTTTGGAAGGTGAAGTGACCGTGTACTACGATTCTTTTGGAGTCCCCCATATTTATTCAGAAAAACAAGAGGATGCCTTTCGTGCTTTAGGGTATGTTCATGCTCAGGACCGGCTTTGGCAGATGGAGTTGCTTCGTAGGATAGCGAAGGGGAGACTTTCCGAAGTTTTTGGACCTGATTTGGTAGAAACGGACAAGCTCTTCCTCACTTTGGGCATTGATGAGAATACAGCAAGGACAGTTAAAGGGCTGGATATGAACAGTCAAACAGTTGCACTTTGCAATGCCTATCTTGAGGGAATAAATGCATTCATTGAAGAAGGTCCAAAACCGGTAGAATTTTACCTCACAGGATTAGAACCACAGCCTTTTACCATTGAAGATATCTTTAATGTGGTGGGGTATATGGCATTTAGTTTTGCGCAGGCGCATAAGACAGACCCTTTGCTAACCGATATACAAAATGATTTAGGCCCTGATTACA
The DNA here is from genome assembly GCA_039184805.1 of Bacteroidota bacterium. Taxonomy (GTDB): domain Bacteria; phylum Bacteroidota; class Bacteroidia; order Flavobacteriales; family Flavobacteriaceae; genus Flagellimonas. Next base: position 166,314 of record JBCDAX010000004.1, on the reverse strand, counting down.
TAAGGGATTTGACGGTTTATTCCGATACTTCAACAGTTTGGATAAAGAATTTCAAGAAAACAAAAGGAGATACCATATCAAAGGACTTGATGTCCTCGGTTTCCAGGGCTTTGAATAAATTACCAGTTCCCCAGTTTGAAGGAAGCAATAGTTGGGTAATAGGGCCCGACAAGACCAAATCAGGTAAGGTTATATTGGCGAATGACCCGCATATTGGTTTTGCCCAGCCCTCGGTTTGGTATGAAGCCCATGTAAATACGCCTTATTATGAAAAATACGGATATCATTTAGCTGGGGTTCCTTTTCCCTTGCTGGGGCACGATAGAAATATGGCCTATGGCCTTACCATGTTCCAGAATGATGATTTAGATTTTTACTTGGAAGAAACCAACCCTTCAGATTCCACTCTATATAAAACAGAAACAGGGTGGAAAAAATATGAAGTTGTAGAAAAAACCATCCTTGTAAAAGATGGAGAACCCATTTCATTCAATTTTAAGAAAACACGGAATGGCCCTATAGTCAATCGTATAGCCAAACAAGTAAAAGGAGAACGCCCCATAGCCATGTCTTGGATGTACACCAATTGGGAAAATCAGGTTTTGGATGCGCTTTATGGCATTTCACATGCTTCAAATTTGGACGAGTTTCAGCATGCACTTCCTAAAATTCATGCTCCTGGACTTAATGTGATGTATGGCGATTCGGAGGGAAATGTTGCGTGGTGGGCTTCAGCACAGTTGTACCAGATGCCGGACAGCGTTTCTACCAAATTTGTATTGGATGGAACTTCGGGTACCCAACGACCTATTCGCTATCTCGATTTTTCAGAAAACCCCAGTGCCATCAATCCACCTTGGAACTATGTGTATTCCGCAAACAATCAGCCTGATTCTATTGCCGGCATGCTATACCCTGGATATTACCTTCCAGAAAATCGGGCAAGACGAATAGTAGAATTATTGGAACCAAAAGATGACTGGGACAAAGAAGCGGTTTCTGAAATGATTTTGGATGTTACTTCCTCCGTCAATACCCAATTGGTAAGGGAGCTAATTAAACTTTTGGATATCTCGCATTTAGAACAAGAACAGTTGATACTTGTGGATGAGCTTAGAAATTGGGATGGAACCTATTCACTGGACAGTAAAAGTGCAGTCTTATATCACCGTTGCGAATATTTTATGCTCAAAAATACCTTCGAAGATGAATTGGGAACCGAAAGATTTGAGCAATTTCTTTCGACTCATTTAATGAAAAGGCAAATAGCTTGGGGGGCTATTATGAATGTTGGGAAATGGTGGGATAATGTTCTCACACCTGATAGGGTAGAGTCGCGGAATGAAATAGTGTTAAAGTCATTTGCGGATGCATGGGTTTCTTTAAAAGGAGATTTGGGACCAGATACCAATGATTGGACTTGGGATAAGGTACACACCCTAGAACATAAGCATCCAATTGGAGAGGTAGAAAGTTTAAGAAAATATTTCAATGTAGGCCCATTCCCGATTATAGGAACAAGGGAGGTAATCAACAATCTGTCTTTTCCTTATGATAGTACGGGATATTACAAGGTAAGTTCCGGTCCTTCCACCCGGCGAATAATTGATTTTTCCGATATAGAGAATAGCCTGAGTATTTTACCTACCGGTCAATCTGGAAACCCACTTAGTGAACACTATGATGACCAAGCGGAGATGTTTGTAAATGGAGAATTTCGTAAAATGATGATGAACAAAACCGAAATTGAGGAAACGGCCAAGTCTACTTTGATTTTTGTTCCCTCAAATAAATAACTGCTATTTACATGCACTAATCTGATAAGTAAGGGGTTAATCAGGGTATTTAGTTAGCTCTTTTATGTACTGTTTCACTTTATTTTTTTGACTGTTTGCATTTTCTTCTGATTTTAATTTTTACTTTCAAAAAGCCTATTTAATTGGTTATCAGAAGGTATTGCCAGTAAGATAGAATCTGATTGCTTCGAAATAAAAAAAGTGCGATTTATTCCTCCTTATTTGTGCATAAAAGTAATCGTATCTTCCTTATTTTTATAGGGAAGAATAAATACTTACTGCAATATACTTTAAGTTGATTAAACCACTTTTCCCACTTTTTTGTCTCTTACTAGGACATGTCGTAATCGCTCAAAATAGTAAAACTGATATTGTTGGCTTTGCCGCTTTTGATGATGTAGTCGGGATTGAAAATACAAATCTGAGTCAGGGACTGTTGTACTCAGAGAAGTATAGAACAATCAACGATAACAAACAGTTTTTCGAATCCCCTAATTTCGAGGAAGGAAATATTTGGTATGGAGGACAATCTTTTTACAAAAAAAGCCTAAAATATGATGCTCATCACGACCAAGTACTCGTTCAAATACAAAGCCAAATAACTGGGCAGCAAGCTACCTTACAACTGTTTAAAAGCGAAGTGGACTCCTTTGACCTTCTTGAACATCGTTTTGTTCACTTAAATCCACCCAAGGAAAATCAAGTAGTAAAAACTGGTTTTTACGAAAGCCTATATCAAAACGAAGATGTAAGACTTTTTGTTAAGCATAATAAAAACAAGGTTGAAATCAAGGGCAAATCATTTGTGTTTTATGAATTCCCAGATTTAAAAAAGCAATATTCAATATTTTACAAAAAGAAGTTTCACAATCTAAACACAAAAAAAGAGATTTTAGAAGTATTTGAAATAGACAAGAAAGTACTAAATGCTCTTTATAAAAAACTTAAACGAAAATACAAGGACCAAAATACGTTTATTGTGGAATTAGTAAAGCAAATAGAAAGTACCCAATGAGTGACCGACTATGCATAACCTCAAAAAAAATTAGGGTGCTTCTTTTTATTGTTTTTACGGCTTTCGTCTGTAAGACCCGAGCACAAGAAAAACTACCCATTATTACTGTAGATTTTGAAAGTCAGTCAGTTGTATCCATTTTTGAGAATTTAGAAGAACGGACAGGATTTACATTTTATTTTGACCCTGAATGGTTTGGCACCGAAGTGATTACCAAGTCCTACACGAACGTGGGGATTGATACTGTGTTAAAAGATATTTTAAAAAATACTGATGTAAATTTTTATATAGATGGCGATAACAATGTTTACCTGACAAGAAATAGTTTTATCTACGATACCTTACCAAAAAGTTTTTTGGAACAACAAGAGGAGGATTCCACTACAATTGAAACAGAAGAAGTAACAACAGATACCGGACCAGTATTTGAGGATAAAACTAAGGGGATTAGTGAAAGAATAGAAACCGTTAGAATTGGAAAGGCTACGGCAAACAGGAATCAAGGTGATATAAAGTTGAGCGGAAGAGTAGTCGATTTTCTTACAGGCAGACCTGTTCCTGACGTATCTATTTTGATTGATGATGGACAACAAGGAACATCCACCAATAGTAATGGAGAATATAGTATTCAAATAAAGCGTGGAGCTCATACCGTCAGGGTCAGTGGGCTTGGGTATAAGGATAGGGTTAAAAAGGCAATAATCTACAATAGTGGTGTACTTGATTTTAGTGTTGAGGAAAGCATTGAAGCCTTGGATGAAGTTGTGGTTAGTGAGAATGCTAGAAGGAACGTTGAGGTTCCAGTAACAGGCTTAGTAAGTCTTGAGATAGAAGAAATAAAGACCATTCCCCTTGTGCTAGGGGAGCGGGATATATTAAAGGCGGCATTGACCCTGCCGGGTATATCCAATGCAGGAGAAGGAGCATCAGGATTTAATGTTAGGGGCGGGAAAACCGACCAGAATTTGGTCTTATTGGATGATGGGGTTATTTACAATCCGTCCCATTTTTTCGGTATTTTCTCTGCACTTAACCCTTTCAGCACAGGCTCGGCGGATATTTATAAAGGAAGTATTCCTGTACAGTTCGGAGGAAGACTATCTTCTGTGTTTGATTTAAAAACAAAAACACCCAATACTGAAAAATTTTCTGGTGAAGCTGCAATAGGCCCTGTGACCAGTAATTTAGTTTTGGAAGTACCTATAAAAAAAGATAAGGCAGGGCTACTTGTCGGTGGTCGTGGAACATATTCAGGTTGGATTTTAAGATCCTTGGAAGATGAACAGCTTAGTAATAGTGAGGCTTCGTTTTTTGATGTTGTTGCCAAATATAATCACACTCTGGATGAGAATAACGAGATTAAGGCCACAGGTTATTTTAGCCGAGATGCTTTTAGTATTACCTCAGATTCTATTTTCAACTACAGCAACAGATTAGCCTCTCTAAGATGGAATCATAAATTCAACGAAAAGAACACAGGTAGTCTTGTATTAACTAACAGTCAGTATCGGTTTAATATAGAATTTGATGGAAATTCCAATACGGATTTTGATTTAGGATATATTAATAACGAAAGTGAACTCAGACTGGAATTTAATTATTTACATAGCAAAGCACATAAATTCAAATATGGGATTTCTGGTAAATTATATCAAATTGACCCAGGAAATATTGACCCTTTGAATCCGGATTCCCAGGTTACGCCCTTATCAATACCCAGGGAAAGAGCCGTGGAATCAGCCTTATTCTTTTCCGATACATACACAGTGAACGATAAACTTCTCATAGATGCAGGGGTCAGATTGTCATTATATGCAGCGTTAGGAGAAGGTGTTCAGCGAATTTATCAGGAGAATGCCCCTAGAAATTCTAGTACATTGGTAGAAACAAGGGAGTTTGGGCAAAATGAAGTTATCGAAACTTACGGAGGACCAGAGTTCAGAATTTCCGGACGTTATTTTCTTAATCCAGATTTATCTTTGAAAGCAAGTTTTAATAATACATTCCAATACATCCATACGCTCAATAGTAATACCACGGTTTCCCAAACAGATACGTACAAGCTGTCGGATTTAAATATTAGGCCGCAGCAAGCAAATCAGTTTTCTTTAGGACTGTTTAAGAATTTTAAAGAAAATGAATATGAGTTAAGCGTTGAAGGGTTTTACAAGAGACAAAAGAACTTATTGGATTTTGAAGTTGGGGCGCAATTATTGCTGAACGAAACTGTTGAGGCCGAAGTACTTCAAGGAGATGGTAGAGCCTATGGGGTTGAATTTCTATTGAGAAAAAACGATGGAAGATTAAATGGATGGTTAGGGTATTCCTATTCACGTTCTTTTATACGTTTGGATAGTCCATTTAGGGAAGAAAGAGTTAACAATGGAGAATTTTTCCCAACTAACTTTGATAGACCTCACGATGTTAGCCTAGTGACCAATTATAAATTTACTAAACGGCTAAGTGCATCAGCTAATTTTGTTTACCAAACGGGCCGTCCAGTAACATTTCCGCTGGGCCAATTTGAGTTCGACAATGCTGACTTTGTTTTTTTCAGTGATAGAAATGAATTTCGAATACCAGATTTTTACCGATTGGATTTGAGCATCAATCTAGAAGGAAACCACAAAATCAAAAAATTTGCCCATAGTTTTTGGAGTCTTTCCATTTATAATGTTTTGGGAAGAAATAATCCTTTTTCGGTATTCTTTGTGACTGAAAATGGGGAAGTAAGAGCTTTACAAAGTTCAATCTTCGCCATTCCGATTCCAACAATCACTTATAATTTTAAATTTTAATTTGGAGTGTGTAATGCTGAAGTTATTTAAAAGAAGATTGCGAATCATCTCAGTTTTAATAGTACTGTTGGGAATTTTTCTTTTTCAGTCTTGTGTAGAGCCATTTGAGACGGAAGGCATAGTCGATAATTTTGAAAGTGCTTTGGTAATTGAGGCTACAATTACGAATGAGTTAAAGCAACATCAAATAAAGATAACCCGGGCATTTGAACTTGAGGCAGATGGCGCCAGGGCTGAGCCTAATGCCATTGTAGCGGTTTTTGACGATCAAGGTGCAATATTTCAATTTTCCGAGGTTGAACCAGGCCTATACGAATCCAATCAAATCTTCCGCGCTGAGGGAACAAGGAACTATCGTTTGTCAATAACGACTTCTGATGGGAGAAATTACTCTTCTGACCCGGCGCAACTCACCCAGGAGACCCAAATAGAAAGTGTTAACGCGGCTAGGATTACCGATGACGATGGAAATGAGGGAATGGCGATATTGGTAAACAGTTTTGACCCATCAAACAACAGCAACTTATACCGATATGAATACGAAGAGACTTTTTTAATTATTGCTCCGGAGTGGGCAGATACTGATTTAGTGAAGTCCGTCCCAAACGAACCACAAAATTGTGAAGTGGATTTAGTATTTACGGGTGAGAACAATGAACGTATCTGTTATGGAACCAATCTGTCCAATACAATTATCCTGACCAACACCAATGGTTTGGATGAGGACAGGGTATCAGGACTTCAAGTTCGTTTTATAGATAGGGACGACTTTATTTTGTCACATAGGTATAGCATTCTGGTCCGGCAGTTTGTACAATCACCTGCGGCACATACGTTTTATGTTCGTTTACAGGAACTTTCCCAAAGTGATGACCTCTTTTCCCAAACACAGACAGGACTTTTGGTAGGTAATGTGTTTTCCGAGGATAATGAGAATGAGATTGTTCTTGGTTACTTTGAAGTATCAAGTGTATCGGAGGAACGTATTTTCTTCAATTATGGGGACTTTTTTCCAGGAGAGGATTTACCCCCATATGCAATTGAATGCACTAGACTTGCACCCGATTTTGAAGTATTTAGTGAATTTGGACTTTTTGCAGGTTGTTTATTAAGCGAACTGGTCGCTAACGGATCTATTGAATACGTAGGGCCTAACGAAGGTGAGATTATTCCAGATGGGGGGCTGCCGGTAGGTCCGCATATTGTCGTACCCGCCCCATGTGGAGATTGTACTCAATTGGGGAGTAACATAAGACCATCATTCTGGGTTGATTAATTAAAGTAAAATGCAAAAAAGAAAGCTTACGTTACTTAGTGTACTTTTCATAGGGATTGTCGGTAATTCAATCGCACAATTGAGATTAAGTGAGCAGAGAAATAAAGAGTTGGCAGCCAAGTTTACTTCTCTTCCAAAAGAGAGCATTTTTCTGCATTTCAACACCCATGTTCTTTTTACTGGCGAGCGGTTTTTTTATTCCTTGTATTGTCTAAATGAAGAAAAAAATAGCCTTAGTAACTTAAGTCAGGTTGCCTATGTAGAACTGATTTCGGAAAACGGAACAACGGTTCTGAAGCAAAAGATCCAATTAGAAAAGGGCAGAGGGTATGGAGACTTTTTTGTATCCGAAAAACAGTTAACAGGAAGTTACAAAGTATTGGCATATACAAATTGGATGAAGAATTTTGGTGTTGAGTCGTTTTTTAAAACTGATATGATTATCGTTAATCCATATCAAGAAATTCCCGAAGAACATCGAAAACAGGATAATGATTCACTGTCAAATTTATCATTTAATGTGAAAGACCCTACGATAAGAACTGAATCTAACAACTCGCAAAACAGAATAGAATTAAAAACTGATAATCAGGTTGTTGGAAAACGTAGAAAGGTTTCATTAGACATAATGGCAAATGATTCTTCATTTGTTAATGGTAGCTACTCTATATCTGTATCAAAAAGAAGCGAGTTGTTCCCAAAAAACAACAACTCTTTAAAGAAACACTTAAAAACTAGTAATCATGTTCGTACCGGAATAGAAAAACAGGTATCCTCATATGCCCCCACTAAGGTTCCTAGTGAGATTTTTTATCTACCGGAGTTGAGAGGGGAGCTCATTTCGGGACTTGTTATAAATAGGAACACTAATTCACCTGTTCCGCAGCGCACTATAGCCCTTTCAATTCCTGGAGAAAATCACCTCTTAAAGACCGCTACGACAAATAGACAAGGCCAATTCTTTATAAACATCAATGAAAACTATGAAAACACAACAGCCTTTATAAATAGTATGTCAGGGAATTGGAGTGATTTAAAGATTTTATTTGATGATAATCAAATGACGTACGATAGGTTTGACTTCCTGCCGTTTGAATTGAGTACTGAAATGGCCTCAATAATTCGTAAACGTAGTGTACAAAATCAGATTGCTAATGCATATGCTTATTTAAGGTTGGATACAGTGTTAAATCCGGAGGTACGGACTTTATTCTACAGAAACATGGAGCGTACCTATAATTTAGATGATTTTACCCGTTTCAAAACCCTTAGAGAAACCTTTGTAGAGGTCGTTAATCAGGTTGGGATAAGGAGAAGTCCTGAGGGTAAGCGTGTGTTTCAGGTTTTTACTGATTCAGCTAGAGAAAAAAGTGGATTACAACCTATGCTCTTGGTAGATGGTGTTTTCATAAGTAAACATGAGAGCTTTATGGACTATGATGCTCGTAAAATCAAAGAGATTAGTTTTTCTAAAGGATTATATCGACTTGGCTCAATATCTTTTGATGGAATACTAAACATAAAAACCATTGATGGTGATTTTGCAGAAACATTCTATTCAAAAGACCAATTAAAAATAACGCTAAATACTCCAGAAAGTAATAAAAACTATTACCAACAGAGCTATAGTGAAGAAGATAACCAGGATTGGACCCGGATCCCCGATTTTAGAAGACAACTGTTATGGATTCCGAAAATGCAATTGGTGAAACAAAAACATATTGAGTTCTACACCTCTAATATTGGAGGAATTTATGACATTACTTTACGCGGCTTCAACAAAGCTGGTGAATTTATTTCATTAACAACTTCGTTAAGAGTGAATTAATAGCGATGTTTTAATCGTTTCGTTAAGTTCAAAAAGCAATGATGAACAAAACCGAAATTGAAGAAAAAACCAAGTCTATTTTATTGTTTGTTCTATCAAATAAATAATAATTACTATCATTTGATAACTCTAGTAGGAAAAGAGTTACATCAACCCAAAGCAGCCATTCGTCAAGCCACAGTAACAAATCTCTTTTTCAAAGTGTATTTTCAGCAGTATTTGGTTAATACGGTTTAATTATGCTGACAAAAATCTTCGGAAGTGCTGTTTTTGGCATTGATGCAACTACGGTTATTGTGGAGGTTAATGTCGATAAAGGTATTGGTTACCATTTGGTAGGTCTTCCTGACAATGCCATCAAAGAAAGTCAATATCGTATAGCTGCAGCCTTGAATAATAATGGCTATAAGATTCCAGGAAAGCGTATCACAATAAATATGGCACCTGCTAATCTTAGGAAGGAAGGGTCCGCCTACGATTTAACCTTAAGTATTGGAATTCTTGTAGCATCCAAACAAATTGATGCACTAAAATTGGAGAACTTTATAATCATGGGGGAACTTTCCCTTGATGGAAGTTTGCAGCCTATTAAAGGAGCCTTACCCATCGCCTTAAGGGCGAAGGAAGAAGGTTTTAAAGGATTCATTTTACCAAAAGCCAATGCGGAAGAAGCAGCTATAGTGGATGGTTTAGATGTGTTTGCTATGGAAAACATTGTTGAGGTTATTCAGTTTTTTGATGGACATCGGAAAATAGAGCCTACAATGGTTGACAGGTTATTAGAATTCAATGACAAAAACGGGTTGACAGATTTTGATTTTTCTGATGTAAAAGGTCAGGAAACTGTAAAACGCTGTATGGAGATTGCAGCTGCTGGAGGCCACAATCTAATTCTTATAGGTCCGCCAGGCGCAGGGAAGACCATGTTGGCTAAACGCCTGCCGTCTATTTTACCTCCGATGACTTTAGACGAGGCCTTGGAAACCACAAAAATACATAGTGTAGTCGGGAAGACTAAAAATAATGGATTGATGAGACAACGACCGTTTCGAAATCCTCATCACACTATAAGCAGTGCTGCGTTGGTAGGAGGTGGAAGTTATCCGCAACCTGGGGAAATCTCTCTGTCCCATAATGGGGTCCTTTTTTTGGATGAACTTCCTGAATTTGAACGTAGGGTTTTGGAAGTTATGCGTCAACCTATGGAAGACAGGGAAGTTACCATCGCTAGAACCCGATTTGCAGTAACCTATCCCTGTAGTTTTATGTTAGTGGCCAGTATGAATCCAAGTCCAAGCGGGTATTTTAATAATCCAAATGCTCCTATGACTTCTTCCCAAGCGGAAATGAAGCGCTACCTAAACAAAATTTCAGGCCCTCTGCTAGACCGAATCGACATTCACATTGAAGTAAGTTCGGTACCCTTTGACAAACTTTCCGAAGCAAGAAGGGGAGAAACTAGTAATCAAATTCGAGAACGGGTAATTAAAGCCCGTGCAATCCAAACACAACGGTTTTCGGATTCAAGTCATGTCCATTACAATGCTCAAATGAACACTAAATTGATTCACAACTATTGTAATTTGAATGCTGAATCCCTCACCTTGCTAAAACAAGCTATGGACAACTTGAATTTATCGGCAAGAGCGTATGACCGAATCCTGAAAGTGGCAAGAACGATTGCAGATTTACAGAATAGCGAGAACCTACTGAGTGAACATATTTCTGAAGCCATACAATATAGAAGCTTGGATAGAGAAGGGTGGTTTTAGGACAACTTGCTTAATACTATAAGTTTATAAACCCATTTATCTAGAGTTGAGAATAATTCATGGCTTGCTTAAATAGGTTTTCGTTATTTTAGACGGGGCTTGTTAAAAGTACCGGAATATGTAATAATTATTGGATTAATGGGTTTAATATCAAAGGACCTGTAGGTCATTGTGGATTTAGACTAAAGCTATTTTTGAATATGTATCGATTTAAAGTCTTCGCCGGACTGATGAGTTTGTTTCTTCTTCTTTTTTGTCTGATGTCAAATCATAATGGCTCGGTTTCAGAAACCCATTCTTCAATAAAAACTTCTGATGAAAATATCTATGTATCCCTAAAACAAAATACTAAGGTATTGGACAAAGAACTACAGATTTCTGTTCAACAGGCCGTTGATTCCTATTTTGGCAAGGCCATTGCTGCTGGGGAAGTTGTGGGTGCTGGCGTAAGTATTATAAGGGGGGAAGAGACACTCTTGGTGGACGGCTTTGGAAAAAGGAATATTCTTACAGGGGAAAAGGTAGATGGACAAACTGTTTTTCGACTGGGCTCGCTTTCAAAGGGATTTGTAGGGATACTTACCTCGGATTTAAAGAGGGAAGGAAAGTTGACTTGGGAAGATAGGGTCAACGACTGCATCCCTGAATTTGAACTTGGAGATTGGGAGAATACAAAAAAAATAACCTTAGCCCATTTATTATCACATACTTCGGGAGCGCCGTATCACAGCTTCACAAATCTGGTTGAGGCTGGACTATCTCTCAACGAAATTGCAAGTCGATTTACCGAGGTACAACCTATAAGCAAGCCAGGGGAAATGTATAGTTACCAAAATGCCTTATTTGCGCTTTCAGGGGAGATGATAGAGAGGGTTACAGGGCAAGACATTACCACATCCTTGGAGGAACGATTTTTCAATCCACTTGAAATGTGTTCGACCACCATGGATTTTGATGCACTCAATAGTACAGAAAACAAGGCCAAACCGCATGTAAAATCTAGACGTGGATGGAGGTCTGGAAAACTAACAGACTCCTACTATAATGCCATAGCTGCCGGTGGCATCAATTCGAATGCTGAAGATATGGCCAAGTGGATGCAACTTTTGCTCGGGTATCGTCCTGACATAATCGGACGAGATGCTTTACAAGAAACCTTTACGCCATTTATTGAGATACCTGGGAGACAGAAGTACTATCAACACTGGCCAGGGCATATCGCCTCATATTACGGTTTTGGTTGGCGAATCCACACGTATCAATTAGATAGCTCCGGGGTAGAAAGCAAAATGTGGCATCACGGGGGAAGCGTTAACCATTTCCGCAATGAAATAGCGATTTTTCCTGAGGAAGATTTAGGTATATGCGTTCTGTTGAATAACCAATCCAAGATAGCCAGACGATTGATTGCCGACCTTTACAGTATCGTTAAGGAGGTCATTCGCCTCCACAAAGAAACACCCTTAAATAGTTCGATGGTCAGCTCGGAATCCCCTGAAACAGAAGGGACCTAAGCAAAGTAATCTTCTGGCTTTTTTCTTGGATATTTTCTGGTCACTATCTAAGAATGGAAAAAGTATATGACCGTGTTTTAAATCTAGCAAGAATCATTGTAGACTGACGGGAAGAAACTCTGATATCCAAGTTAACATATATCCGAAGCAATACAATACCGAAGTCTGAATGGGGAAGGCCGGTTGGTAATAACTAAGAATAAGAGTATTCCTTAATTTTAAAAGTTCTGTGAAATCTTTTAAAAAGGACAATTGCAAAATACAGATGTATATTTTGGGCTAGTAACTTTTTTTTGAATTTTTGAGATGATTTGTTGAAATAATCCGTAATACTGTAAATTTTGTCAACCCCCTCTTTTTCTAATAACTTGTAACTCTTGTATCTTAAAAAGGGCGCTAGATTTAGTCCTCTAAAATCCTGATAGGTATACATGTTGGATAGGTATACCTCCCCTTTGTCCAAGTAAAATCTTTTTTTTCGATAAGTGAAACTATTATATTCTATAAACATAAAGGCTGCAATTCTTCCTGATGTGTTTTTAAGTCCAATAATTTTCAATCCATTATTGAGATTTCCTATTAATTTATCTACATCCAAAAAATGAATATTCCTTAGAGTTCTTATTTCCTCAACGTTCAAAAATCCGAAGTCAAAATCTTGATTTTCACCCTTGATTTTTGGCTCTTTAATGATGCTAGATGCCTCCAATACCCAATAATAAAACCCAATGTCCACGCCTAATCTTGCCAATATACTTCTCAATGTCATGAGAAAAAGACCATGTCTAATCCTTATGAAGAACAACTTCCATTTATAAAACCTACTTTCCTCTTTTAACATTATGAAGTATGGTTTGATGTACGACCATACGTACTTTTTCCATCATTAAGTTTCATCATTTTCCTAAACTCACTTGGAGTCATGATTTCTCTTTCGTTAGCATTTGCTATTGTATGAATCCTTTCTACCAAGGAAGTATTAGTAGCTAGTTTGGTTCGATTCGAATCGAACCAAACGTTATCTTCTATTCCCACCCGTACACCACCACCTGATGCAATCGCTACTGAGTTCATTTTTAATTGTGCATTTCCAATACCAGCCAAACTCCATAAAGAACTCTCGGGTAAATCGTTAATCATGATACCAGCGTTTAAAAGATTAGCTTGTGCACATGCGATATTACCTAAAAGAAGGTTGAAGTAATAAGGAGGCTCAAGCAACCCCTTTTTGGCTAAATATTTCGCATAGTTAATCATTCCAATATCGAAAGCTTCCAACTCTGGAACAATACCTTTATCTAACATCGTTTTTGCCAACCTTTGAATCATGTCCGGAGAGTTTAGACTTGCAGTTTTATTGAAATTCAAAGAGCTAAGAGTAAGACTACCCATATCAGGTTTTAATGCTCCGGAAAGGTAAAGTGGATCCGATCTTTTTTCAAATTCTGAAAAATCCCTGCCGCTTAATGAAACGCATATGACTAGTTCTGGGAGGTATGCTCTAATACCTTCAATAATTTCAGCATATAATTCCTTTTTATATGTGGGCTTTCCATCTTTTTCATTCCTGGCATGCAAGTGTACCATAGTTATACCAATCTCAGCTACCCTAAGTACATCTTCCACGATTTCAGTAACTGTGACGGGAACATGCGGGGTTATCTCTTTTGTCGGAATCATTCCCGTTGGAGTGAAGTTGACGATAAGTTTTTTGGACATAGTATCTGTAAAATAAGTGATTTGAATACAAAAAGTTGTTGAAAACTAGCACTAAAACCTAATCTGTAGTTGCAAACATAGACCAACTCTTATTTTTTTAGATAAAACGTATGCTGAACCTTAAATTACCCTTTAGGAATTTGTGAATATCTTTGTACAAGAGATTTAAATTACCTTTACATTGGATTTCAAACTAGAGATAATTCCCAAAATATTTTGAACGGTATCTTCCAGATAATATTTAACTGTAAGATGCGGAATACGTATAGTGGTAAATCCATTTTTAAAGGAACGCATGGATTCTTCTAAGTCTTTAAGTGCTTGTTCGTGGGTAATAAGGTCGTATTCGGTATCTATTTCAATGTTCAATTTTACCCGAGAAAAAGCAATATCAACCGATTTTTCACCATCCCACCATTCTAACATGGGTTGGGCACCTTTTTCTCTTAAAGCGTAAAACAGTTGTATGGCCTCCAGTGGGGTATTGTTGTTCAAGATAATTCTCTTAATGAGCTTGGTGTGTCTTTCACACAGTGATACACCAAGAACATCATAGGAAGCTTCTCGCTCTTCGCGAGTGATTTTAGTGCCACATTCCTTACAGGTCATAGGTATTGGTCGGTTAAGTTCAATAATTAGATTTGGGACTATTATAACTCAGACATTTTCAGAATCGTATAAGGAGAGCTGCACTATGGGTCGAATTTTAGATGAAATGCATTTTTTTGGATGAAATGCATCTTTTTATGTAAAAGAGTTTAATTTCATCGACCACAATTAACGTGTATGTTAAAAAAAATAGGACCGGGTATTTTAGTTGCCGCCGCCTTTGTTGGCCCGGGGACTATTACAATATGCACTATTGCTGGAGTGAAATTTGGATTCGCTCTCATTTGGTCGCTAGTAGTTTCCATAATTTGCACGATTATTCTTCAAGAAATGGCCGGTCGGATAGGTGTTCTCACCCAAAAAGGATTGGTAGATACTATTAGAAGTCAGCTAGAAACCAAATGGATTAGAAATTTAGTGCTGGGCGTTGTACTTGCAGCAATACTTATTGGAAACGCCGCTTATGAAGCAGGGAATATCGGTGGCGCTACTCTAGGCTTGAGTGCCATTTTTCCTTTACCTATTGACTTTCCGGTGTATCCCATGATAGTAGGACTTTTTGCCTTCGGTATACTATGGTTTGGTTCATATAAAATTTTAGAAAAAATATTTATGATTTTGGTTGCAGCAATGGGGCTTTGTTTTATCATCAGTGCTATCATCACAAAACCCTCCATAGTTGAGATATTTAAAGGTGCCTTTCTACCTTCCTTACCTGATGGAGGCCTATTAACTGTAGTGGCTTTGGTAGGTACCACCGTTGTACCCTACAATTTATTTCTTCATGCCTCATTGGTCAAGGAAAAATGGAGTTCAGAAAAATACTTAGGCTTAGTGCGCTGGGATACGTTGATTTCTGTTGGTATAGGAGGATTGGTTTCTGTAGCAATACTCATAACTGCCGCCTCCGCGGACCTTGAAAATGTTACTAGTGCTATGGACATGGCGAAGGGTATGGAACCTCTTTTCGGCAAAATGGCACGCTATTTTATGGGTTTTGGATTGTTATTGGCAGGTATTACATCAGCAATTACTGCTCCTCTAGCTGCAGCTTACGTGGCAAATAGCTGTTTTGGTTGGGAGAATGGAATGAAAGACCTCAAATTTCGATTGGTTTGGTTTTCAATTTTATTCTTGGGTGTATTTTTTCTTTCTTTTGATATTAAACCAATTCAAGTTATTCAATTTGCTCAGGTGGCTAATGGGATATTATTACCGGTAATGGCCATACTCTTGTTATGGATGGTCAACCGAAAAAAGGTTATGGGTAAGTATAGGAATACGCTTTTCCAAAATGTGGTCGGCGTTTTAATCGTGTTATTTACCTTGTTTTTAGGAGTAAAAAGTATTTTTAAAGTATTGGAGTTTTTTTAGATGGAAAAATGGCCTGTGGATTTTAATTGTGATGTAGGCGAAGGTATTGGGAATGAGGCTGAACTTTTTCCATTCATAAGCTCCTGTAATATTGCTTGTGGAGGTCATGCGGGTGATGAAACTTCGATTAGGGATATCATCAGACTTGCCAATACACATGATGTTAAAATAGGTGCCCACCCTTCGTATCCAGATAAGGAAAACTTTGGAAGAAAGGTAATGGATATTGCGAATAATAGGTTAAAACAAAGTCTTTCCATGCAATTATCCATTTTCCATAAAATATCGAAAGAATTAGATATTATGGTACATCACATAAAAGCACATGGAGCCTTGTACAATAAGATTGCTAAAGACATCGATTTAGCAGCATTATTTTTAGAGGTAGTTCAACAATCAGACTTACCCCAAAGAATTTATGCCCAGCCAGGTTCAGAAGTGGCACGCTTAGCGATAGCCCGTGGAATAGAGGTCTGCTATGAAGCCTTCGCCGATAGAAATTACAACGAGGATGGCAGTCTAGTTTCTAGGACACATGAGAATGCATTGATTTCAAAGCCGGAACACGTACTTAAACATATTTTACCCATCATACAAAAAGGGAAAGTAGCAACCGTATCAGGAAAAATTATAAAAATGCGGACAGATACTATTTGCGTGCATGGCGATACTCCCACAGCTTTACAAATATTAGAGTATCTTTCTAAAGAATTGCGAAAGCACAATGTAGTTTTAAGTAAGTGAAAGAAGTTCCCCTAGCTATTAGACCCTTTGGTGAAAAAGCTGTTCTAGTTGAGTGGCCCAATAAAGTAAAGGAGACCATTTTAAATGATATTCTCACCTTTATTAACTCTTTCAAAAGGGAACATCCATCCATATGGGAGTTGATTCCAGCATATAATTCAGTGACTATGGTTTGGCTACCCTCGACCAAATTGGATTTTGATGAAGCAAAAACCCAAATTTTGGAAAGCTACACAGGCAAGCATGAGCCAATGGAAAATGAACGGTTTTTGTGGAAACTTCCTGTCTGCTATGATGCTGAGTTTGCTACAGACCTAATTGAGACAGCAGAAACACTAGGTTTTAGTGTTGAAGAGTTGATAAAACAGCATACTGCACATGAATATATTGTATTTGGAATCGGATTCCTTCCTGGATTTATGTACCTGGGTGGACTACCAAAATCTTTACAGTTGCCAAGGCGAAAGGAGCCTAGACTCGATGTCGCTAAGGGTTCAGTGGGTTTAGCGGGCAAACAGACAGGTATTTATCCCCAAGACTCACCAGGAGGATGGAACATTATCGGAAATTGCCCTATACCGATTTTTGATGCCTCAAAGAAAAATCCCTGTTTTGTAAATGCGGGGGATAAAATCCAGTTCCAACCTATTTCAAAGGCAGAATATGACTTACGCAAAATAGAAAGTGAGATAGGTATTTATAATCTTGAAAAGATACCTTTGAATGCTTAAATTCTTAAAATCAGGATTTTATACCACACTACAGGATTTTGGAAGGTTCGGATATCGTAATATTGGCGTTCCTGTCTCGGGAGTAATGGATGAATTATCCGTAAAAAAGGCCAATATCCTCTTGGGAAATAAAGGAGAAGATGCTGTCTTAGAGATTACAATGACCGGTCCTACCTTGATTTTTGAGCTGCCTACATACATTTGTCTTTCAGGAGCCCAACTATCTCCTACGTTAAACAACGAGCCAATTGAAAATTACAAAGTAATTAAAGTTGAGGCGGGCGATATTCTTTCTTATGGGAAACTCGAAAGTGGTTTTAGGTCATATTTGGCAGTGAAAGGAGGATTCCAAGGAGAAAAACAGCTAGGAAGCTACTCCCAATACAATCCAGTAACGGTTAAAAAGTGTTTTAAGGATGGCGATGAAATTCCTTATGCCCAAATTAAACACTATGAACCTGTAATCACCGAACTAAAATTGGAAAGCCATCTTGATAGGGATACCATTGAGGTTTTTAGAGGACCAGAATTTTCCATATTAACAGATGCACAACTTGAAGCGCTTTTTTCTAAAGATTTTACGATTTCAAAGAAGAACAATAGGATGGCGTACCAACTCGAAGGAGAAATAGATGGGCATTCGGAAAGTATCTTGACCTCAGGGACTCTACCTGGAACTGTTCAGTTGACATCAGCTGGAAAGTTGATTATCTTAATGAAGGATGGACAGACTACAGGAGGGTATCCAAGAGTTTTGCAGTTATCAGAGGCTGCTATAAGTACGTTAGCTCAAAAAAGGTTTGGTGATAACATTTCATTTAAACTTAGCTAAACCATTTGATAGACCTCTTCAAAAGGCACTCGAAAGCGTTCGCCATAAACCCCGTTTTCGGCCCGAACTCCACAACCAATAACCATATTGATTTCTGAACCTAAAGGAAGTTTTAATATGCGTTTTACCATTAATGTATCACTGCCTTCCATAGGACAAGTATCGTATCCAATTGCGGCCATACTTATCATAAAGTTTTGTGCTGCGAGCCCAGCACTTTTGTGTGCCACTATACGCATATCGGATTGTCGTACCTGACGATAGATGGGTTTGAACAAGCCGATAATGTTAAAAATCAAGTATTTTGCCCATCCTAAAACACCAACAATATCAAAATAAACGGTGGGAATAAGCTTTTGATAGTAATTAAGCGCAAATTTTTCCCTTCTACTATACTCTTTTTCTGGCTTGTTGCCATACGCCTTTTTAAGGAAAGTAATATTGGACTTTGCCCGTTTCCTCCATAAATCCTTCCTACAGACCACTACCACCATTTGCTGCGCTGTTTTTGCCGCATTTTGGCCCAAACAAGCCTTTGTTAGTTCTTTTAATTTTTTCTTTTCCACAATATGATAGAATTCCCAAAGCTGAAGATTGCTGCTGGTTGGTGCTAGTACGGCATTCTCAATACACAATTTTACCTTATCGGTATCTAGTTCCACATCATCCCTAAAAATCCGTACGGACCTTCTATGGGCTATGGCTTTACTTACGGTTTTTTCCATGTCTAAAAATAACCAAAAAGCAAAAACCTAAAGACCATTTTATCTACTAAAAAAACTTACAAATAGAATTGAATATGATATTTTATTTCGAGTTAAATAATTGATTATCAGAATAATAATGTGGTTAAGTGTAAAATGAATTTGAAGGAGTGAATTATGTTAAAAATCTTGGGTATACGAAAGGTATATCTTTGAAATTAAAAGGAATTTCAGAGAAAACACATATTTCAAAGAAATCTGTTAATGGAATTAAACAAGTACAGTAAAAACGTTACCCAAGACCCAACACAACCTGCGGCACAGGCTATGTTACATGCCATTGGGCTAACCGAGAATGACCTTAAAAAGCCATTGGTAGGCATAGGAAGTACCGGTTATGAAGGAAATCCCTGCAATATGCACCTCAATGATTTGTCTACCTATGTAAAAAAAGGAACCCAAGAGGTGGATTTAGTTGGACTCATCTTTAATACAATAGGGGTTAGTGATGGTATTTCTATGGGGACCTATGGGATGCGTTATTCATTACCTTCTAGGGATATCATAGCGGATTCCATGGAAACTGTGGTCCAAGCGATGAATTATGATGCTCTGGTGACCGTGGTGGGCTGTGATAAAAACATGCCTGGTGCTCTAATGGCTATGATTCGGTTGGATAGACCTTCGGTTATGGTTTATGGGGGAACTATAGCGTCTGGCTGTCACAACAATAAAAAACTAGATGTAGTATCTGCATTCGAAGCATGGGGGGAAAAGGTAGCAGGCACCATGAATGAAAAAGAATACAAAAGTATCATTCAAAATGCATGTCCTGGAGCGGGAGCTTGTGGAGGAATGTATACTGCAAATACCATGGCTTCGGCGATTGAAGCCCTTGGTATGTCTTTGCCCTATAGTTCATCAAACCCAGCAGTTGGAGACAAGAAGACTAGCGACGCCTCGGAAGCAGGTAAAGCTTTGAAGCATCTTTTAGAAAATGATATCAAACCAAGTGATATTATCACCAAAAAATCCTTGGAGAATGCAGTTCGATTAATTGTGGTTCTGGGAGGTTCTACGAATGCAGTGTTACATTTTTTAGCTATTGCCAAAGCTGCTGATATTGATTTTGGATTGGATGATTTTCAACGTATTAGCGATACTACTCCTTTCTTGGCAGATTTAAAGCCAAGTGGAAAATTCTTAATGGAAGACCTTCATAATGTGGGTGGTATACCTGCTGTAATGAAGTTTATGTTGAATAATAATATGTTGCATGGAGACTGTGTGACAGTTACGGGAAAAACCATTGCAGAAAACTTGGAAGACCTGCCAGACCTATTCGAAGGACAGGAAGTGGTTAAAGGGTTGGACCAACCCATCAAGGAGACAGGACATTTAAGGATTCTTTATGGGAATCTTGCAAAAGAAGGTGCTGTAGCAAAAATTACAGGTAAGGAAGGATTGCATTTTTCAGGCCCTGCTAAAGTTTTCAATGGTGAGTTTGAAGCAAATGACGGTATACGAAACGGAAAGGTTAAAAAAGGGGATGTTGTGGTAATCCGATACGAAGGACCCAAAGGTGGACCTGGAATGCCGGAAATGCTTAAGCCTACAGCTGCCATCATGGGAGCAGGTTTGGGTAAAGATGTCGCTCTTATTACAGATGGACGCTTTTCTGGAGGAACACATGGATTTGTGGTAGGTCATATAGCTCCAGAAGCTCAAGATGGTGGGGTGATTGCCTTGGTTGAAGAGGGAGACATAATCACCATAGATGCCGAGAAAAACAGTATGACGGTAGCTGTATCAGAAGAAGAATTGGCACAAAGACGTGAAAATTGGGCGCAGCCTCCCTTAAAAGTGAAAAAAGGAAGCTTATATAAATATGCAAAAATTGTGTCCTCGGCTTCTATGGGGTGTGTTACAGACATGATTTAGCTTTCATAAAATAGTAGACCAGAATCTCAAAAGAAAGGATTATGGAAACATTGAACATACAAAAAAAGGATTCGGAAACGAAAAAATCCATACGGATTACAGGAGCAGAGGCTATCATCCATTGTTTATTGGAAGAAGGTGTGGACCTGATTTATGGTTATCCGGGCGGAGCAATTATGCCTGTTTATGACGAGCTATATAAGTTTCAGGATAAGCTAACACATATCCTTACCAGGCATGAACAAGGCGCTACGCACGCTGCACAAGGTTATGCACGGGTTAGTGGGAAAGTTGGGGTTGCTATGGCTACTTCGGGTCCAGGGGCTACAAATTTGGTCACGGGATTAGCTGACGCTCAAATAGATTCTACTCCCATGGTTTGTATAACCGGTCAGGTGCCGCGGCATTTGTTAGGCTCAGATGCATTTCAGGAAACGGATATTGTGGGTATATCCACGCCAGTAACAAAATGGAATTATCAAATTACCAAAGCCTCGGAGATTCCTGAGATCTTTGCCAAAGCGTTTTATATTGCAAAATCAGGTCGTCCTGGACCAGTCTTGATAGATATTACAAAAAACGCACAGTTTGATGAACTAGACTTTGTGTATGAAGAATGCAAAGGTGTGAGAAGCTATCAAGCAGTACCTGAACCAGACCTAAGCGCCATACAATCCGCTGCGGACCTTATCAACAGTGCAAAACGCCCATATATTGTTTGGGGTCAAGGTATTATTTTAGGTGAAGCAGAAGAAGAACTAAAGGCTTTTGTGGAAAAAACGGGCATTCCCGCAGCTTGGACAATCATGGGAGAATCCGCCATACCCACGGACCATCCTTTGAACGTAGGAATGGTGGGTATGCATGGGAATTATGGCCCTAATGTACTTACAAACGAATGCGATGTGTTACTCGCTATTGGCATGCGGTTCGATGACCGGGTAACGGGTAACCTAGATACCTATGCCAAACAGGCCAAGGTGATTCATTTTGAGATTGACCCGGCTGAAATCAACAAGAATGTAAAGGTCAACGTGGCTGTCTTGGGGAACGCAAAACAGACGTTATCCCTTTTGCTCCCATTAGTAGATGCAAATGAGCACCAAGAATGGCGTAAGGAGTTTGATAAAAAGTATGAGGAAGAGTATCAAACGGTAATAAAAAATGATTTAGAACCAACCAAATCGGGCCTAACCATGGGTGAGGTAATTGAGCAAATCAATAAGGCATCCAAGAATGATGCGGTAATAGTTACGGATGTAGGTCAACATCAGATGATTGCTTGTAGGTATGCTAAATTTTCTCGAAGTAAAAGTAATATCACTTCGGGTGGTTTGGGGACTATGGGCTTTGCCCTTCCCGCAGCGATAGGAGCAAAAATGGGAGCTATGGATAGAGAAGTAGTAGCTATAATTGGTGATGGCGGCTATCAGATGACCATTCAAGAGCTTGGCGTCATTTTCCAACATAACATACCTGTAAAAATCGTAGTGCTCAATAATGACCATTTGGGAATGGTACGACAATGGCAGGAATTGTTCTTTGAAAGCCGTTATGCCTCTACTGTCATGACCAATCCGGACTTTGTCAAAATTGCTGAAGGTTATCACATTAAAGCAAGAAGAGTTGCAGAACGTGCCGATTTGGAATCCGCAGTGAGGGAAATGATTGATTCAAACGACCCTTATTTCTTGGAGGTGAGAGTAGAGAAAGAGGATAATGTGTTCCCTATGATTCCTTCAGGAGCGTCCGTTTCCGATATTAGATTAAAATAATATGCCTCTATTGGAAACTCTTAGAACACCTTCTATTTATTCCGAGTTACAGAAAATTACTGAAGAAGTTGGTTTTTCTATGCCTTCCGATGTTTCTTTCGGAAACTTGCTTCAAACACTTATCGCAAGCAAACCAAATGGTATATTTTTGGAATTAGGTACAGGCACAGGACTCTCTTTGGCTTGGATACTTCAGGGAATGCAACTAGAATCCAAAGTAATAAGCTTGGATAACGATAAAAAATTGATTCGTCTTGTAGAAAATACCTTTAAACACGAGACAAGGCTTAGTCTTTTATGTGTTGATGGAGGAGAATGGGTTTCATCTTATGAAGGAGAGGGATTTGACCTAATTTTTGCTGATACATGGGCAGGAAAATACACGCATTTGGAAAAAACCTTGGAAATGGTGAAAGAAGGGGGCTATTACATAATTGACGATATGAATCCTCAATCCAATTGGCCGGACGGGCATGAGGAAAAAGCGAAGCAGTTGGTGGAAACTTTAGAAAGAAGAGAAGATTTTGTGATGACGAAATTGGACTGGTCAACAGGAGTAATCATCATGGCTAAAAAAAGCAACTATGGAAAATAAGTGGTATACCATATCAGTTTATTCTGAAAACAGTGTAGGCTTATTGAATAGAATATCTGGAATATTCTTAAAGCGACACATTAATATTGAAAGTTTAAATGTTTCTAAATCAGAGATTGAACATGTGTCTAAGTTTACCATAGTGGTTTTTACCACAGAGGATTGGACACGAAAAATTGTAGGTCAAATAGAAAAGCAAGTCGAGGTCATCAAAGCGTATTATCATACCGATGAAGAAACGATTTATCAAGAATCTGCATTGTTCAAAATTGCTTCGCATCTATTGTTTGACGAAAGACAGATTCAGAATATCATAAAAGAGAGCAATTCCCAGATTGTTACGGTTTCGCGAGATTTTTTTGTACTGGCAAAAACAGGCAGAAGGCATGAAATTGATGAAATGCACGATGCATTGGAACCCTATGGCATCATGCAATTTGTACGTTCAGGACGAATAACTGTTACCAAAGCAAGCATGCCAATAACCGAGCTATTGGCAGAATTTCAAAACAAATAAGCACTAAATAGAAAACTTAAAATGGCAAATTACTTCAATACTCTATCGTTAAGAGACCAACTTACCCAATTGGGTAAATGTAGGTTCATGGAATCACATGAATTTAGCGACGGTGTAACGGCTTTGAAAGGCAAGAAAATAGTAATCATTGGCTGTGGAGCCCAAGGATTGAATCAGGGATTGAATATGCGTGATTCTGGTTTGGATATTTCCTATGCCCTTCGTGAGGCAGCAATTAAGGAACAGCGACAGTCTTTTAAGAACGCCACCGAAAACAATTTTACCGCAGGAACATATGAAGAGTTGATTCCAAGTGCTGATATGGTCATTAACTTGACTCCTGACAAGCAACACACAAATGTAGTTGGGGCGGTTATGCCTTTAATGAAGCAAGGTGCGACTTTATCGTACTCTCACGGATTCAATATTGTTGAAGAGGGCATGCAAGTACGAAATGACCTTACTGTCATCATGGTAGCCCCGAAAAGTCCTGGTTCAGAAGTACGAGAAGAGTATAAAAGAGGATTTGGTGTTCCTACTCTGATAGCAGTGCACCCTGAAAATGACCCTGAAGGTAAGGGATTAGAGCAGGCCAAGGCCTATGCAGCTGCTACTGGCGGCCATAAGGCAGGGGTTTTGGAGTCGTCTTTTGTGGCAGAAGTAAAATCAGATTTAATGGGGGAGCAAACCATACTTTGTGGATTGTTGCAAACGGGTTCTATCTTATCTTTTGATAAAATGATAGAAAAGGGCGTTGATGCTGGTTACGCTTCCAAATTGATTCAATATGGATGGGAAACCATTACAGAAGGACTCAAACAAGGAGGAATAACCAATATGATGGACCGTCTGTCGAATCCAGCAAAAATCAAAGCGTTTGACTTGGCTGAGGAACTAAAAATGATTATGCGGCCTTTGTTTCAAAAGCATATGGATGATATCATGAGCGGCTACTTCTCCAAAACTATGATGGAGGATTGGGGTAATGGGGATAAAAACCTCTTGGATTGGAGAGCTGCGACAGGAGAGACTGCTTTTGAAAAGACACCTGCAGGGAATGATGAGATATCAGAACAGGAATATTATGACCATGGGGCGCTTATGGTGGCCTTTGTAAAATCTGGAGTGGAGTTGGCCTTTGAAACCATGACTGAATCTGGGATTATTGACGAATCGGCTTATTATGAGTCATTACACGAAACTCCTTTGATAGCTAATACCATCGCCAGAAAGAAATTGTTTGAAATGAATCGAGTGATTTCTGATACGGCAGAATATGGTTGTTACCTGTTTGACCATGCTTGTAAACCCCTTTTGGAAGACTTTATGAAAACAGTTGAGACGGATATTATTGGCAAGGCCTATGGCACGGGTGATGATAATGGTGTGGATAATGTGAAACTAATTGCTGTAAACAAAGAGATTCGTGAGCATCCTGTTGAAATTATTGGTGCGCAACTCCGAGCTTCAATGACGGCAATGAAACCTATTGGTTAAGTTGTGGTTTTGGTGCTAGCAGTATTTTTAATGTAACAGCGCATGTAGTTATATATTTCCCTATGTGATTGTTAGAGACCTTATATTTTTAATATCATTTCAGATTACTATCATAATCATGTAAAAGTCTTGCGTTGAATAACATGAGGTCAGGACCAAGGGTGTTGAGAACACTAAGTAGGTTCTAAATTTAAGCACCTCTGAATTTTGTTTAATAAAATTTGAATTTGATTAAACAAAATTTGTAACTTTCTAAGAAATTGATGAAAATGAAAAGATTACCTTCTATACCTGAAAATCTGCAAATAAAGGAGCCTATACACTTACGTCAATATTTAGTTGATGGAGAGCTAAAGGATTGGCATGGGTCCACTTCTGAAATATTTTCAACCATATCTTCAACTGAAGAGTATCAAAAAACAATCTTAGGCAGCATCCCGACAAATGAGGAATCTGAGGCTATGGAGGCTCTTGATGCCGCAACCCAGGCTTGGGACCAAGGCAAAGGCTTATGGCCCACAATGAAGGTTAAGGACAGAATAGAATGCATGGAGACCTTTGTTAAAAAAATGGAGGTAAGACGAGAAGAAGTTGTGAAGCTGCTAATGTGGGAGATTGGTAAATCACAGCCAGATTCTTATAAAGAATTTGACAGGACAGTTGAATACATCTATGATACTATTGAAGCATATAAACAATTAGACCGTAACTCCGCAAAATTTGAAAAATACCAAGGTGTTTATGCTCATATTCGTAGAGGGCCATTAGGTATAGTGCTATGTCTGGGACCGTATAACTATCCTTTGAACGAAACCTTTACACTGCTTATTCCTGCTTTGATTATGGGTAATACCACAATTTTCAAACCGGCAAAGCATGGAGTACTATTGATTACTCCCTTATTAGAAGCATTTCAATCCAGTTTCCCAAAAGGGGTTGTAAACATTTTATTTGGGCGAGGAAGGGCGATTGCCGGTCCTATTATGAAAACAGGGAAAGTGGATGTTCTGGCACTGATTGGACATAGTTCTTCTGCCAATGCACTGGTAAACCAACACCCTAAAAGTAATCGTCTTAGACAAGTATTGGGATTGGAAGCCAAAAATCCAGCTATTATTTTACCGGACGCAGATTTAGACCTTACAGTAAAGGAATGCATTTCCGGGACTCTTTCATATGATGGACAACGCTGTACCGCACTAAAGATTATATACGTTCATGAGGACATCAAAAAGGATTTTTTGAAAAAATTTTCCAAGGCCGTTGATGCATTAAAATTTGGCAATCCATGGGATGAGGGAATACATCTGACTCCTTTGCCAGAACCAGGGAAACCGGACTACATTCAAGAACTGTTGGATGACGCTCTTGAAAAGGGGGGCAAAATAATGAATAAGAAAGGAGGGGAGCGTGTTCCTAACTTTATTTGGCCTTCTATTGTTTATCCAACAACAAAGAACATGAAGGTTTATGAAGATGAACAGTTTGGGCCAATTATCCCCGTGATATCCTTTGAGGACATATCACAACCGTTGAATGATATGGCAGCTTCTAATTATGGACAACAAGTTAGTCTCTTTGGTAAGGACGTTTACGCACTTTCACCCTTAATTGATACTTTGGCTAATTTAGTGTGTCGGGTGAATTTAAATAGCTCTTGCCAACGTGGTCCAGATGTATATCCTTTTACAGGAAGAAAAGACTCGGCACAGGCTACCTTGAGTGTACATGATGCCTTACGTTCCTTCTCAATCAGGACCTTTGTAGCATTTAAAGACAATGACCTGAACAACGAGACGATTGAGCAACTTTTAGAGGCCAAGGTTAGTAATTTTCTGAGTACAGATTATATTTTGTAGGCATCACTGTATTTGGGCTAGTGCCCCATACCTTTCTCTAATATCAATAGCTTTGGAAAGTCCGTAGAGATAATAATGGAAACCACCTTGCAAAGCTATTTTTTGGTCCAGATTTTTACAATCTGGAATCTGATGTAAAAATCTCTTTGATTTTTCCAAATTGCCCATAAGCAGATGACCTAAGGATAAATTGGCCATAAGATATTTTCGAATCTGTTGGTTTTCAGTGCGCTCCAATTTGTCCTGCCAATAACCCAAACAAATTTCCACTTCAGGTTGAATTTCCAGGTAATTCTTTTTCTTTCTTTTGTTTACCGCAGATAGAGCGTTTATGGCCTTTTGAGCTGAGTCGCAAGCATCGTTTAGCGCTTCATGGCCTTTGTTTTTTACTCCAAAGGTTGCTGCATAAACTGTTTTCTTTTGCTCTAGAAAGTGTTCTCGAAGTATCTCACCGCTTTCTATGTAAAAATATTCCAGTACATCAGCCTCATATTTGGCCAGTTTTTTATTCAATAACTTTCGTTTTTTCTCAGGATTCCGTTTTAAGTTGTATTTCATTTGAAAGACAGGATTCAACATAAAATGGCGAATAGGTAGCCATTTGGATTCTTGCCTTTCATCCACATAAAAGACCATAGGTGTATCAAGCAGAATATCCCCGGTGTGGGAGGTTACCGTAAGCCTTGCGGTTGCATTTACTTCACATAGGGCACTTTCCATATCGGCGAAGTCAATATCCGATTGCACATTTTCAATTTTATATTTTTCGGTTTTTAGAACTATGGTAAAGTCTGGGTTATTCGTACTTTTTCGATAAGGCCACTTGTTAAAAGCTATATGCCTATCCGCCCAGGAATTCAACGTATCGGATATGGCTTCTTGGAACAGTCTCTCCTTTTTCCTATAGTCCTCTTCGGTTGATTGGGCTTTCCAAGAAATCTCATCCCACCAATCCATTGGACATAGATGCGAATCCACTATAATGTCATAAGTTGACATACTTTCATCTAGTGGGGATTTAGGTGCAATAGTATATGACCAACTAACCGGATTTTTAATAGGTTTTATCTTTTTCTGGGCATTACTACCAAAAGGTATTAGAATCAAAAAAATAAGAATAGCCATTGTCTTGTATTGCTTGTTCAAATGTTCGCTTAAATAGCTGTTTAGGGTAGCTAAGGAACGTTTGTCTACTTTGTACTTGACAATTTCAAATGTGTGCAAGGTACTGCATAGAAGGATAGAATATTTGGTGCTTTGTATAGCATCAATATCCACTAAGTTTATAGAAGTCTTAAACGGCGGTAGCTTTTCGAGTCTACCATTTCTGATTTTCAAATAGGGGGTGAGGGTCTTGTGTAAGTAATTTAGGAAGTA
Source organism: Bacteroidota bacterium (assembly GCA_039184805.1). Taxonomy (GTDB): domain Bacteria; phylum Bacteroidota; class Bacteroidia; order Flavobacteriales; family Flavobacteriaceae; genus Flagellimonas. The sequence continues at coordinate 138,041 of JBCDAX010000004.1, read as the reverse complement.
GAGCAGAGCTATCGCAAAGGCGAGTAGAGTGAAGTCTGAATGGGTTGAATTAATATTCCATTGAGTGATGCCTAAAACAACCCAGGCTAGACCAAAAAACACATTGAGAGACTGTCTTTTTCTACAATATCTGATTTTCATAACATTGTACGTTTGATGTGCAAGGTTACATGGGCTATATGGAATTTCTTAACTGGAATTGACGCTTATGCCATATGAATTGACAAATAGATCATATTCGGAACTATATATTGAATTAAATGCAAAAAGGCTTATCCGGAAAAATCCAAATATGCCTTTTAATCGTTCTAAAAATGTTGAATTCTTTACCCTAAGTTATAAGCTAGCCAATCTCCTACCTCTGAAGTTTTGTAGGCCTTGCTACCTTCTGCTAAGTCTTCTGTGACAATACCTTCTGCAAGAGACTTGTTGACCACCTTACGTATGGCCTCAGCTTCTTCTTGTAATCCAAAAGCAGTTTCAAACATCATGGCCGCGGAAAGCACTGTGGCTAGAGGATTGGCGATATCCTTTCCCGCTGCTTGGGGATATGAGCCGTGAATAGGCTCAAAAAGCGATGTTTTTTCACCCAATGATGCCGATGGCATTAAGCCCATGGAGCCCGAAATCACAGATGCTTCATCGGTAAGTACATCTCCAAAAAGGTTTTCCGTTATAAGCACATCGTATGCATTGGGCCATTGAATAAGACGCATGGCGACGGCATCCACAAATTCATAGGAAACCTCTACTTCGGGGTAGTCTTTTTCCAAGCCCTGAACAGTTTCGCGCCACAGACGGGAAGTTTCTAAAACGTTGGCCTTGTCTACACAGCATAACTTTTTAGAGCGTTGCAGGGCCATTTCAAACCCTTTTCTCGCCAATCGTTCTACTTCAGCGCGGGTATAGGTGCATGTATCAAAAGCGGTATTGCCCTCATCTTCACGACCTCTCTTTCCAAAATAAATACCTCCGGTAAGTTCTCTTAAGAAAACTAAATCCGTTCCCTCTATACGGTCTTTTTTCAAAGGCGATTTGTCTATAAGGGATGGGAAGGTAAATGTGGGTCTTACGTTGGCAAAAAGTCCTAGTTTTTGACGCATTTTCAGCAAACCCTGTTCAGGTCGGACCTTAGCTGAGGGGTCATTATCAAAACGAGGGTGCCCTATGGCTCCAAATAAGACAGCATCAGCCGCTTCGCAAATATCATGTGTTTCATCTGGATATGGATTCCCTACCGCATCTATCGCAGCTGCCCCAGTTAACGCTGGTGTCCAATTGATTTTGTGCCCAAACTTTTTTGCTACTGCGTCGGAAACCTTTACGGCTTGGTCTATCACTTCAGGGCCTATACCGTCTCCCGCAAGTAATGCTATATTAAATTTCATGTATTTTGGTTAAAGTTAGTAGTGTCTATTATTGAAATGACCGGATATTGTTTCAAAACAGGTTGAGCATTTTTTCTGTAGCCTTGATAGCAGATACCGTTTGGTCTGAATCCAATCCACGCGTTGTGAAGTCCTTTTCCTTGGTTTTCCATGTAATAATGGTCTCGCATAAGGCGTCCGAAGTACTTCCCGGAGGAATTCGGACGGCATAATCTACCAATTTGGGCAATTCTACGCCATCTTTTTTATACACTTTATGCAATGCATTGATGAAAGCATCAAACTGCCCGTCGCCTTGAGCATTTTCTTCATACGACTTTCCATCAATTTCAATAGAAAGAGTAGTGGAGGGTTTCAGACCCTTAGAGTGAGTTAACACATACGATTTCACAAACACTCTTTGTTGATATAAATCGGAATCCAATACATCTGAAATGATATAGGGTAGATCATCTTTAGTGACCCTTTCTTTTTTATCGCCCAGCTCAATGATTCGCTCTGTGACCTTTTTAAGTTCTTCATCATTCAGAGTCAGTCCTAGCTCCTGAAGATTCTTTTGAATATTGGCTTTTCCAGAGGTTTTTCCGAGGGCATATTTGCGTTTTCTTCCAAATCGTTCTGGTAATAAATCATTAAAGTAAAGATTCTTTTTATTATCTCCATCTGCATGTATACCAGCTGTTTGTGTAAAAACATTATCACCGACAATAGGTTTATTGTCAGGTATACCAAAACCGGTAAAAGCAGACACTAATTTACTTACTTTATAAAGTGATGACTCTTTTACGCCAATGGTGACTTCAGGAAGAAAATCATTAACAACGGCGACAACACTAGCCAAAGGTGCATTTCCAGCACGTTCACCCATGCCATTCACGGTCAAATGTAATCCGTGACATCCCGCTTTTAAGGCCTCCATTACATTGGCCACGCTTAAATCATAATCATTGTGTCCATGAAAATCGAAATGTGTATCAGGATATCGCTGAATGATTTCTTTTAGAAAGCTACCTGCTTCAAAATGCGTGAGTATCCCAAGGGTGTCAGGGAGCAAAACGCGTTTGATGGGTTGTTGGGTTAGAAAATCCAAAAATTGAAAAACATATTCTTTGGAATTTCGCATACCATTGCTCCAGTCCTCAAGATAAACATTGGTTTCGATTCCTATTTTCTGGGCTTTTTCAACAACTAATTTAATAGCCTCAAAATGCTGCTCCGGTGTTTTCTTAAGTTGATGGGTGAGATGGTTCAATGAGCCTTTAGTCAATAAATTTTGAACCTTAGCGCCTGCTTTTTCCATCCATTCCAAGGAAACCCCTCCATCTACGAAGGTAAGTACTTCAATTCTGGAAATATACCCTTCAGTTTCCGCCCAATCGGTAATATTCTTCACTGCATTGAACTCCCCGTCGGAAACCCGAGCTGAAGCAACTTCGATTCGGTCTACCTTGAGCTCTTCCAACAGCAATTTTGCAAGCGTAAGCTTTTCTGAGGAAGAAAAGGAAACCCCTGAAGTTTGTTCGCCATCCCTAAGGGTGGTATCCATGATTTCAACCGTTCTTGTTTTCATTTTCGCGGTTCTGGGCAAACAATTAATTACTAAGGGATTAAAGTGGAGTGCTTTGGGCAAATTGTTGAATACCTTCTTTTATGTTCAATAGGTAATCAATATCATCAAAACCATTGAGCATATTTTGCTTTTTGTAATCATTGATAGCAAAACTTTCGCTCTCACCTGTTTTCTGAATTGTAATACGCTGTTCTGGAAGGTTAACTTCAATCTCGGTTTTAGCGTCAGATTCGATTGCCTTGAAAATTTTATCCAAAAATTCAGGGCTTACTTGAACTGGTAACACCCCAATGTTTAGGCAGTTATTTCGAAAAATATCCGCAAAGAAACTGGATACTACACAGCGAAAACCATAATCGTATACGGCCCAAGCGGCATGTTCTCTTGAGGAACCGGAACCAAAGTTCTTCCCACCAACCAAAATTTTCCCTGAGTAGATAGTATTGTTCAAAACAAAATGTTCTTTTGGTGTATTGTCAGGATGATATCTCCAGTCCCTAAATAGGTTATCACCAAAACCTTTACGTTCGGTCGCTTTTAAGAAACGAGCAGGGATAATCTGGTCCGTATCCACGTTTTCTATTGGTAGAGGAACCGCACTACTCGTTAGTATGTTGAATTTATCGTATGCCATTTTATTGTCAATTATCAGTTTTCAATTAGCAATGTTCAATGATTCTAAACCAGCACTAAAATGAGTATTGTTTATTGCTCAGTGTAAATTGCTCACACTTCTTCAAGTTCCATTAATTCTCTTGGGTCTGTTACTTTACCGGTAACCGCTGCTGCAGCTGCAACCAATGGACTTGCCAATAATGTCCGGGCACCCGGGCCTTGCCTTCCCTCAAAATTTCGATTAGAAGTACTCACCGCATATTTTCCGGCTGGAATTTTATCGTCATTCATGGCCAAACATGCTGAACAACCGGGTTCACGTAGTTCAAACCCGGACTCATGAAGAATATCCAAAATACCTTCCTCCTTAATCGCTTCTTCGACCTTATGGGAGCCAGGAACCAACCAAGCCGTTACATGGTCTGCCTTTTTTCTTCCTTTTATAATAGAGGCAAATGCTCTAAAATCTTCGATTCTACCATTGGTACAACTTCCTAGAAAAATAAAATCAATGGGTTTGCCTATCATAGCTTCTCCTTCATTGAAATCCATATAGGCTAAGGATTTTTGGTAGGTGGCAGCTCCAGAATCCATGGTCTGTGCTGTCGGAATACCACTCTGTATTCCGATGCCCATTCCTGGGTTTGTACCGAAGGTAATCATCGGTTCAATGTCCGATGCATTGAAAACTATCTCTTTATGGAAAACTGCATCATCATCTGAGTACAAGGTTTTCCAATATTCCATGGCTTTGTCCCAGTCTTTTCCTTTTGGTGTGTATTCTCTTCCCTTAATGTAATCGAAAGTAGTATCATCGGGAGCTATCATACCGCCACGGGCACCCATCTCTATACTCAGGTTGCAGACGGTCATTCTTCCCTCCATTGACATATCTCGGAATACTTCACCTGCATATTCAACGAAATACCCTGTTGCTCCAGAGGTGGTTAATTGTGAAATAATATAAAGAGCGACGTCTTTAGGGGTAACCGCATAGCTAAGTTCCCCATTGATGGTAATTCGCATACTTTTTGGTTTAGGTTGCATGATACACTGAGTAGAAAGTACCATTTCAACCTCACTGGTTCCGATTCCGAATGCAATGGCACCAAAAGCCCCATGTGTGGACGTGTGCGAATCTCCACATACTATAGTAGCGCCTGGTACGGTGATACCATTTTCAGGACCAATTACGTGGACAATTCCATTTTTTTCATGCCCCAGACCCCAATAAGGGATACCATGTGCCTGTGCATTCTCTTCCAAGGCTTTCAGTTGATTGGCCGAAAGCTTATCCTTTACGGGTAAATGTTGATTTCTGGTTGGCGTATTATGGTCTGCGGTAGCAAAAGTACGTTGGGGGTAAAGTACTCGTATTCCACGATTTTTAAGACCAAGAAATGCAACTGGACTGGTAACCTCGTGGACCAAATGTCTATCAATGAAAAGAACATCTGGACCGTTTTCTATGTGTTTTACCACATGGGAGTCCCATACTTTATCAAATAGCGTCTTACTCATCACCTGTAATAATAATTCAAATAGCGAATAAAAGTAATTTTAAGGTATAAAGAAGCCAATGCAAAGGATTTTAAATTACGATGTTCAACGATTTGTATTCTATATTTTCCAGTTGTGATTGTTGTTTTGATACTTGAAAATTCATCATAAAGGGGAAGGGCCTTTTTCTATTTTGGCTGGTTTTTATGTACTTCCTTTTACTTGAGGTAAATGCCGATAAAAGTTTACTGGGGTATATGTTAAGGTAATTAACAAAATGTTCTCCTATATATAATCAATAAAGATAATTCACTGAAATTTAACAAGTTGAAATTTATTTTAACATTGCTGTAACTTCCTTGAACTAATCACATTTCTACTTTAGACAAACAACCTTTACAGTTTATTCATTAACAAAATCAAAAACGAACCAATGAAAAAATGTTACTCGGCTATTTCAGCTATTTTCTGTCTAACAATTTTCTTTACATCCACATCATCCATCGCTCAATTGAACTTTCTGCCACGAGGAAGTCAAACTGCAAAAGTGATGCAGCGTATCGGTAACACAGACGTTACGATTGTTTATTCCCGCCCTAGTGTAAATGACCGCGAAATTTGGGGAACTTTAGTACCCTATGGGATGAATAATTTGGGATTTGGTACCGCAGCAGAATCGCCCTGGAGGGCGGGCGCCAATGAAAATACCATATTTAAAACCTCCCACAACCTTACTATTGGTGGCAAAACCTTACCTGCTGGAAAGTACGGATTGCACATGATTGTCAATGAGGATAATTCAGCCACAGTGATTTTCTCTAAGAATTATACGGCATGGGGCAGTTATTTCTATAAACCAGAGGAAGATGTATTGAGGGTAGACGTACAAACAAAAGAGATTGCTCATGTTGAGCAACTGACCTTCAACTTTAATGAAGTCGATGCCAAATCAGCTGTAGCTTCATTAAGTTGGGAAAAGAAAGAGATTCCTTTTAAGATTGAGACCGATGTTACCAACAATGTTTTAACGGAAGTACGAAACCAACTCCAAACCACACCTGGATTTGCCAGACAAAGTTGGGAACAAGCAGCGAACTTTGCATTGAACAATGATGGGGATTTGGATGAAGCACTTTCTTGGGTGGATGCTGCAATTGCAGGACAATTCTTCAGTCAAAAAACATTCAATAATTTGAGTATCAAATCTCAAATTCTTGCAAAGCAAGGTAAAACCGTTGAAGCAAAAGCTAGTATGGAGGAAGCATTGCCTTTGGGAACCGTATTTCAGGTTCACGGCTATGGTAGACAATTAATTGCTCAAGGGAAAAAGGATGAAGCCTTGGAAATATTCAAATGGAATGCTAAAACACATAAGGGAACCTGGCCAGTACACTATGGTTTGGCAAGAGGGTACTCCGCTTTAGGGGATAATAAATCTACCATAAAACATTTAAAATTAGCTTTAGAGAATGCTCCTGCCCAGGCTAACAAGGATAGAGTGGCTGCAAACATTGCTAAAGCTGAAAAAGGAGAAGCAATCAACTAAGCATCTATTTTCATAGCTTTTTAAAAGTGCCCAGGAGTCCTGGGCATTTTTGTTTTACTCAATCATGAAGTTTAATATATTATTTTGTCTTTCTGCGCTGTTTGTTTGCGTGGAGATATCAGTATCGAATAATCTTTGCAAATTATTACCTGCCAGGTCTTCAAGAACCGGGTCCACATAAATGGAATACTTTCCGGCAGTCCATTTTTCTATGGGTTTGAATTCCAGTTTGAATTCATTTTCAGATAGTGATAAAACGCCTGACAAGGACTCACCCTCACTGTTTGTGATTTGGATGGTTTCTTTTGTTAAAATCGCGTCCAAGGGCTCATCAAAATATATTTCTAAAGGGCTTTGTCCTCCTTTTTGAGGAACAACAACATTCCATGAATCTACGGTTGGTCTTTTTAAATCCTTTTCTAGTACATGGAATGTCTTGGTATATTTTTTGGATAGCGAATGGCCTTTAGCAGATTTCCACAAACTATCTATCAAGATGGTATATAAGTGGTTTTGGAGTAGGGGAAGCCCCTTTTCACGATTGGGTATCAAATCGGTTTTAATACGCCCTGGGTCTAACCAAAGTGTTAGTTGTGTATGCTCTTTATTCCAAAGTTCGGTCTGCATTTCCAAAAAAACATCCGTTTCTTCTTGAATTGTATTATCAAATACTTTTATGAAATCCAAAGCCCTTCTGGAATGTTGCATGGGTTCCGAGAACACGAAATACATCTTTAATAGGTTTTGGGGCACGGTGTCCAATGAAGGGTAGATGGCGACCAGTTCTGGTTTTTCTCCTTTTCGAGGATTATCTATTGTGAACGACTCTATAGTATGTCCATTTTTCCTTATATCATACGTTTTACCTGGTGTGAATGCAACAACGGGTATGAAGGTGTATGCTTGTGTGTCATGAGTCATAGTGCCCAGAACTGGTGTTAAGTCGCTTTGTTTTAAAAAAACAACATAGTCTGATTGCCCTTCTACTTTAAAAGATACACTTACAGCCTTACCGTTCTCATAGTTAACATGAACCTTGTTTGTAGGTTCACCTTCAGCACAACTAAAAGAAAGTGCAGCACAAAAAAAGACCAAGAATAACTTGATCTTTTGGTATAAAGTTAAACTTGGAGAAATTACATCCATTTAGTAGACCTACTGCGTAATATCAATTCTCCGTTCCCAGTCCTTTGAATATAAAGTACGTGGGAATCATCCAGATTGTCCATTTGCTGCACATATGGAAATGGAAGATTGTCATAAGGAACGCCAGTCGCCACTGCAAATTCTGTAACTGGTTCTGTTAAGGTCTCTTTGAAATTCGCAATGTCTTCGTAGTCCAATCGCATTACAGGACGATTGCTGTTTGACATTAGGAAATATTGTTTTCCTTCTTTTTGGTACGAAATCATATCCAAAGGAGAGTTTCCAGCCCCTAATTCAGCTACGGTACGTCCTTTAATATGCTTGCCATTTTCAAGTTCATTCATGGGGAAGAGTACCAAAGGAGTACAGGTATAACTTGCCATTAAGTAATCTTGGTTGTTTAAAGATACGATGTCAAAAGTCTTAATAGGTGCGTGGGTTTCATATTTACCGTGAGCTGCATGCCAGATTTCCAATGAAGTTTGATCTTGCGAATCGTTAAAGGGAAAAGGAATACTTCTAAAGGTAGAAGCAAACTCTTTGTTGGAAAGTCCTGATACCAAAACTCGGTCTCCATGAAATTTCAAATCCGCAATAGCCCAAACCCGAAGCGGTCTTTCCCGTCTATCTTTGGCATTCGCATCTACCGCATTTGCTAGCGAAGTTTTAGAAAAGCTAACTTCTTTCAATGAAACGTTTTCTAAAGCTTCTCCTTTAAGTCGAAGTAATACTGCTGTACCGTCTTCAAGATTTACCCCAAAGTAAGGGGTTTTGGATTTTGGATTGACCACCATATCACTAATGGTTATTTTATCTGCCGTAGTCCCCAAGGACGCGGCTATGGTTTGGTCAAAGTTTCTCATGTTTATTTCTCCACCTTCGTCCTTAACACCAGTATCCTTGGTGTCAACGGCATAAACCATGGCATTTTTGGAGTCCCCAATAAACAATATGCCTTCAGGTCCAAAACTCAAAGCATTGATAGACCCAATCTGTAGGTCGCCATATTCAAAATCAGCTGTTAGGTTTCTCGAGGTTTCGTGGGTAGTCCAAGAGGATAAACCATAGAATGCAAGTGCCAGTACGATTACTGGTAGGATAAATTTTTTCATTGTAGTCAATTTGTGTTTAAGGTAGAGCGTTTTGACCGAAAATAGGATTGATAGTGATTCAATTAACTCATTTTTAACGAGCAAACTGAAAGGTATCGATTCAGAATCTTAAGTTAGCTTATGTAGTTCCAGATAGTTTTATTCTGTGTTAGATTATGATAGGCCTTTAAAATCCGTTTGTTTTCATCTTTTTTCAGACCCGGGTCGTCCTTAAGTAAATTTGAGGCATAATGCCGCGCCGTTTGAAGAATTTGGTTGTCTTTGATAATATCGGCGATCTTAAGATTTAGCATCCCACTTTGTTGGGTACCCATTAAATCGCCTGGACCTCTTAGTTTTAAATCTACCTCGGCAATTTCAAAACCATCATTGGTGCGAACCATGGTTTCCAATCGTGTTTTGGAGTCTTCAGATAGTTTATGGCTTGTCATAAGGATACAAAAACTCTGTTCAGCACCTCGTCCTACGCGCCCCCTTAGTTGATGCAATTGAGATAGACCGAACCGTTCTGCACTTTCAATTATCATTACGGAGGCATTGGGAACATTTACCCCAACCTCGATGACTGTGGTAGCGACCATAATCTGGGTTTCGCCTCTAACAAATCGGTCCATTTCGTATTCTTTGTCAGCCGGTTTCATTTTGCCATGGACGATGGATATTTGGTACTCTGGCAAAGGAAAATCTCTCGCTAGACTTTCGTAACCATCCATCAAATCCTTATAATCCAAGGCTTCGGATTCTGCAATTAACGGGTAAACCACGTAAATTTGGCGTCCTTTTCTTATTTCATCTTTAATAAATTGGAAAACCTTTAAACGATTGGAGTCAAATCTATGAACCGTTTTTATTGCTTTCCGTCCGGGAGGTAATTCATCAATCACCGAAATATCCAAATCCCCATAAAGACTCATGGCCAAGGTTCTTGGAATAGGTGTGGCCGTCATAACCAGAATATGCGGAGGAATTTCATTTTTATGCCACAATTTGGAACGTTGGGCTACTCCAAACCTATGCTGTTCATCAATTATCGCCAATCCCAAATTTTTAAACTGAACGGTATCTTCTAGAATAGCATGGGTACCTACCAATATGTTTAACTCTCCTTCTTGAAGACTTTCGTGAATTCCTTTTCGGACAGATTTCTTAGTGGAACCGGTCAACAAACTTATCCGAACATCCATTTCAACCAATAATTCCTTAAGGCCATTAAAATGTTGTTGGGCAAGGATTTCAGTAGGAGCCATAAGACACGCTTGAAACCCATTGTCTATCGCCAGTAGCATACACAGCAAAGCCACTATGGTCTTACCAGAACCCACATCCCCTTGAAGCAGTCGGTTCATCTGCGCGTTGCTACCCAGGTCATTTCGGATTTGCTTGATGACCTTTTTCTGGGCATCGGTCAACTTAAAAGGAAGATGGTTTTTGAAAAAGGTATTGAAGTTAACTCCCACCTCAGAGAATGGCATGCCTTTTATCTTCTGTTTTCTTAGAATTTTTTTTGAAATCAACTGGAGTTGAACGAAAAAGAGCTCTTCAAACTTTAATCGGAATTGCGCCTTAGCCAACATTTCTTGGTTTTTGGGAAAATGAATGTTGAGCAAGGCATCACTTTTTGAGATTAACCGTAGTTCATCCAAAATTTGGAGGGATAATGATTCTTCAAAGTTTCCTTTGCATTCTAGAAAAAGCTGTTGTACCATCTGGCTCATAACCCGATTGGTAATACCTTTGGCGCTTAACTTCTCTGTTGAGGGATAAAGCGGTTGCATAGCAATTTTTAGCCCTTTCTCATGTACGGACAGCAGCTCCATTTCAGGATGGGCAATTGAAAACGTACTGCCATACCTTGAAATCCGTCCAAATACCACATAGGGCTCATTTATTTTAAGACTTTCTCTTAACCATTTATGTCCGCGAAACCAAACCAGTTCCATTTGGCCCGTTTCATCAACAAAAGTGGCCACTAAACGCTTCCCCCTTTTTTGCTCTACCGTTTTTAAATGTATGATTTTGCCAACAATCTGGATATCTGCACCGCTAGCCTGTAGCTGGTTGACTTTGTAGTACTGGGTTTTGTCTAAATAGCGGTTGGGGAAAAGTTGAAGCAAATCGCGATAGCTATAAATGCCCAATTCCTTTTGGAGCACTTCGGCTCGGTTGGGTCCTACACTTTTCAGGTAGGTAATGGGAGTTTGTAGAAAATTGGCATTCATCAAACGAAAATATGTAATTTGGAAAGACTTTTGCTATACTCAAATCATGAAGCCATTTCCCATACTTGTTTTTCTTCTCTTTATCCAAGTAACCTTTGGGCAGATTCAGAATAAGGTAGATTTTATTAGGGCTGAGATTCACATTCTACCGGAACCTTATGAAAAAAGTATTAAGGGAGAAGTTAATTATGAGTTTGAAGTATTACAAAACGTTGATTCTGTTTTTTTAGATGCAATCAACATGGACTTTTCCTCAGTGTTATTAGATGGGAAACCCGTGAAATACGCTAATACGGGGAGAGCAATTATTATAAATAAAAAGTTCAAAAAAGAAAGGGAGTATATTTTGTCCCTTAATTATAATACTTCACCCAAACAAACCGTATACTTTTCCCGCTGGGAGTATCCTGATTCATTACTAGTGAAGAACTCGACTAAAGGCTTGCGAAGAGATATCGCTGGAGTCCAAAGGGGAATAGATAACAGACTTTTGGGTGCATTAAACCGGGAAAAAGGACAAATTTGGACACAAGGCCAAGGAAAATATACTAGTCATTGGCTCCCAAGTTTGGATGATATGAATGATAAGATTGAATTCGATTTATCCATAACCTTTGATTCCTTATATCAAGTTGTGTCCAATGGCAAGCTATTGGAAAAGGAGGATTTGGGAAATGTCTCGACCTGGAGGTTTGACATGCAAAAACCCATGAGCAGTTATCTGGTAGCTTTTGGTATTGGTAATTATTTAAAGCAAACCATTCAATCTTCTTCTGGTATTCCCATAGAATTGTACTATGAACCTCAAGATAGTTTAAAAGTGGAGCCCACCTACCGCTATACCAAATTAATTTTTGATTTTTTAGAGGAGGAAATAGGTATTCCCTATCCATGGGAAAATTACAAACAGATACCGGTTCACGACTTTTTGTACGCCGGGATGGAAAATACAGGAGCTACTATATTTTCAAACACTTTTATGGTTGATTCCATTGCATTTATTGATAAAAATTATGTGAATGTCAACGCCCATGAATTAGCACATCAATGGTTTGGCAATTTGGTAACTGAACAGAGTGGAGAACACCATTGGCTCCATGAGGGATTTGCTACTTTTTATGCATACTTAGCGGAAAAGGAAATATTTGGCGAAGATTATTACTATTGGAAACTATACGAAACGGCAAGTTCCTTATACAACTTTTCAAAGGATGGAAACGGAGAGGCATTGACAAATCCCAATGCTGGTAGCCTTACATTCTACGAAAAAGGCGCTTGGGCACTTGTCATGTTAAGGGAGCAAATTGGAAAGGAGGCCTTCAAACAGGGAATCAAAGAGTATTTACAAAAGAACGCGTACCAGAATGTTACCATTTCGGATTTCATGAAAGAAATGAGTAAAGCTTCAGGACAAAATCTTTGTGACTTCGAAAAGGCTTGGTTGTATGATTCAACTTTTCCTATGGATGTGGCTGAGAATTTCCTTTTTAAACATAACCGTTCGTTAGAGGCCTATTTTACTCTAAAAAAAGCCAAAGAAGCCGCTAATGACTCCACAATGCAAAAGTTGATAAAGCAATATTGGAATGTAACCAACTCTGATAATTTTAAGAGACAGGTGCTTCTAGATTATGCCAATGATATTCAAGATGAAGAATTATTTCACCTAGTAAAGGGAGAGGGAGTTAGAGTGCGTCAAGCTCTAGCTTTAATTATTCCCAAAGTTTCCGATATATTACAACCAATTTTTGAGTCTATCCTAATGGATAAGAGTTATGTCACACAAGAAGCAGTTTTGTATCAATTATGGAGTGATTTTCCCGAAAAACGTTCTGAGTATTTAAATAAAACATCTAATGTCATCGGGTTACCGAATAAAAATGTTCGTATGCTATGGCTTGCGCTAGCTTTGGCTACTCCTGACTATAGAAACGAATCCAAAAGAAACTTTTATGAAGAACTAAGTGGGTATACCCATCCACAATATCATTTTGAAGTTCGTTTGCTGGCCTTTCGGTATTTGAAAAACCTTGGTGCTTTTTCTGATGAGGTCTTGAAGAATCTTGTTAATGCCTGTAACCATTACGTATGGTACTTTAAAAAATCAAGCCGAAAATTTTTAAAAGAGTTTTTGAAAGGAGAAGGAAATATAGACCGACTTAAATCCATATACGCCCAACTAGATAAACAAGAAAAAGAGTATTTGGATAAAACTTTAAGCAAATGAGAGCTTTGGTCATATCGGGAGGAGGAAGTAAGGGCGCCTTTGCAGGTGGAGTGGCCCAGTTTCTTATCCAGGAAGCTAAGCATGAATATGATCTATTCGTTGGCACATCCACAGGAAGCCTTCTCATTTCCCATTTGGCGTTGAACAAGCTTGATAAGATTAAGGAGATATATTCCTCGGTAAATCAAGATAGCATATTTGATAACTGTCCGTTTATCATCAAAAAAAAGCATGGCATTGAACGCATAGCCATTAATCATTGGAATGTGTTCAAAAATTTCCTTAGAGGCAAGAAAACTTTTGGCGAAAGCGAGAATCTACGGGAGCTTATTCGCAATTCCATTACTATAGAAGAATTTAATCAATTGAAAGAGGGTACCAGTGATGTAATTGTGACCGTATCTAATCTATCCTTAAATCAAGTAGAGTATAAATCCATAAACGATTGCACTTATGAAGAGTTTTGCGATTGGGTTTGGATTTCGTCCAATTACGTTCCCTTTATGAGCTTGGTAAAGCGTAATGGATGTGAATATGCCGATGGGGGACTGGGCAGTCTGGTACCTATAGAAGAAGCATTGAAGCGAGGTGCTACCGAGTTGGATGTTGTAGTACTGAGAACAGAGGTAAATTATCTTAATCGTATGCCTGTACGGAGTCCTTTTGAATTGATTACTACCAGCTTTGAGTTTATGTTGGACCGTATTGAGAATCAAAATGTTAGAGTTGGAAAATTGGTTGCCAATCAAAAAGATGCCATCATCAACTTCTATTATACACCTACGGTATTGACCACAAACTCTCTTATATTCAATAAGGAAAGGATGACCTTATGGTGGAAGCGTGGTTATCTTTATGCGAAGAACAAGAATGAAGAAACCAGTCCGATAGACCCTGAGCAATTAGAGTAGGGTTGGGTTGAGAGGTGTATTGATTTCTTTCCCTATTTCCGCACCTGGACACCAGGTCTTCCAGTCATTCATCTGCCCATCATTTTCCGGTCTTTTCAATTTCATGTTTTTATCCATATAAATGACGGTCATTACTTTTCTCATATTTTCAGTGGTGTTTGTACCAGCTCTATGAAAAATCCACCCTGAATGAAAGCTTATTTCTCCAATATCAAAGGGTTCGATTACGTGGTTAAAGTCTGTAACTCTAAGTTTCTTTTGAATTTGAGATTCACTTTCGTCACTTATGGATAGTTCCCTTCCCTCTATAATGGCATGGCTTCCCGCACTGAACTCAAGAGGTCCCATTTTAAGACCTGTTTTTTGAAGTGGAATCCACGCGGTAACGGTCTTGTCGGTTTCCAAAGGCCAATAATATTGGTCGGCATGCCAAGGGGTTATTCCTCCTCCAGGTTCCTTAAAAAGAGCTTGGTCATGATAAAGTCTAACACCATCCACCTGCATCAATTGAGCTGCAATTCCAGCCAATCGTTTGCTAAAAACTAAATTCTTAATGTTTGAATCATGTTCCCACAAATTAAATAGCTGTAAAAAGGCCTTGCCATATGTGTTTCTTTTTTCTAACGGAGTTTCCTCTTGATTCATTTCGTCCACTTTTTTGGAAATGATTTCATTGTAAAAAGCGATATAGTCAGCATTCAGCACATTTTTCAGCTTTATGAACTTGTTTTTGGCGTAAAAGCGTATTTGGTCCTCGTTTATAGGGTAAGCTTGTTGTAACAATTCCATTTTTTCAAGATATACGCACAAAATTAGGATGTAAAACAGTGATTGGATTATGCTATTCTAACCAAGTATTGATATATCTAAACACAGATATTGAATTATATGTATTATCATGTTTATATTTGCAATGATGAAGGTGCAGTTAGAGAAAATACTTTCTCAAGGTTCCGTCAATTTTTTCATTCGAGAATCTTCCCAATTCCGGCCTTATTGGCATTATCACCCAGAAATAGAGATTACCTTAATTACCAAGGGAAAGGGATTCAGATTTGTCGGTGATTCTATACTTCCCTATGCTGAAAATGACCTGGTAATCATAGGTGAAAATACCCCGCATCAATGGGTCAGTAGTAATGCTACTGCAACGAAGTTCCAACAAGCGTATGTCATTCAGTTTAAAAAGGAATTGTTTCAATCGTTTAAGGAGTGCTATCCACTGGAAGCGTTATTCAAGGAATCCGAAAGGGGAATCCAACTTCTTGGTGGTAAAAGCAAAATAATTTCCGTGATTACATCTTTTCAAAATGCCACTGGGATACAAAAAATTTCTTTGCTTTTTGAATTGTTGAATCAGCTTGTCGGACATAAGGAAAAATTGTTCTTGTCTTCTACAAAGTATAAACACCCATTAAATGTTAGAGACGAACGTTTTGCTAAAATCAACAACTATATACTAAACCATTTGGATAAGAAATTAAGCGTGGAACATATAGCTGAACAATGCAACATGGTCCCTCAATCTTTCTGTAGATGGTTTAAAAAATGTTCAGGACACTCATTTATTAGTTTCGTAAATATCATGAGGATAGAGATGGTATGTCAATCCTTAATTAACACTGGTAAGTCTATACAGGATATTGCCCTAAACTCCGGTTTTGAAAATGTGAGTCACTTTAATAGAACATTCAAGTCTTTAAAAAAAATGACTCCAACCCAATTTAGAAAGGCATCACAATGTATGTGACTACCAAAGTTCGCTAACTTCCTTTTTGATAAAAGATAGGGCGGTGGAAGATGGAGATTGCCTCTCCATAGTTTGATTAAGAATATCTTCCCGCAGTTTATCCGGTGATTCCGTTTGGCTCATTCCAGCAGAGCGAATAGCTTGAATGGTTGCATTTTTCGCCGTTTTTATGATATTCCAACACTCGTCAGACATATATATTTGCTGGGAAAGATTGTGGTCAAACTCAGTCTCGATTTGCTTAATCAACAGGTTTTCATAATCACTTTTGCTTTTTCCCACAGGAGCGACTCTTACTACAAGACTATTTAATGAAATTCGTTCTAAGAAAAGGACCATACGCTCATAAGCTTGCAAACGGATGGGAAGAGCATCTTTTTGGGCATCTTTTTGAAGTAGATAACGTCTTCTCCCATCTTCATTTCTGGTGTGTAACCTGAAAAAGTAAAAGGCCACAGCTCCAGTTACAACAGCAGGCAACAAAAAGGCAAATAATTGGAAAATTTCATCTCCGGTCATGGGTAGTTGGTTTTTTTGATTTACTAGAAACTAGAACGCACTAAATATGGAAAAAGTATGAATCTAGTTTTAAGTCTTTCTATCCCTTTTGTAGGTAAAAAATTATTGCGCAACGTTTACGCTTTCCTTTACCTTTCCATAAAAACCTTCATAGTCAGGGCGTAGCTTTATGGAAATTCCTTCTTTAAAGTTCCCATCTTGCACTGAGGTGGAGATTTTTTCGGTAGCAATACCCAACGAATCCGTTAACCTTTTCGTGACTGCAATGGCTTGGTCATACGTAGAAGCAAATTCTCCTGTAATGTTTAACCCCACTATTTCAGTTTTACGATTCGGATTGGCCTTTATAATGTCTGCCACTTTCGCAAGCCAAGCATTTCCATCCTCCGTAAGTTCATTGGAAGAATCTGAACCAAAAAGACTGTTCAAACTGCCGGATAAAATGATGTCACCTTCAGAAAAATTAGCATTTGCGTTTTCACCTAATGTCTTTTTTACCTGGGTGAGGGCTACAATGGCAGTAGAGTCATTTGACGAAATCATTTTATTGATATCGCTCAGTTGTCTTTCTTTTTGACCCAATGCTTCAAGGGTTTTGTTTACGTTCTCGCTATTCTTTTTGGAGAGCTCTGAAAAACTGGTGAGATTAGTTAATAGCGTGGCATTGGCTTCCCTTAAGCTCACATTTTCCGTTTCAAGGGTTTCTGCCTTAGCCTTACTTGATGAAACCTCCCGTTTTATTTCTGCCAGTTGCTGTTCCAGCTCTTGCTTTTCAGATTTCAATTCTTCAATTTGGGCAAAAAGCTCACTCTTTTTTTGCCCCAACGCGATTCCAGAAATTAAAAGGAATGCTAGTAGGATAGGTAGTTTTTTATGCATATTAATTAGATTTAGGTTGGTTACTTTTTTAATTTTTGAAGTTTTCTAAAAATTTGTTAAAGAAAAAAGGTAATTCTTCTTGCAAAATGACAATTGATTTTCAAACCATCAAGTATGGTAAATCAATTGACACAAAGATAACAATCCACATTTATTAGGTTAGCTTTAGACTTTTGTGTGCTATGCTTCACATATTCAAATAATCCAACGTCAACTCGGTCATAGCTTTTACACCCAACTGCATTCCGGCATCATCAATTAGGAAATCTGGGGTGTGATGCGGATATGATGCCGTATTACCCGGTGTCATTCCACCCAAGAAGAAGAAAAACCCAGGAACCTCTCTTTGGAAATACGAAAAATCCTCAGCGCCTGTGATTGCCTTTTGGGCAATTACATTTTTATCGCCTGCGACGCGCTGAAGAGTAGGTAGCATCTGTCTGGCCAGTTCTGGTACATTGAAAGTAATGTCCGTAGCATCCTTGATTTCGCAAGTAGCTTCCCCGCCATAAGCTTTGGCAATATCAGCAACCATTTCTTTCATTCGCTTATTGATATGGTCCTTCATATCATAATCCAAAGTACGAATGGTTCCAAGCATTTCTGCGGACTCCGGAATAATATTAAATCGTACCCCACTTTTGATTTTACCCACAGTGATTACGGCCGCTTCATTGGTTAAATTGGCTTCACGGCTGATTATGGTTTGTAACCCATCAATAATTTTAGCACTTATCAAAATGGGGTCCACGCCACTCCAGGGTTGAGACCCATGACTTTGTTTTCCTTTTACCTTAATGGTAAAGCTTTGTGCTGCGGCCAAGGCCCCGCCTATTTTATAACGAATTGTTCCAACAGGGGTTTGCGAATTGATGTGCAATCCAAAAATGGCATCTACATCGGGATTTTTCAAAACTCCTTCTTTGACCATAAGTAAGGCTCCACCTTCTTCACCAGGAGGAGCACCTTCTTCAGCCGGTTGGAAGATAAACTTTACAGTTCCCTTAATTTTGTCCTTGTTTTTGGAGAGCACTTCAGCCACTCCCATAAGAATAGCAGTATGTGTGTCATGCCCGCAGGCGTGCATTACCCCAACTTTTTCCCCTAAAAATTCCGAAGTAACTGTAGATTTAAATGGAAGGTCGTTTCTTTCCGTAACGGGCAGTGCATCAATATCCGCTCTTAGGGCAACCACTTTTCCAGGATTATCCCCTTTAAGGATACCTACCACTCCCGTATGAGCAACGCCAGTTGTCACCTCAATCCCTAAGGATTTTAAATGTTTGGCAATTTTTTCGGAAGTTTTGAATTCGCGATTGCTTAATTCGGGATTTTGGTGAATGTCATGACGCCATTCAATAACTTTGGATTCAATTGCTGCATAATCTTTCTCTAAGTTAGGGCCTTGAGCCAAAATAGTAAAACAGCAAAAGAAGCTTGCTAGGGTTAAAACCTTCTTCATAGTATTAAAATTTAATGAGTTGATAGCCTTTGTTTTGTAGTTGAATCAATGCCGTCATGGCGGAAAGTGAAATCTTTACACCTGGAATGAATTCTTCTTTTGGATACTTTCTAGATTTTGAGGATTGACCACAAAGTATCACTTCGACGCCTGCTTCCATGAGTTGATTAATCATAGTATAGTTTGGGTTTTGTGTACCGAATCGAGTAAGATATGCGTCATTTTTAATAACATCTTTGGATGCTTTACTGTGCACCACCAATGCCACTTTCAACTGTGATTCAGGAACATTGCTCTGCGCGTGCATATTTAAAAATCGTGCAGCGGTCTCGATACTTCGATTTAAATCTGCAGGTGATTCTGGGCTTTGCATAATATCGAAAACCACTTTGAATTCCATATTGGTGTCGGTAACAAAATCGGGATTTTCAATTGTCCACACTTCGCCATACTCCTCCAACACCGGCCCAGTTTTCTTTTCTTGAGCTAAACCTAGAGCAGAAAAAAGTAAAAAAGCGAATAAGAAGAAAGCCGAAAATTTCATTTAAAAAGGATTTAAACAACTAAATATATTCAAATTCATAAGAACTCTTCACTGTTTATAACTATTAAAAGGATGATTTTATCAAGAGTACATAATTGGCTAATTTCACCTTTACTTTTAAAAGAAATAGTCCTTGAGTACGTTTTTGGATGAATTAAATGATGCGCAACGTGCGCCTGTTTTGCATAAGGATGGCCCCTTGATGGTTATTGCGGGCGCAGGTTCAGGAAAAACCAGGGTACTTACCTATCGTATAGCCCATTTAATGGAACAGGGGGTGGATTCCTTCAATATTCTAGCGCTCACTTTTACCAATAAAGCCGCTAAGGAAATGAAAAAAAGAATTGCTACTATTGTTGGCAATTCAGAAGCCAAGAATTTATGGATGGGAACCTTCCATTCTGTATTTGCGAAGCTGCTTCGTTTTGAAAGTGACAAATTGGGCTATCCCAGTAACTTTACTATTTACGACACTCAGGATTCCCAACGGTTGATTGCTTCCATCATCAAGGAAATGGGGCTGGACAAGGATATTTATAAGTACAAGCAGATTCAAAATCGAATTTCCTCTTATAAAAATAGTCTTATTACCGTTAAGGCCTATTTCCAAAACCCAGAGTTGGTTGAGGCAGATGCCATGGCCAAAAGACCCCGTTTGGGAGAAATTTATCAAAATTACGTGGACCGTTGTTTTAAGGCAGGGGCTATGGATTTTGATGATTTACTGTTGCGCACCAATGAACTTTTGACACGTTTTCCTGAGGTGTTGATGAAGTATCAAGAGCGTTTCAAATACATATTGGTGGATGAGTATCAGGATACCAATCATTCACAATACTTGATTGTAAAGGCGTTGTCAGACCGCTATCAGAACATTTGCGTGGTCGGAGATGATGCCCAGAGTATCTATTCATTTCGTGGAGCGAACATAAGCAACATTCTTAACTTCCAAAGGGATTACGATGATGTGGCGGTGTATCGACTAGAACAGAATTATAGGTCAACAAAAAACATTGTGAATGCCGCCAATTCCATAATCGCCAAGAATAAAAACCAACTGGAAAAGGTAGTTTGGACTTCCAATGATGAAGGGAATCAAATCAAAATACATCGCAGTGTAACGGATGCAGAAGAGGGTAGGTATGTGGCGTCTTCCATTTTTGAAAACAGGATGCAACATCAATTGCAGAATGGGGAATTTGCTGTATTGTACCGTACCAATTCACAATCCAGGGCGATTGAGGATGCTTTACGGAAAAGGGATATTCCTTATCGGATTTATGGAGGACTTTCCTTTTATCAACGTAAGGAGATTAAGGATGTCTTGGCCTATTTGCGAATGGTTATTAATCCCAAAGATGAAGAAGCGTTAAAACGCATCATCAACTTTCCCGCTCGTGGAATTGGACAAACAACCATAGACAAATTAGTGGTCGCCGCCAATCACTATGGACGTTCAATTTTTGAGGTAATAGACCACTTGGATAAACTTCAGTTGAAGATAAATTCAGGTACTCAAAGAAAACTAGAGGATTTTGTGACCATGATAAAAAGCTTCCAAATCATGAATGAAGGAAGCGATGCTTTCACATTGGCGGAACATGTGGCCAAAAAGACAGGACTACTTCTCGAATTCAAAAAAGATGGCACGCCGGAGGGTATAGCCCGTATGGAAAACATTGAGGAGCTTTTGAACGGTATAAAGGACTTTGTGGAAGGGCAAAAGGAGTTGGCAGATGCTACGGGGAGCCTTACCGAGTTTTTGGAAGATGTTGCACTTGCTACCGATATGGACAAGGAGACAGGTGATGACGACCGTGTAGCACTTATGACGATTCACTTGGCAAAAGGACTTGAATTTCCGTATGTCTATATTGTGGGTATGGAAGAGGACCTCTTTCCTTCTGCAATGAGCATGAACACGCGGAGCGAACTGGAAGAGGAAAGACGCCTTTTTTACGTTGCCTTGACACGTGCTGAGAAACAAGCGTATTTGACCTATACCCAAAATCGGTATCGATGGGGAAAACTAATTGATGCGGAGCCTAGTCGATTTCTGGAAGAAATAGATGAGCAATATGTGGAGAATTTGACTCCCGTTAATGATGGGTATCGCTATAAATCCATGATTGACGCCAATATTTTTGGTGAAGTGGATAAAAGCAAACTTCGCCAAACCAAGCCTGCCAACGGAACTCCACCTACGGGTCATAGGCCCAACGAAAACCAGCTCCGCAAACTCCGCAAATTAAAACCTGATTTGAGTGCTCCTTCAACCAATACCAAGGTTGCGGACGTAAACTTAACGACAGGAATGCGCGTAAATCACACCCGATTCGGTGTGGGTAAAGTACTTAAGATTGAGGGGTTCGGTAATGATAAAAAAGCGGAAATCCAGTTTGATAAAGGGGATGTAAAAAAGCTCTTGCTTCGCTTTGCCAAATTAGAAATTTTGGAGGATTAAGAAACTCGTAGAATACTTTCTCGGGTAAGATTTGTTGGTACTGTAAATGAGAAAGTACTTCCTTCACCTTCTTTGGATTCAATAAAAATCATACCATCATTGCGTTTGATAAAGTCTTTGCATATGGCAAACCCGAGTCCCGTCCCTTCTTCATTATCCGTTCCTTTGGTAGAAAGGTTCTCTTTTTTAGAATCAAGAAGAGCCTTACGTTGCTTTTCGCTCATACCAATACCTGTATCCTTTACCTTAACCTTTAAATGATCTTCTTCTTCCACCACTTCTACGGTTATTGAATCACCACTTTCAGTAAATTTCAACGCGTTGGATATTAAGTTTCGTACTACAAAATCAATCATGTCCTTATCCGCGTAAGCGTTTGAAACTTCTTTGGATGGATGACTTATTGTAATGCCTTTCCGTAAGGCATTTTCTTTAAATAGCTCTACGTTGTTCTCAATAACATTGAAAATATTGAACGCCCTTTTGGATACCTCATGATCATTCATCTGGGATTTCGCCCAATTTAGTAGGTTGTCCAGTAGTAACTGAAGGTTCTGGGAGGCATCGGACAGGTACTTTACGAACATTTTCTTTTCTTGCTCCCCCAATTCATTGGCGTCTTCCTTCAAAATATTGGCCAATGAAAGCACATTTCCAGTGTGTCCACGCAGGTCATGTGATATTATGGAAAAGAATTTATCCTTTATTCTAGAGGCTTCTTTAAGTTCGTTTTCGGATTCAACCAACTTACCATTTAAGGAATGGAGTGTTTTGTTTTTCTCGCTTAGTGTATTTATTTGCTTCCGGATTTTATCAACCAAACCATTGTAAGTTCCAGTTAGTTTATCAATCTCCGTAATTTTTAAACTTTTGGGTTTTTTCAGTTTCCCTTCAAAATTGTTTTGGACGATGGAATCCATATCCGAAATCAAAGTCTTGATAGGTTTGGCAATATGACTTGAAAAAACAAAAGCGGAAAGAATCGCGAACAACATGGTAATGGTAAAGAATAAAACCAAATAAGATTTTATTGAGCCTATCATGAGTTCGGAGTCTACATCAACAAGGGTATAAAGGGCGGCAGTATTTGTGTTTAGTTTCGTCTGAACTTCTTGAATTTCTTGTATGAGGCCTGAGTTTCCATCACCAATTTTCCTGTCAAGCTTTGTAATCGCATTGAAATTCTTCTGATATCCATTAAGCAGCTCAATAGTTATCATATCAGCCTCTGGGTCTTCTTTAAGGCGCTTCCTGATATCACCACAAAGTGTATTGAGCTCTTTGATGTATGTAGCGTCTTTACGTAGAAAAAAATCTTTCTCCCGTCGTCTAATTTGAAGAATTTCGGTCAATTCTATGCCCTTTGCTTCGGTTTCTAATTGATGAATGCTTCTTCTCATTTCACCTACCAGCCCAAAATTTCGAAACCCTTTCTTCTGTATCAGGTTTAAGACTTGAATTATATTGAAATTGAGCTCGTCTAAGTCCTTGGTTATACGTCGTAGCCGTTGGTCTACCGTGTTGTTGGTATTGTAGTTTGCAGCCCGAATATCCTCAAGGGCCTTTTTGGAATTCTTTATGTAGATTTTATACTCTTTTAAATACTTGGAGGATTTTTCCAGATAAAATTCATCTCGTTTTGTGTCAAAGTCGAGTACCTGAAAAAATTTATTGTCCGCTTTTAGACGATTGCCATCAAAAACAGCCACACTTTCTCTGAGTGTTTTGGCATTATCTATTTTTTTGAGACTGTTGAATGCAAATAGAAGGAAAGGACCTATAAGAAGGAATAGTAACAGAAACGCAATCAGAACCCGACCTCTAATGGTGTTCATTGTGTAAGATTTGGACTTAAAATTTCTAGATTCAAGAACGTTTGTTTAAGGTCAATATTGTAATTTATCGATAAAATGTAACACTATGTCGATGCTATTAACCCTGTTTCCCTTTTTGGGTGAAATCCGTCCGTATCCCCTCTGTAGACATGAATTTACCTCTGGTATTGCTAATAGTTGAGCACAATCTTTGTTACTTTGTATGAAGTCATGGCTGAATTAATAAAACTTTTTGAAGAGAACCCCAATCCAAGGCAGGTAGAGAAAATCGCCGATATTCTTCGTAAAGGGGGATTGGTTATTTATCCAACCGATACCGTTTATGGTTTAGGGTGCGATATTACCAACACAAAAGCTTTGGAGCGGATTGCCCGTATTAAAGGAATTAAGCTGGTTAAGGCCAACTGGTCCTTTGTTTGTGCAGACCTAAGCAATCTTTCCGACTTTGTAAGGCAAATAGATTCTGCGACCTTCAAAATTCTGAAAAGGGCGCTCCCAGGTCCGTATACCTTTATTTTACCGGGCAACAATAACCTTCCCAAGGATTTCAAGAAACGAAAGACTGTTGGAATTCGGGTTCCAGATAATGAAATTGCCAGAGCACTAGTACTTGGACTGGGTAATCCAATTGTTTCCACATCCATTTATGATGAAGATGATATTTTGGAATATACTACCGACCCTGAACTTATTTTTGAGAAGTGGCAGAATTTGGTAGATGTGGTAATAGATGGGGGATATGGCGGAAATGTGGCCTCTACTGTAATTGACTTGTCTACGGATATTCCCGAGGTAGTTAGAGAAGGAAAGGGAAGTACGGACATTCTGTAAAACAAAAAAGGCCGCTATTGCGGCCTTTTTAAAATATGTTGAAATTAATCCTTATTCTCCAGTACCTCCGATGGCAGGGTCTTTCATGCCTTCTTCAATCATGTTGTAGAATTGATCAATTTTCGGTAATACCACAATACGCGTTCTTCTGTTTTTAGCTCTTTCAGCAGCGGTATCATTTGATGCTAATGGAACATAGTAGCTTCTACCTGCAGCAGTCATACGCTTCGGATCCACATTAAACTCATTTTGTAATGTTCTAACTATGGACGTAGCACGTTTCGCACTTAAATCCCAGTTGTCCACCAAAACTCCGCTTGAGAAAGGAACATTGTCCGTGTGACCTTCTACCAAGAATTCAAAGTCAGGTTTGTTGTTCACAACTTTCGCCACTTTGCCTAATACGTTCTTAGCAGCTGAAGTGATGTTATAACTTCCGCTTCTGAATAAAAGCTTGTCAGAGATGGAAACAAATACCACACCTTTTTCCACACTTACTTCGATGTCTTCATCATCCAAGTTGCCTAAAACACCTTTTAAACTCTGAACCAAAGCCAAGTTCACAGAATCTCTACGGGTAACCGCATCTTGCAGTCTACGAATAGTTAAATCCTTTTCCTTTAGGCTTTCAAGAGACTTTTCTAGGTTTTCAGCACCCTTTGTGGTCAAAGTGGTCAAGTTGCCCATATTGTTTATCAATTCTTGATTGTTCGCTTTTAGGAATGCATTTTGGTCCTCAAGCGTCTTTAGTCTAGAACTAGCGGTAGCTTTTTCTTCAAGACAATCATTCAATTTGACTGTGGCAGAATTCAATAAATCTTGTGTTTCCTTTTGTTTGGCTTCAAGGTCTGCATATTTCTTTTGAGAGACACAAGAAGTCAGTAATACGGCCATAGTCAATGTTCCTAGAAGTACTTTTTTCATAAATCTGAGTATAAATTAGCGATATTGTTTTCTTGATTTGCAGTCAAAATTAGAGAAAAACCAAGGTTTCAATATTCTGCTATCGTTAATCTTTTACTAAAATGTTAAAATTATTTACCTGATGTACGAAATGAGACCAAACTATGGATTTCGTAGAGTAATATTTTAATAGAAAATTAGCTTTTTCCCTTTTACGGTACATCTTTCTAAAATTACAATAAAAACTAAGGTGAGCCTTCAATACTGCTGCAAAATGATTGAACTTGAACTGAAGTACAAATCGAAAAGCGGCAATACCGTCCAATAACAAGCGCATAAGTATTACAGGGAAAGCTTTTCTTTTGGGTAAGTTTTTGGTTATGGAATACAAAGAGTTCCTGAAATTCAGAAAGGTTTTCTTTGGATTCATATTGCTTAAAGTAGATCCTCCAAGATGATATACATGACTTTTTCCTGTATAGAAAATCTTATGTCCTGCATTTTTGGCCCTCCAACAAAGGTCAATTTCCTCCTGATGCGCAAAATAGTCCTCATCAAAACCGCTTAAATCATGGAAAACTTTGCTTTTAATGAACATGCAAGCTCCCGTTGCCCAAAACACCTCTTTAACATCGTTGTACTGACCTTTGTCTTCTTCCAAGGCCTGGAAAATACGACCCCTACAAAAAGGATAGCCCAATTTATCAATAAATCCTCCCGCAGCACCCGCGTACTCGAAATGTGTTTTACGTTTTAGGTCAAGAATTTTAGGCTGTACAATCGCGATTTCAGTAGAAAGATTAAATAACTCCATTATTGGAGATAGCCAATTAGGTGTAACCTCCACATCAGAATTGAGTAAACAATATACATCGGCATCAATATCTTGAAGTCCATCATTATAACCCTTAGCAAAACCACCATTGGAATCATTCTGTATCCACCCAACGGAAGGGAAACTTGTTCTGACAAGGTCTGCAGAACCATCACTACTGGCATTGTCCACTACATAAATAGACGCTCCGTTGGAATATTCCAATACCTTGGGAAGAAACTTGGCTAAAAGGGACTCCCCATTCCAATTCAGTATAACGACAGCGATTTTCAAAACGGAAGCAAATTAACGGCGAAAATCAGGAATATCCTTCAAAAAAGAATACTTTTCATTACGATAGTCGGTTTTGCAATAATAGTGGGTCAACCCATTGGTAACTATTAGGTAATTAGCCTTCAACGTATAATTGTATTGCGCAATCTGGTCAAAAACTTCTTGGGTTATCGATATGTCTGGAGCCTTGCATTCCACTAAAATATCCACGTTGCCTTGAGGATTGAATACAACAATATCATATCTCTTTTTTATATCATTTACCTGTAACTGCTTCTCTACGTTGATTCGGATTTTCGGATATCCCTTGGTGTCCATTAAATAATGGATGGTATGTTGACGTACCCATTCTTCGGATTGAAGAACCACAAATTTTTTGCGGATTACATCAAAAATGGACAACGTATTTTCGCTACTTTTGAAACGAAACGAATACGCAGGATAGTTCAAAACTTGCATGTCGCAAAGGTGACAATTTTTTGAATATGGATAGAATAAAGGAAATTGTTTCCGCTATAGAGAATAAGGTTCCCAGGCCCATATATTTTTTGATGGGGGATGAGCCGTATTATATCGACAAGATTTCCCAATACATTTCTGACCATATGCTGACTGAGGATGAGAAGGGGTTCAACCAAATGGTGCTTTATGGTAAGGAAACCAATATAGAAGATATAGTTTCTAATGCAAAACGATTTCCGATGATGGCCGAACGGCAGGTGGTCATTGTGAAAGAAGCCCAACACCTTTCCAGAACCATAGAAAATCTAACGGCTTATGCTGAAAATCCCCAACCTTCCACGGTTTTGGTTTTTTGTTACAAGTACAAGAAATTGGATAAGCGCAAAAAACTGTACAAGGCCATACAGAAACATGGCGAATTATATGAAAGCAAAAAACTGTATGAAAATCAGGTAGGTGAGTGGATACGGAGAACTTTAAGCGGAAAAAAATATACGATATCTTCAAAGGCAAGTGCATTATTGGTTGAATTTCTGGGTACAGATTTAAGCAAAATCAACAATGAGCTAACCAAACTTATGGTCCTTGTCCCAAAGGGTGATGAAATTACAGCCGAACTTATCGAAGAACATATTGGTTTCAGTAAGGATTTCAACAATTTTGAGTTGAAAAATGCAATAGGAGAAAAAAATATAGCCAAGGCTTCTCGGATTATCGATTACTTTTCAAATAATCCCAAGGACAATCCATTTGTAGTTACTATAGCGACCTTAAATAATTTCTTTATTCAATTATTACAGTACCATGGATTAGCTGACCATTCTCCAAATGCAGTATCCAAGACTCTGGGAGTTAATCCTTTCTTCGTGAAGGAATTTGCTATAGCAGCCCAAAACTACCCCATGAAAAAGGTAAGCAATATAATCTCTGGACTGCGTGAGCTGGATTTAAAGAGTAAGGGTGTTGGCGCCCAGAATATAGGGCAAGCTGACTTACTCAAAGAGCTTTTGACAAAATTTGTTTAACCCGATTATTTCCTGTCGATACTATATTTTCCAGGTCCTAGCAAAAAGACAACTGCAAAAATTGTAAAGTAAAGTAAGGCAAGCTCCTTTTTTCCAAAAGGGTCACTGCCATGAACGATAAATGCCGCAACGGCCATGGTAATTGCTGCAGGAATCGCGGCCCAACGTGTTTTGAATCCTATAATAATTAGTACAGGACATAGAAATTCACCAATGACGGTTAAAAAAAGTGAAGGAGCAGCACCTATTCCAATAGGATTTGCGAATTCTAGGTTTCCGCTCAATAATTTTTGAAGTTTGGGGAAGCCATGAGTAAGCATAAATGCTGATGGCAAAATTCTCAAAATGGCAAGGCCAAGGTGAACGAGAAGATTGTTTTTCATGAGAGGGGGATTTTTAAATTTTCGTGAAAATATAAATTCTTCTCTTAGTGGGGTGCTGTCCTGCCAAAAAAAATGAGTTAAAGAAGATTCTACCTACAAACTGGTAAAGAGAAAAGATGCTAAGAAGCACCTTTTCTAATTTTCTTCACGGGGGATAAAACGTACCAATAGGTTGTCCAAACCGAAACGACCGGAACCCAAATAAAGATTGTACATTGAAATCCAAAGAAAGCCCATTGCAGGAAGCATGCCCCAAGTTCCTTGTCCCCATTTTTGGCACAAGATAGCGACCAACATGGTACACAGGATAAGGAAAGAAGCTACTCGGGTTTTTAGACCCAGGGCAAGGAATAACCCTCCAACGGCTTCGCTAAAGGCACCCATCCAAGCGAAGAATACCGGAAATACTGCAAAAATGCCTCCATATTCGGCAACATCCTGCGGAAACCAATCTATTACTTCGAAGAAACCAAGATTCTTTTCTGCGGGCGACCAGGGCATTCCAAATTTAGAAGCACCAAAATCAAGGGCTAGGAGCATACCACAAATGAAACGGGCCATTGCAAAGAATAGGTCTGCAATCCAATGTTTTTGCACAACAGGTTGAAGCAATACGTGTAAAAAGTTTTTCATTTTGATTGTTTTTAAAATTGAACAGGTCAAAATTGAAAAACGTAGCTACAAACTGCGCTTCAAATTGTATGGAGAGGACTCAATATACGATTTGAGACGTCTCTAATGTAATAAATGGGCTAAACTGCAGCTTTTAAAAACTCCGTTGGAGAAGTCTGGGTCAACTTTTTAAATACACGATTGAAGGTGGCTTTGCTATTGAACCCGCACTCATAAGCAATTCCAAGAAGCGAAAGTTGTTGATGCTTTTCTGCTTCTATCATCTTTTTAAAAGCTTCGATACGATACATGTTCACGAAATCATTGAAGTTTTTTTTAAACCCAAGATTAATGGTCTCGGAAAGTTGTGAACGACTCATATTGGCACGCTTGGCCAAATCGATAAGGTTTAACTCTGGGTCCAAATAGGGTTTTTCAGATTCCATTAGGAGCTTTATCTGTTCAACAGCGTCTTTAGATATTTTCTTCTTTTGACCATTTTGAAATTCAGGAACTGAAATTTTGTTGGGAGTAAAACTGAAACTGAGCTTTTTGAGTTTTGTGGTATCCGTAAAATAACCCTTAATTCCTACATAGGTAATGGCGATGCCAGAAATGAAAACCAACCACCACTTTTGGGTATACCATAATTCCATAAAAAACGAAGAAATTATGGTTTCCACCACATCGTAAGCAAAAAGGAAGGTATAGACATAAAGAAAGTTTCTTATCCAGTTTAACTCCAGCTTATAGGTGTTTGAGAAGAAGGCATTAATTTTTCTTCGATAGTTATAAAAGAGCTGTAAGGTAAAGGCCAAATACAATAACATTTGGGCAAAACCAAAAGTAGCCATCAAGGGTTGCACATAAGGCTCGTCCAAACTTAGTTTTAAAACCCCATTTTGAACCTCATGAAACCCTGGTTGCATAAAGTCATAGATATAAATGGCCACCCTATACAATGCGAACAATAGAAAAGGTAGAAAATGAAAGAAATCTAAGCTTCTTAGTTTGAATTGGGAAGTAGTTATCGATTTGATGTATAAATATATCAGTGGGGCCAAAACTATACCTACACTAAAAAGTGCATAATTTATCTTAGTAGTACGATACGTATCATACCATCCCATAAAACCAACGGTGTAACAGGTCTGACCATAACAGGCAAAAATGAGAATGCCAAATAAGAACAAATCAGAAATATTTTTGTCCTTAAGGTATTTTCGAAGTAAGAGAAAGGCAAAAATCAGCCCTTGCAGGGTAAGAAACAATAGGGGAGTGCTATACTTTCCAAATTCGGGAAAGGCCAAGAACATGATTTTGTTTTTTGATTCTTTCTCAAAATACAAAAAAGTTCAAGATACGCCCCGCTTTAGACTAAATCGAATTTATTCGTGGTCAGTAGATTTATTTACCTAACGTAGTCTAGGATACGATTTTGGGTCGGCCTCGTGCATAATCTCGTAGACCTTTTCAAAAATATCTTCGGCATTTGGCTTTGAAAAATAATCTCCATCTGAAGCATAGGCCGGTCTGTGCGGTTTGGCGGCCAAGGTTTGAGGAGCGCTATCCAAGTAGCGATACGCATCTTGCTCTTCAATTATTTTCTGAACTAAATACGCTGAACATCCGCCGGGGACATCTTCATCAATAACTAAGAGTCTATTGGTTTTTTGGACACTTTTCACCAAATCATGTTCCAAATCGAATGGCAATAGCGATTGGGCATCAATCACTTCCGCATCTATACCTACTTCTATGAGTTCTTCAGCAACTTTTTGCACAATACGAAGTGTTGAACCATACGATAAAAGTGTTATGTCCGTTCCTTCCCTTAAGGTTTCCACTTTTCCTATGGGGGTACAGAATTCACCAAGATTATTGGGTTTAGGTTCTTTTAATCTATATCCGTTAAGGCTTTCTATAACCAAAGCTGGCTCATCACTTTTGAGTAAGGTGTTGTAAAACCCAGCAGCCTGGGTCATATTTCTTGGCACTAGAATATGCATTCCTCGTAAAAGGTGAACCAATCCTCCCATGGGGGAGCCTGAGTGCCAAATGCCCTCCAAACGATGTCCTCTTGTACGGACTATTAAAGGTGCTTTCTGTTTGCCTACTGTTCTGTAGAGTAGGGAAGCTAAGTCATCACTCAAAGTTTGAAGTGCATAAAAGATATAATCCAAATATTGGATTTCAGCTATAGGACGAAGCCCTCTCATTGCCATACCTATACCTTGACCTATAATTGTGGTTTCCCGTATTCCGGTGTCAGCCACTCTATGAACGCCATATTTTTTCTGGAGTCCTTCAAGACCTTGATTTACGTCCCCAATATTACCCGTGTCTTCCCCGAAGATTAGTGTATTGGGGTATTTAGCAAAAATGGCATCAAAGTTATCCCTTAAGATGATTCGCCCATCCACCATTTCCTTTTCTTCTTCAAAGCCGGGCTGGATTGCCTGTACTTTGGTAGCTTTACTTTCAAGCTCATTGTAAAGGTGAGAACTGTATTTAGGTTGTTCCGATGACAAATAGGTATTTATCCACTGAATTAGTTGTGATTTCTCAACAGATTCCTCATTAATAACATAACGTAACCCTTTTCTGGAAATGGAAGCCAAATCCTTTTTTAAGGGTTCTTCAATGGCAATTAAATCGTTCTTTAGTTTGTTGATAAAAGCACGATTTGAACTTTTATCCGCAACAGCACCAAGATGATGTATCAGCTGTTTTTTAGCTTCAAGTTGTGGTTTTAGAAAATCGGCCCAAGCTTCTTTTTTGGCATTACGGACCTTTTGTTTGATACCTTTTTCAAGGTTTTTCAACTCTTCTTCCGTAGCAATTTTATTCTGAAGAATCCACTCGCGGAATCTTTTATTACAGTCATTTTCTTTTTCCCATTCCAGTCTTTCTGGAGATTTGTATCGCTCATGTGAACCGGAAGTTGAGTGCCCCTGGGGTTGAGTGAGCTCTGTAACATGAATCATCACTGGAACATGATTCTCTCGAGCTATATCCGAGGCATTTTCAAAGGTGTGAATTAAAGCGGTATAATCCCAGCCTTTGACTTTTAGGATTTCATAACCCTTATTTTGCTCATCTCTTTGAAATCCGCTCAAAACTTCTGAAATATCCCCCTTGGTAGTGTGGAATTCCGCTGGGACTGAAATTCCATATTCATCATCCCAAATGCAAATAACCATAGGGACTTGAAGGACGCCAGCAGAGTTAAAGGCTTCAAAAAAGTGCCCTTCGCTGGTACTTGCATTGCCAATGGTTCCCCATGCCACTTCATTACCATTTTTGGAAAAAAGAGAGGCATCAATACCTTCTACATTTCTGTATATTTTGGAAGCCTGTGCAAGACCCAATAATCTAGGCATTTGTCCTGCAGTACAAGAGATATCGGCACTGCTGTTTTTCTGTTTAGTCAGATCTTTCCATGTTCCGTCTTCATTTAAACTATGAGTGGTAAAATGACCTCCCATTTGTCTGCCGGCACTCATCGGGTCTTTTTCTATATCGGTAGTAGCATATAGGCCATGAAAGAACTGTGTTGGATTCAATAAATCCAACGCCATCATAAAAGTCTGGTCACGATAATACCCACTTCTAAAATCTCCATCTTGAAATGATCGGGCCATCGCCAGCTGAGGAAGCTCCTTGCCATCACCGAAAATTCCAAACTTGGCCTTGCCAGTCAATACTTCCCGTCTTCCTAGTAAACTACATTCTCTACTGGTAACGGCAACCTCATAATCCTTAAGGATTTGAGACTGAAAATCATCAAATGAAATGTCACTGCTGGTACTGGGATTGGGTTTCATGAAGGGCTGAAAATTTATGCAAAATTACAAAATTGCTAGGATAGGGGCAATAGCAAAGGTTGTTAATAAATTAGGAAATTTATAGTAATATGTATTTATTACAACATAATCAACAAAAAATAGGTTTTTAAAAACAGGTTTGTTGTCAAATACTCAATTTAAAACCATTTTCTTGTAAACAGTCCAATCAAGGTTCTTGGGCTTAGCGTTACCACAAAACGTATTCTTTCTCCGTAGTTAGGTTGTGCAATTTCATATCCATTGTTG
The DNA here is from genome assembly GCA_039184805.1 of Bacteroidota bacterium. GTDB lineage: Bacteria > Bacteroidota > Bacteroidia > Flavobacteriales > Flavobacteriaceae > Flagellimonas. Next base: position 104,936 of record JBCDAX010000004.1, on the reverse strand, counting down.
GAATAGACCGGGAAATACAATTCAAAGAAGTCAGTTACTAGGTTCAAACGTATGCCAGAATCATATACAAATCGCGCATTTTCACCTCTATTTTTTATTGCACCGATATCGCCATATAGCTCAATCCATTGCCAAATGTTGAAACTTAGATTCCCCGTTAGAATCCAATCATTCCCAAAACGATCATCGAAAATGGATTTAAAACCTCCTTCAGCTAAAATGAACTGTTGACTTGTTAACCCTGTTGCGTTTTGGGAGCGGTTCAAATAGTTCAAGTCAAACAGGTAATCTGTCGGTCTGTCCAAAGCAAAACTGAAAAAGTCTGAATCGGTGCTGTTGGTAATAAACTTTCCCGCGAACACCCTAAGGTTCAGTTGTCTATTGTTTTCAAAAAGCGTTCGATATTCCCATTCGAACGAAACCTTTGAAAAGTTGTTGGCCAGTTGGGCATCAACAACCCATGACCTAAAACGAAGGATGTTATTGTCCACATCTCCAAAACGGGCATTCAGCACAGAAAAATCAGGCTCCGTATCAATTTGGTCTACCAAGCTGGGGTCAATATTTCTAAAAACACTGCGTAGTCTTAGTAGCAGGAACTGTCTTCTATTGGAAATAAAGCCTTCGGGTCTCCAAAAAAAGGTAGTTAGCGGGGTTATGGTAGTAAATCTTGACCCCACATCGAAAAAAGAACTGCCAACACCCAGGGAATAGTTTATGGAATTGAGCTTACCTTCATTAAAAAATTGCCGCTTTGTGAATGAAGCGGTTCCAACTAATGCTTGCTCTCTACTAGAGTATTGTGGCTTTAAACTAAAAATGAAATTCCTATTGGGGAAGGTCTTATTATCCAAGGTGATTCCCAGTCTAAAACCATCGTTGACATTGAATTTAAATTCAGGGAAGTAAAAAAGTTGATTGTAATAGGGATTTTCAACATCCTTTAGAAAACGAAACTGTAGTTTTTTGTTGCTGGAAAAAAAGCCTCCCAAACTCTTCCAGTTATCCCGTTGGTTCTCTTCAGGAATTTTCTTATCATAATTTAATACAAGTCTATTTTCGCCATTTCTTGGTATTGTAAAAGTCCTCGATGTATCAATATCGGAAAACCAATATTTTGAGACAACGGAATCTTTTTGTAGTCCAAAAAGTGAAATGGGAACATTGGTACCACTCTTATTCTTTATGGTGAAAGTTACTGAATCTGCTGTTTTGGATACTTTTTTGATTTTAAAATCGATGTTATTCCTGGACGAGACATATTCGTCAAAAAACCAGTCAATGTCTTTTGCTGACCGTTTTTTCAAAAGGTTTTCAAAATCCTTTGCATAAACACGTGGCTTAAGTTTGAAATCAGAGTAGAAATCGGATATGGTAGTATCCACAACCTCATATCCAATATATTCAGCTAAAAATGCCATTCCTAATCCAGCTTTGTATCTATTGGTGATTTTTTGATTAAACTTTATCAATGAATCGTTGGGAGTTGACAAGGACTGATGATCGTTACGCCTTACGGAAAGCATTTGGAGTAAATAGTACTGGTCATTAAAGTCCAATTTTGCCAAATTGTATGAACGGAATCCCCACAAACGTGACAATTTTCCTGTGAACTTTTGATTCGGGTAATATTCGTCAACATATTTAATGAGCAAATAGTTTACAATGGCGTCATTAACCCATCGTTCCATGCGTTCGTCCAAAAACAAGGTTTCTCTAACTATGCTGTTTAGAGCGGTCTTTAGGAATTTCATCTCAAACTGGAATTGTTCCTGATAGGGTCTGATAAAACTGGGAAGTTGATTAATTCCGTATAGTGGATTTCGATTATACTCCAGTTCGCTGACTAATAGGTTTTTATGAGGGTACTTTCCCAGATTTTTTTCAATGAACTCAGCAATTTTATTGATTGAAATTCCTTGCGAGATATCATCATAATTTGTAGTCTCTATATCTGTGGTTACCGTAAGAAAGCGAGTTTTATGGGTCGTAAAATCTTGGAGAGGCGTAAGAACCACTTCACAATTTTTTCGGTTTTTACCATTGAGCAAAGCCTGTTTTCCAATGGAAAAATCAATATCTGAATCCACGTTATAGTTTGTTGCTATATAGAGTCCTTTTGGGTAGGTCAAGACTATTTTAGTATTGGTGGCATCGGTTTGTAAATCCTTCAGATTTTTATTAGGGTGTAAATGCCATTTCCCATCAAACACAGCGGGGTTCAGATACCAATCCATCAAATAATAACCACCCTTATATCCATGGCCATACCCAGTAAATCGGCTGTTGGGCAGGTCAACTTCGTAGGTAAAAAAGATCTTTACGGAGTCACCGGGTTTCAAAGTTTCCCTGAGTTCAATTTTAAGGATATCAATGGCACTGGTTCGCTCCCAATCCAAACCGGAATAGGAATCATCCACAATTGTGCTGATACGGGTAAAACCACGATTCTTGTCCTTTGCAAGATGGAGGCTTCTATTAAATTCGTCTCCAAACCGCTTGGCTAAAGCGGTTTTCTTACTTGAATAGGAATGGTTCCAATCGTTAAAATAAAGCACGTTTAGTCCTTTGTCCGATTGATTTACATAAGTGAAGTTTTGCTTTATCCTAACAATATTGGTCTCCGCATCCAATTCTGCCTTTATATCATTGATATGCTGCCCTTGCACTGCAAAAGACCATATATAGCATATGGCGATAAGAAGGAAATATGAGACTCTTTTTAAGCGCAATAGAAAAAGAAGATTAAAAATTAGGACTCAAAATGTGCCCTTTGTAGAAATTATCAATCACTTCTACAACCTCTTCTGCGGAATCGACCAGTTTGACTAAATCTAAATCGCCAGGACTTATGTTTCCTTCTTCCAACATGGTATTTTTTATCCAATCCATTAGTCCTCCCCAAAAGTTTGAACCTACCAGGACAATAGGGAATTTTTGAATCTTGTTGGTTTGGATAAGGGTTATGGATTCAAATAGTTCATCCAAAGTACCAAAGCCACCGGGCATGACCACAAAACCTTGGGAATACTTTACAAACATCACCTTTCTCACGAAAAAGTAATCAAAATCCAAACTTTTATCACTGTCAATATATGGATTATCATGTTGCTCGAACGGAAGGTCTATATTTAGACCAACAGAAGTCCCGCCAGCTAGGTTAGCGCCTTTATTTCCAGCCTCCATAATACCGGGTCCGCCTCCGGTTATGATTCCATAGCCGGCTTCAGCCACTTTTTGTGAAACGTCAACTGCCAACTCGTAATAGGGATCTCCCGGTTTTGTTCTTGCCGAGCCAAAAATTGAAACACACGGACCTATGGCACTCATTTTTTCAAATCCAGTGACAAATTCACCCATTATTTTAAAAAGGGCCCAGGAGTCGTTGGTTTTTATTTCGTTCCAACCTTTGGTATGTTGTTCTTTTCGCATCTGCATGATTTATATTTTAAACAGCCTTGGCTATTTTTTGTTTTGACGCGTCCAATTCTTTTTTCAAGAATTTTGCCGTGTAACTCTTTTTATCTTTTGCCACCTCTTCTGGAGTGCCTTTGGAAACTATCATTCCACCACCGCGTCCACCTTCATATCCTATATCGATAATATGGTCGACCATCTTAATTACATCCATATTATGTTCTATGACCAATATGGTATTACCCTTATCGACCAGTTGATTGAGCACTTCCATTAATACTCGGATATCTTCAAAATGTAGTCCAGTTGTGGGTTCGTCGAGGATGTAAAACGTGTTTCCGGTATCACGCTTAGAAAGCTCTGTGGCCAACTTTACTCGCTGCGCTTCGCCGCCGGAAAGCGTTGTAGATTGTTGCCCTAAAGATATATAACCCAAACCAACATCTTTTATTGTCTTAAGCTTTCTATGGATTTTCGGGATATTTTCAAAAAAGTCTACCGCCTCGTTAATGGTCATTTCCAAAACATCGGCAATAGATTTTCCTTTGTAGCGAATCTCTAATGTTTCCCGATTGAAACGTTTCCCATTACATGTCTCACATTCTACATACACATCAGGTAAAAAGTTCATTTCAATCACTTTCAACCCACCTCCTTGGCAAGTTTCGCATCGCCCTCCTGCAACATTAAAGCTGAAACGACCGGGTTTATATCCACGTATTGTGGCTTCCGTGGTTTTGGAGAACAAGGAACGAATTTCGCTGAAAACCCCGGTATAGGTAGCTGGATTGGAACGTGGTGTTCGTCCAATAGGGGATTGGTTAATGTCGATTACCTTATCAACATGTTCAAGGCCTGTAATTTTCTTGTAAGGCATCGGTTTTTTGACCCCATTGAAATAATGAGCATTCATAATGGGGTAGAGGGTCTCATTTATCAAGGTGGATTTACCACTTCCAGATACCCCGGTTACCCCTATAAGTCGACCTAATGGAAATTCTACCGTAACATTTTTTAAATTGTTTCCAGTGCAACCGGATAAGACAATTTTTTTGCCATTTCCTTTTCTTCGGTTTTGGGGCACGGGAATTTCAAGATCACCTGAAATGTATTTTGCGGTAAGGGTATCATGGTCCTTCAAGCTTTCAGGTCTTCCTTCTGAAATTATTTCGCCACCATGTTTCCCTGCCTTTGGACCTATATCGATTACATGGTCCGCATGTTCTATCATATCCCTGTCATGCTCTACAACAATCACGGAGTTTCCAATATCACGCAGCGATTCCAAAGAGTTTATCAAACGTTCATTGTCCCGTTGATGTAGTCCGATACTCGGTTCATCCAGAATGTATAAGACGCCTACCAATTGGGAGCCTATTTGCGTTGCTAAACGTATGCGTTGCGCCTCACCTCCCGAAAGTGACTTTGAGCTTCGATTTAATGACAAATAATCCAACCCGACATCCAATAAGAATTGAATCCGCGTTTTGATTTCCTTGATGATTTCTTCTGCGATTTTCTTTTGGTTCCCTTCAAGAGAGCTATCCAATTTCTTGAAGAAGTCAGCCAATTCGGCGATGTCTAAATGGGCAAGCTCTGCGATATTCTTTTCACCAATTTTAAAATATAGGGACTCTTTGCGCAATCGTGCTCCTTGGCAACTGGGGCAAAGCACTTTATCCATATATTCTTTGGCCCATCTTTTTATGGAAGTGGAATTTGCTTCCTCGAACTGGGTTTTGATAAAGTTGGAGATGCCCTCATAATCAATTTTATACTGTCTCTTGACCCCTAGCGTCTTGGAGTCTACTTCAAAGCTATCCTTCCCTCCATTCAGAATGACTTCCATGGCTTCGGATGGGATTTTTTCTATGGGGTCGGTAAGTTCAAATCCGTAGCGTTGGGCTATGGTCTCCAATTGTTTGAATGCCCATGACTTTTTATATTCACCGAGAGGGGCAATTCCACCAGCTTTAATGGATAGTTTTTTATTTGGAAATATTTTTTGGTCGTTTACCTCATGGACATGACCTAGTCCATTACAGCTAGGGCACATTCCTTTGGGAGAGTTAAAAGAAAATGTATTGGGCTCGGGAGTGGGGTAGGAGATACCTGTGGAAGGACACATAAGGTCTCTACTAAAATACCTTGGAACCGTCTCTCTTTCTTCCAACACCATCAATACATTATTTCCACTATACATAGCGGTATTTATGGTTTCAGAAAGCCGTTTGTGAAAATCCTCACTTTCCCCAACCTTGAGTCTGTCGATTACAATTTCAATATCATGGGTTTTATAGCGGTCCACTTTCATACCCTTAACAATATCTAAAATCTCTCCGTCGACTCGTACTTTGATAAATCCCTGTTTTGCTATTTGCTCAAAGAGTTCTCTATAATGGCCTTTTCTGGATTTAATTACAGGTGCCAAGACATTGATTTTTTTATCGGCATAGGACTCAATAATCAAATCTTTGATTTGTTCATCACTGTAGCTGACCATTTTTTCACCTGTGTTGTAGCTGTATGCATCTCCAGCCCTGGCAAAAAGGAGGCGCAAAAAGTCATAAACTTCGGTTATGGTACCTACAGTAGAACGTGGCGATTTGGAAGTGGTTTTTTGTTCGATGGCAATTACTGGGGAAAGACCATCGATTTTGTCCACATCTGGGCGTTCTAATCCGCCTAAAAACTGACGAGCGTAAGCAGAAAAGGTTTCAATATAACGTCTTTGGCCCTCGGCATAGATAGTATCAAAAGCTAGGGAGGATTTTCCGCTGCCGGAAAGCCCTGTTATAACCACCAACTTTTCTCGAGGTATGGTCACGTCTATATTTTTGAGGTTGTGAACCCTTGCCCCCTTAACCTCTATATGTTCTTCATATTCAATCATAGCAAAGCTTCAAAAATAGACATTTGACAGCTAAAAAGGAAGTTGACTTATGTTTCGTTTTTGTAAATTATGGGCTTAGATTAACCAACTAGCCAAAGAAGGGATGTTAGAAATACAGAGATTCATTGTTTATATCGCATTATGCGGTTTTTTATTTTGCATCAATAGTGTTTTTGGTCAGCAAAAAACTCAAGTTATCGTTGATGCCGATACGGGAAATGAAGTTGATGATTTGTTCGCTTTAGCGCGGATTATTTTAGAGCCGTCAACTGAAATATCGGCCCTAAATGCCACGCATTGGCAGACCAGTTTATGGGCTATACCCAATACCATGGAGAATAGTCATCGCTTGAATCAACAGTTGTTGGGGAAAATTGGCGCTGATATCAAAACATTCCGTGGTGCAAATGCCCGAATGTACGATTGGGGAGACAGGGCTCAACATTCGGCAGCAGTCTATGAAATTATTTCACAGGCTGAGCAAAGCGACGAACTTAACATTTTGGCTTTAGGAGCCTTAACCAATGTTGCCTCCGCAGTTTACCTAAGGCCCGACATATCAAAGAAAATAAAAGTCTTTTGGTTGGGGACGACCATGGATTTTAACAACCGCGTTCTGAAACGCAATGATTTTAACCCTTTGATGGACCCATTTGCTCTCGACCTACTGCTTGATTCTGAGGTAGAGCTTATAGTAATGCCGATAAATGTAGCAGTGAACATGGAAATTGAATACGAAGACCTTAAACAAAACATTGGCAGTATGGCTTTGGGAAAGTTTCTACTCAAACGCTGGGATGACCACCTCGATGGGTCTCGTAAATCCAGAGTGCTTTGGGACCTAGCGTTGGTAAGCGCATTTATCCACCCCGAAATGGCAAACACGGTTAAATTAAAAACTTCCAGAGATAGTGGAAATCGAGAAATTTGGTTTTATGACTCCATAGATGCCAAAGCAATTTATCAGGATTTTTATAAAACCCTATTGGCTTTTTCCCAGGAGTAATTTACTTTTGAATTCGTTTAAAAAGAGCTTCAACCATTGGATGGTTTGAGGCATTTGTTTTTTTAGTGCATATGAAAATATTGGGTATTGGTTCACGGATTGAACATTCAGAATATGGTAAAGGCGTAGTGACTAATGTGTCATCAAGGCATTACTGGGTTACCTTTTTAGAGAAGGGATTGGAAACCATTGATTTGGATTCGGATTTTGAGGTAATTGAAAGTGTTGAGGATGATGTGGACGCCGTTAGCTTTTTTGATGTGGAACGCTCTCTGGTTAAGATTCTAGAGAAATGGAGTGACACCCATGAAAAAGTAGCCTTGGCTGATAAATGGAAGGGTGGCAAATTGATTTTGGAGCCTGGAGGAGATTTGGCACCCAAAGAAATGCCAATTGATACCTTCTTTCATAAAATTGTAATGGTCCGTGACCGGATTCGAGTAATGGAGCAGAAAATAAACAGTAGCAAAAACTTGGATGACCAGGAGAAGGTGGATTTGCAACAATATATCACTCGTATTTATGGAAGTTTGACCACTTTTAACGTACTTTTTAAAAACAAGAGTGACCAAATGGTGGGTGAGCGCTCGAAGTAGTTTTCTTTCTAGATATAATTAAAGAAAAGCTCAACAATAACTCCCAGCACAAAACTGCCAAAAGCGTTGAAGAAGCTTATCCTACCGGTTTCAAACGCATTGGAAAAGGCTATCCAAAGTGAGATTACGGCGCAAATAACAAAAAGAATTGTTGCATAAATGGTAACCTGGGTCGTAAAGATTCCAGTAAGGTTAAAAAAAGGATCAAGTAGTGCTGTAAATGCAAACAAGGCCAATGCAAAATTAGCTTTCTTATGCCCTAGGAAAAGATAATATCCCGCAATTAAAAGTTCGATACTAATAGCTAAGGGACCAAACTGACTATAGGTTCCAATTCTAAAGTATGCCCGTATCTCAGTGGGAAATTCAATTTTGGAATGAAAATAAATTCCCAGAGATATGGCAACTAGGAGAAACAAAATGGCAATGATTCTTCGAGTCTTCATAAAACGCAAGAAAGATAAGACTCTTTTCAGAACAACAGTAATGGCTAGTAGTGAATTGGATTGAACTATTGTTATGTTACTATAGCCCAACTAATCTTATTATTGAAATCTAGTTACTTTTTTATCGGGGTATTTAAAGCAGTTATCCTTGAGTTATTTTAAGTGCCCACACCTCCTTTTTCTTAATAAGATTTCGTAAAGCATGTTTAATAATCCATTTCCTTTCCTTATCAGCGTCCTTGGCCCAAAATTCAATGATGTTTCTTCCTATCTCAAGATTATCTTTAAGAATATCATTCAAACAATTAGCCACTGATTTTTGAACATATTTGCTAGGATCATCCTTTGGATTGTCCAATATGGGAAGTATTGGTTTTGGATTTTCTATAAAAGCATTCAACTTATTGGCCCAGGGTAAACGGGGACGCACTCCTTCGCTAGTTAAACGGCGAACATGTTTGTTCGAATCTTCGGACCACTTTAAAAGAACGTCCAATGTACGGTCCTGTTCCTTCTGTAAAAATGGCCGTATGGTGTATTCACCCGTATTCCGTTTGGTTATTTCGTAAATAGCCTTCATTGATATTTCGAAGTTTGCCAGCCCATACTTTTCAACATATTTGGCCAATGGCATTATCCAGTAAAATTCTTTGAACATACCAGTTTCTTTTTCATTTTCTGGACCAAGGATTTTCATGAAATACGAAATGTCTTTCGTATAACTACCGCTAAGATGTGATTTTAAAGTATCCGCAAAGCACTCAACCCTATCTTTTAGTTCCAATTCTTCCACTTGAACTGAAATGTGTTCAACGAAGGACCGTTTATCAAAAGCGACGTTGATTTCCTGAAATTTATTTGATAATAGTTCAGCTAATTCTGCGTCAAACCATAGTTTAAGTTGTTTGTGTGCCATATGCGCTTACTATTAAGCGGTTTCTTTCTTCTCACTTAAATATTTCCAATATCGTTTGGGAACATGCTGTGTGTGAAGCTTTTTGTTAATACGAGACTTTATGTTTGTGCTCTTAAAGTAATCGTTCCATAGGGTTTGGTAATCATACTCTTCATTCAAAAAGGTATCGCTCTTATGAACTTTGTTGAAATGAATTTCCTGAAGATTCAAAGAAACAATTTCAACCGCATTTAAATCATAGAAAATACCATATTTACGCTTAACATCATAAATCAACCATTTTTGGTCTGCATATCGGTTACGAAAATGTTTGGATATTAATGGCAAAACATTGAAATCTGGTTCTATATTGGCAAAATAGATATGGTCCTGGGTGAGCTGAAAACGTACAAAAGATTCCATACGATGTTTTTCCCTACCTACGGAACGCGCTAATTGGCTAATACGCAATACGGACTCATCGGAAAAATCCATGTGCTTCTTGTTTTTTGAGGCCATCAATTTTTGAATATATTGAAACAGCAACAATTCAACCCCTTCCATTTCACTTAAGTAGGCAAAATAAATGTTAGAAATAGCGGAATGACTCTTATTTCGAATACCATTCCATACTCGTTTTGCCTTTTCAACATTCGTGAAAATAGTCTCATTTTCGGAAAAAAGTCCATTTTGGCATTGGGCGTTGGTTTGAATGTCAGCTACGTTTAATTTTTCTTCAAAGGCAATGAAAACTGCCGTTAAAAAACCATTGAAACTACCGTCGTAAATAAGTGTTGTTGATTTTTCCATATACTCTTTTTTTGTTGCCATTTTTAATCTTATGATAACTTACGGAACTATAAGTCACATACCTCTTCGATATAGCCGGTATTGTTTTGAATAATGTGTTTTAGTTTTGCCAGCGATTTTTTTGCATTACTTCTGAATCTGATGTAATCGTAGCCCAACCCCAAAATAGCTTCCCTTTTTTGCTCTAAATACCGCTGTCTAGTGTTTACTTTTTCCATAATGTTCATCAAATACTTGTTGTTAATTGAATAAGGCCAATTGCTGACTATACTGTCTTCTAAATTTTCCTTTTGAATTTTGCAAAATCATACCCTTAATGCGTTCGGCATCCAAATCCCTTCGTTCCCATGTATTGGAATTACAAACCAAAAAATACTGCGCACGATTGAGGGCTACTCCAATTTTTTTGAGGTGCTCCCAATTCAATCTTCGAAATCGTCTGGCTTTTAGAATTTTATCAACCGATAACATACCTAAACCTGGAACACGTGCTAAAAGGCGTTTATCTGCCTTATTGACATCAATAGGAAAGTGATGAAGATTCCGCAACGCCCATGAAAGCTTTGGGTCCACATCCATATCGAGATTAGGATGGGAATCATTTAAGATTTCATTGATAGCAAATCCGTAAAACCGCAATAACCAATCAGTTTGATACAGTCTATTTTCCCTTAACATAGGTACCTGCGAGCCGATTGATGGTAATCGGGCATCTTCTGCTACGGGAACATATCCTGAATAGTATACTCGCTTCATTCTATACTCTTTGTAATAATAGGTTGCGGAATACATAACATCTTTGTCCGTTTCATTGGTTGCACCAACTATCATTTGGGTGCTTTGACCAGCAGGAGCATATTTGGGTGTGCTTTTAATAATTTTCTTTTCATTCTTGTAGCGGAGAAGCTCGTTTTTCACCTTGAGCATGGGTTTGGCGAAATCTTCATGTTTTTTGTCAGGAGCCAATAATTTGAGTCCGGAAACTGTTGGAACCTCAATGTTCACCGACAATCTATCCGCATATAAACCTGCTTGATACATAAGTTCATCACTGGCACCAGGAATAGATTTTAAATGTATGTACCCATTGAAGTTCTCCTCCTCTCGAAGTTTTTTGGCTACGGCTATCAAACGTTCCATGGTATAATCCGGACTTTTAAAAATGCCAGAGCTCAAAAAGAGTCCTTCAATATAGTTTCTTCGATAAAAATTGATAGTCAAATCAACTACTTCCTGAATCTTGAATGCTGCTCTTTTAACATCATTACTTTTTCGTGTCACACAGTAGGCGCAATCATAAATGCAGTAATTCGTCAAAAGAATTTTGAGGAGGGAAACACATCGTCCATCCTCGGTATAACTATGACAGATTCCCATTCTGGAAGCATTACCCAGCCCGTTTTTGGAATTTTTCCGATCACTGCCACTACTTGCACAGGATACATCATATTTAGCGGCATCTGCAAGTATATTCAGCTTTTCACGGATTCTTTCAAAATTCATAACTCTTGTAATTAATCCAAAATTATGGAAATATTCCTAAAAATGGAAATAATCCAAATATTTTTTGGAAATAATCCAAATTTGTTATATTTGAAAACCATGGAGAATGAAATTACACTTAAACGGTTCACAGAAATCCGAAGAGATTTGGGGCACACCCAAGCAGAATTTGCCAAATTATTAGGCATTTCCAATACCACTGCTGATATTGAACGGGGAAGAACCAAATTGTCAGGTAGGGTAGTGGCCGAACTGCTGAAACAATTCAAAATAAATCCGTTATGGCTCTTTGGTGAAAGCGAGGAAAAATATTTGGAAACTTCGCACACCAATGTTATCCCAAAAGTAGTCACTGTAGATAATTCCGATAATGACAATATGGTGTTGGTCAACGCCAAAGCTGCTGCTGGATATCCTCAGAATATTCAAGATACAAGTTGGTATCAACAATTGCCTGCGTTTGACCTTCCTATTCCAGAATTCAGAAATGCCACATATCGAGGTTTTCAAGTAGAAGGTGATAGTATGCTGCCCAATTTAAGACCTGGGGAATGGGTTTTGGCCAGGGCTATTGAACATATAGACCATATTAGCGCCAATAAAATGTATGTAGTGGTTCTTCAAGATTCTGTTATGGTGAAAAAGATTGAGAAAAGACCTAACTCCAACAACATTACGCTGGTTTCATTAAATGAAACGTATCCACCTTATGATATTAAACCTTTTCAGATACAAGAAATTTGGGAGGTTAGCAGTAAACTTACTTTTAACGTGGATGCTACGACCGAAACAGGTCTCTTACGACAGTTGCAACAATCCATGGAAGAACTAAAAAGGCAAGTAGGACAGACAAAAAATTGATTTGTTAGTTATATCCTTTAACCTCACCCATACTTAGAGTGATAGGACCGAGCTTATGTGATTTGGGGAGATAAGCCCCACTGGAGGTTATTAGCCATTCATCCCAAGTAGCTTCCAAACCGCCAATGGGAAGAATGCTTACCCACATTTTATAGGATACGGGAAAGCCATTTTTATTTAAAATCCACAAATAACTATCTCCAGGGGTTGTACCTCCTGAATTATATGTTACCAAAAGACCTTCATTCTCGTTTTTTAAGTTCACAATCGAGCGTTGCGTTCCTTTGTCAAAGACTTTAAATGGAGCAACTAACCAAAATGAATCATTGTTGAAGTTTTTTAGTGCTTTTTGAATTAGGGTTTCCCTTTTTTCTGAAGTGACAAGAGTTTTTTGCTGAAAAACCTTACTGGTTTTAGGATGAACCAAATTCAAATCAACCTTAATATCATCCCATTTGACAACTACTCTTCCCTTTTGCTTATCCCATTTATATTGATTTGCACCTCCACGATAGGACCATTCCAAAAAACGAGTGTTTTGATAGGACTGATGGTTTAGTGCATCCAACATCTTATGAGCCAAAGCATCCGCTTCTGGCCCTGTGTTGCCTATAGGTAAATCTTCATTTGCCAACCATCCCAAAAAGATAAGGGCAAGAATTCCAAATAATAAAAACCCACCAACAATTTTAAGAAACTTCCTCATGAAGTATCATTTTGTTGATGATTTGTGCTAGAATTTTTGCAGCTTCGAATCTATTCCGAAACCAAAGTTCAGGTTCAAAGATTTCCAGTTCCGCAAGCGCCCAGTTTCCATCATTATCCTTAAAAATATCTACTCTTGCGTAAATGGGAAGTTCCGGGCAAGCTTCAACTACCTGTTTGGCAAATTCAATTTCTTTGGGCGAAGGTTCGTAATCGTGTACGCTGCCTCCATAATCATCCTGAACCCTAAAATCACCAGGTTTCGCAATTTTTAATACAGCATGTGAGTATTCTCCATTGAACAACATTAGAGACATTTCCCCTTCGGAAACAATGTTTTTCTGGAACTCTTGAAGCATCATTGCTTCTTTAGATATTAACTCTTGAAAAATAGATTCATGCTTATCAACTTGACTCCGATTAAACTTATATGTATGTCTTGCCGCACCGGCGATACAAGGCTTTAAGATAAACTCATCGCTGACAAACGACAGTTCTTTTTTTGCTTTCTGGATAGCTTGGGTCAAAGTTAGTCCAGAGGATTTCTCTATAAAAAGAGTTCTTGGAACATTGATACCTTTAACATCTAAGTCTTGCAAATAGTGTTTGTCAATGTTCCATTGAATCAATCCAGCACTATTGATAAACTGTGTGAGCTCTTTTGTATGCTGGAACCAATCGAAAAACTCTTCAAAACGGTCGAAATAATCCCAAGTGGCCCGGAAAAGGGCAAATCGGGATGAATTCCAATCAAAGTCCGCATCATCCCAAGCCTTTCGGGTAACTGATAAACCGATTTCTTGAAGCGCTTCTGAAACCAATTGGTCTTCTGAAATCACGTTGGTTATGTAGATGTTTTTTTCATCCGGAATAAGATATCGCGAATCGGTTAAAATAACTACGTCGTATGTCATGTCCTTGTATTAAAATCCAACCGCTGCATCGTCACCTCGTTTGTCCGCACCACCTTCCAAGGTGCCATCTGACAATACACGAATAGCATCCACTTTTCCAATAATAGGTGTTCTTCCCTCTAAAATCTTGTACCCTTTGGCCTCCAGTTGGGATTTTAGATCAGTTGAAAAGCCCTCTTCTTCAAAAGTTACCATATCTGGGAGCCATTGGTGGTGAAAACGAGGAGCGTTTACTGCATCTTGCATACTCAAATTAAACTCGTAGACATTCAAAATGGTCTGCGTTACAGCGGTGATTATGGTAGAACCTCCTGGGGTGCCTACTACCATATATAATTTTCCGTCTTTCTCCACAATGGTTGGCGTCATACTACTTAGCATACGTTTTTCCGCAGCTATGCTATTGGCCTCAGCTCCAATCAGACCAAACATATTGGGTACACCAGGTTTGGCACTAAAATCATCCATTTCATTGTTTAAAAAGAAACCGAGCTCAGCACAATACAATTTTGAACCATATCCTCCATTGAGTGTAGTTGTGGCCGAGATGGCATTACCTTGACTATCTACAATGGAATAGTGCGTGGTTTCCCTACTTTCGACAATTTCTACCATGCCATGGGAAACATCTGATGAAAGGGTTGCTTTATCAAAGGAGAAATTCGCCATTCTTTCCTCCAAATAGGAATCGCTTAAAAGCACATTCAAAGGAATATCCACAAAATCGGGATCTCCCAAAAAGTAATTTCGGTCCGCATAGGCCCTGCGCGATGCTTCGGTAAAAAGTTGTAAGGCCTTTAAGGAATTATGTCCGTATGAAGAAATATCATAGGGCTCCATCATTTTGAAAATTTGATTGATGGTCACCCCACCACTACTCGGAGGACTCATAGAAATAATCTTTAAATCCTTATAATCAAAAACAATGGGTTGTCTCCATTTGGCGTCATATTTGGCCAAATCTTCCTCAGTAACAAAACCGCCATTTTCCTGAATAAAAGCAGATAACTTTTGGGCAACTTCACCTTTGTAAAAACCATCTTTTCCTTGCTCTGCTATTTTTTGGAGTGTCTTGGCCAGTTCAGGATATTTAATAGTGTCTCCAGCCTTAAAATTAGCTGCAAATTTGGTGCTATCTCCATTTACCTCAACAAAACGCTCTTTGTAGCTTTCCAAACGTTTGGCTTGTTTTTCGGTAACAACCACGCCTCTTTGGGCCAATTCTATAACCGGTTGAAGAATATCTTTTAAAGGAAGTGTCCCAAATTTCTCGTGTACGGCCATAACACCTGCAACAGTTCCTGGCACACCTACCGCAGTTGCCCCTACGGTGCTCATATTAGGAATTACATTACCTAGGGAGTCCAAATACATATCCTTATGAGCTGACAAGGGCGCTTTCTCGCGATAATCCAATCCGCCAACTTCCCTGTTTTCTTTGCGGTAGACGATAAAGCCACCTCCGCCTAAATTCCCTGCAAAAGGGTAGGCTACAGCCAAAGCCATCTCTGTCGCCACCATGGCATCAAAGGCATTGCCTCCTTTTTCCATAATTTCCGAACCAATTCGAGAAGCTTCTACCCGTGCAGATACCACCATGGCTTTTTCGGTCACTAATCCTGTCGGGGGTGCTGGCTGTTTTTTACATTGATAACAAACGGTGCATACAAAGAGGAGGAGTATTGCTTTTCTCATAGGTGTTCGAATTTTAGTCGGGAAAAGGTAATTAATTCTTTGAAAAAATCGGTGAACTCTTGTTCAAAGGCTCCATAGCTCTCTTTCAAGTCCACTATGGCAAAATTCATTTTAGAGCGATTCTGTGTTCTACGGTTCATACCATTCAGTACGTTGGTAATCCCATCCAGGTTGGCATAATTGTACAACCAATTATCAGATATCATGTAGGGCATCATACGCTGGGTGCCTAAGGGAAGCAGTTCAAAATTTTCTTGGAGCAAATCGTAAAAATCAGTTACAAATTCATCCAAGGGTACTGGAGAATATTGAGGCCAGTTTTTTGCAAGAAAGTGGTCATAGAAAATGTCCACGATTACCCGACTGTAATGACTGTAGTTCTTATGGAGGCGTTTACTGCTTTGTTTGGCAATTGGGTGGGAATCCGTAAAGGTGTCGATTTCCCGGTGTAACAAGATTCCTTTCTGTATCCTTTCTGGAAAATGTTTGAATTTGTTTCCCTTTACATGATCAGCAAAAAAATTACCGAGCGTAATCTCTGGGTCATTAAAGGAAAGATAGATATGGGCGAGAAAATTCATTCTATTTGGGCTGCGGCATAAAGCCTTCTTTTGCGCTTTCGTATTCTTTTCGGTCCGTATTACTATTGGAATCAACTTTAAACTTCCATCGACCTTCTTCTCGCACTAAAACCGTAGATAATTTGCCATGACTGGTTCGCTCAGGAACGTCCGGCCCAGAACTAACGAGTTTATAGTAGCCGTTGTCATAAATGACATTGTCCTTCATTGTTCGCTTTATTATTTTAAAAGTTAAAGTCAAAGACTGGTTACTTTCTTTGAGCCTTTTAAAGAAACCCGCAAAGTATTGTTTAATATCCTCGGCGCCTATTATCGAGTTAGGTTGTCGATTATCATATAAGTTTAATAACACAGCATCGTCGGTGTAAGTTTTAGTCAAAATTTCGGTATCCAGTTTGCTGTAGGCCAAACTGAAATCTTCATACGGTCTGTTGACTTCTGAGGTTTCCTTTTGAGCGTGACTATTTGCTGAAAGGAGAATCAGAAACAAAACGGCGGCGGCTGTTTTCATTTTTTCCAATTTTATTGGGTTGAATTTACAAAGACAAAACATAGAATATCAGCTATCCCTATATATTTGCAAAAAAATTAACCAATGACATTGATTAAATCCATTTCAGGAATACGAGGAACCATAGGCGGGAAAACGGGAGATAACTTAACCCCAATAGATGCCGTTAAATTCGCAGCGGCATATGGTACATGGCTCAAAGAGTATTCTGGCAAGGAGGATTTAACCGTGGTCATAGGAAGGGATGCCCGTCTTTCTGGAGAAATGATTCAAAATCTTGTTGTTTCAACAATTATTGGCCTAGGTATTGACGTAGTGGATTTAGGGTTATCCACAACACCCACAGTTGAAATCGCAGTACCCTTGGAAAAAGCAGATGGTGGTATCATTCTTACTGCAAGTCATAACCCAAAACAATGGAATGCTCTTAAACTGTTGAATGAAAAAGGAGAATTTCTAGATGGGGAACAAGGGAAAAAGATATTGGAAATCGCAGAAAATGAAGCCTTTGATTTTTCAGAAGTAGATGATTTGGGTACTATTACGGTCAATGATTCCTATATGGATATTCACGTGGATGAAGTCCTTAAATTGGATTTGGTTGATGCGAATATCATCAAAAAAGCAGGATTTAAAGTAGTGGTTGATGGAGTGAATTCCTCCGGCGGTATCGCCATCCCAAAATTATTGGACGCTTTGGGAGTAGAGACCGTTAAGCTGTATTGTGAGCCTACGGGTCATTTCCCACATAATCCAGAGCCTTTGAAAGAGCACCTTAAGGATATATGTGAGCTGGTGGTCAAAGAAAAGGCTGATTTTGGAATTGTGGTAGACCCTGATGTAGATCGTTTGGCTTTTATTAGCAATGATGGCGATATGTTTGGTGAAGAATATACCTTGGTTGCTTGTGCGGATTACGTGTTGAGTAAAACAAAAGGCAACACGGTTTCCAACCTTTCTTCATCCAGAGCTTTACGAGATGTCACGGAAAAGCACGGAGGGATGTACGAAGCTGCAGCTGTTGGTGAAGTGAATGTGGTTACTAAAATGAAAGCCAACAATGCCATAATAGGTGGAGAAGGTAATGGAGGGATTATTTACCCTGCTAGTCACTACGGGCGGGATGCATTGGTGGGCACCGCTTTGTTTTTGATGTTGATGGCAGAAAAAGGCGGGACTGTCGCTGAATTACGAGCTAGCTACCTGAGTTACTTTATGAGCAAAAAGAAAATACAACTTACGCCGGAATTAGATGTGGATGCTTTGTTGGAAGCCATGCACAACAAGTATAAGAACGAAAATGTGACTATAATTGATGGGGTAAAAATTGATTTTGCTGAAAATTGGGTACACCTAAGAAAATCCAATACAGAACCCATAATCAGGGTGTATACTGAAGCAAAAAGCCAACAAGCTGCCGATGATTTGGCCGATAGGATTATTGGAGAAATAAGAAATATAGCAGGTATTTAACCCGCTATCTTTGAATATTCCCTAACTACTTTTGATAAGCAAGTGCCCTAATTTTGATATGCACCTTGTCCCCAATAAATAAATGGCCATTATCCATTTTTTTGTTAAATGTGATTCCATAGTCGAAACGGTTTATACTAAAGTCAGCTTTTATTCCTAATGCAACTTTTTGGGTTGGATCTTTAAAAGGTCCCTGTATGATTATTGGAAATTGAACATCTTGGGTTATCCCCTTAATGGTGAATTTACCATCCATGACATACCCATTTCCCTGTTTGCGAACTTCGGTGGAAGTAAATTTGATTTCTGGATGATTGGCTTGGTCCAGCCAAACTTCGCCTTTTAAATGACTATCCCTAATCTCGTTATTGCTGTCCAAACTGTTTACTTTAATAATAGCCTTCAGGGTTAAAGAACCATAATCATTTCCGTCCATAGAAAGAGTAGCGTCAAAATCGTTAAAACGACCGGATACATCCCCGACAAGAAATCGTTCAACCTCAAAACCAATATGGGTATGTCCCTTGTCTAAAATGAAAGTGCTTTTTTCAGACTTAAATGCGGTAATTGCAATCCATAAAAAGAATAAGACTAAAAGTGTAACGTATTTCTTCATATTGTATGTTTTGATGGTACAAGGGTAAGACCATACACATGAAGAATCGACAATCCTTATAGAGGTTGCCAAAAAAACTATGTGTCCTGAAGAATTCTTTTTCGATATGATGAAGGAGTTTGACCTTCAAATCGTTTGAAAGCATTAATGAATGAAGTTTTATTGTTGAAACCTGCTTCATACCCTATTTGCAAAAGAGTAAATTTCGGTTTATTCGCTATCAGTTGTTTCGCTTCTTGTACACGATGCTTGTTGATGAAATCAAAAAATGAAGTCCGATAGTGTTCATTCAAAAATTGGGAAAGATGGTGGGTGGATATAGACAACAGTTCCGCCAATTGGTTAAGTCTTAATTCATTGTTTAAATAGGGCTTTTCCGTCACCATTAATTTTTCCAATTGTTTTTGTATCACCAATTTATCCTCTTCCTTCAAGGTAGAGTGTTTATAACTTGGCGCGGTTCGGTCAGGACGTAACCAGTCCACTCCGGAGATTTTGTACCCAATTGCATAAATAAAGAACCCCAATGGAAGAACGTAGATATAGTCAAGGTTTCTAGAATAGATATTCGAAGCAAATAAAAGATAAAGATATGCAGAGGCCAAAATCAATATAAGCAGTAAAAGCCCGTTAAAAACGAACAACCATCTAGTGCCATTCAAAGCTGTAAATTCCTTTCTGAGGTTCTTTACATATCTTCCCAACATAATTTGATTGTAGATAAGATATCCCGCTAAATGCAGAAATTGCAGATAGAATACAGTGGAGTATACGTATTCAAAAGGAGTCACTGTTTTTGGTCGAAAATCAAATACAGCCAACATGCCATAATGTATTTGCCGGTGGCTTAAGGACGAAGAACTTATGGAAGGGATTATGAATACAAAAATTAGAAACGGCAGAAAGTGAATTATGTTTTTCAGACCAAACTGCCACTTTTTAGAGGTAGCTGAGTAAAAGAAGAAATAGGTAAGGGGTCCTAAAACCATCCAAGAACCATAGCGTGTACCATAAAAAGAGTTGGCAGGAATCAATATTCTATTACGTATGGAGTAGAACTCCAATAAAAACCATAGAAAAACCAATATAATAGCAAACAGGTATCGGTTCTCAAGTTTTTGGCGTCTTTTAGGAAGCAAACACAATAAAGAAAGTACAAATACTCCTTGGGCAAGCAATAAAATGATAGCATAGGACCAAATGTCGTTCACGCCTTAGGTTTTTTCAAAGAAACTAAAAACTGGTCAGCCCGCAAGTCATGAAAAAAAAAGCCCAGACATACGCCTGGGCCTTTTGAATATATAATGAATGGTAAAAAATTACCGTTTGTCCGCTACAAGTTCGTCAGAGGCCCATACACCTTCTTGGATAACAGCACCTTCAGCATCGAATATCTTACCCTTACCATTTTTCTCATCGGCTTTCCATTTTCCGCTCCATTTTGTACCATCCGCTTTGATAAAAGAACCTTTTCCATGCCTTTTATGCCCTTTAAAAGCTCCTTCATATCGACTGCCGTCGGGCCATTTATAAGTACCTTTCCCATGAATATTTTGTCCAGATAAACTTCCGGAATACTCAGAGCCATCAAACCATTTGATATTGCCTTTTACATATCTTCCATTGGCTACTTCCACATCGAATATGGTACCTTCAATTTGGAATTTATACCAACCATTTGCCAAAGTCTTAATACTTGTATCGTATGGGATACGATTAATGTTTTGAGCATTTATGCTGAAAAGGATTCCGAAAAAAAGAAGACCGAACAGCAGAAATTTTCTTTTCATAGCAATATTTTTCTTCTTCGTCGAAGGAAGAACATATTACCTTACGCTACGTATGAAAAAAATTAATTTTCCATGGTCCACTCCAGGATGGATTCCTTTATTAAATCCTCTTGAGTCCATACAATAAAGTGGTTTTCATTTTCCAGTGCAATTACCTTTAAACTATCCACATTAGTGAAGTTCTTTTTCATGAAAGGGACATTGCTAAAGGGCACTAACTTGTCTTTTTTTCCATGAATAATTAATGTTTTGGCCTTGAGTTGAGATAAATTGGACTCCAGCTCTTTCAATTCGTCTTTCAAGAGCCAGAGTTCATCATTTGAGGGTTTAAGTGCTCCTGGGACCAAATACTTTAAAGGGATCCATCTCAGTGGAATTCGCCATTTTTCAGGTTTTTCCGCCTTTGGGTCCAAAGCTCCCGCAAGGATTATCAAATTCTTATAGATTGGAATATCCAAAGCCATTTTTACAATTAAGGGTCCACCGTAGGAATGACCAATTAATGTGATGGGCTTACCGTTATCCATTTTTTGAAATACCTGGTTGAGCAAAGTCGATTGCTCTGCCAAAGAAGCACTTCTTCTGAAGTTACTTTTACCAAATCCAGGTCGGTCCGGTGCAATAATTCGAAACTGGGACATCAATGTGGAATCTACCAAATACCCTTTATAGGCATCCCAACTTCCTGGGGAACCATGAATAAAAACAAGGGTTGGAGCGTCGGATTTGCCTGTTTGTATATAATGGATTTTCTTCCCGTCAATTTCAACCGTATTGGAAATGTATTCGACGTTCTTCTCTTTGAAGAAGGCGGCTGTTTTTTTGGTTGAAGTACGCATGGTCATACAGGAGTTGGCAAATAACAAATAACCCAGTGTTAGCACCAGAAGGATATACCGTTTTTTTAAAAATTTTCTAAAGCGTCTAGACTTCCGACTCATGCTTTACGTGTTCAGGGGCTTTGTCTTTATGCTTCCAACGTTTGTGCGTCCAAAAATAATAGGCGGGTTCACTCTTAATTGATGTTTCAACCTTTTCCATAAAAGCTTTGGTCAGCTCAAACTGTTTCAACTCCCTGGGAAATTCGGATAATAGCTCAAAAGTACCATGATAATGCCCTCTTGAAATCTTGGATACCCTTAAATATACAGCTGGTAAATCCAGTTTTTGACACAGTTGTTCCGCACCTGTATGAATGGGAACGGTTATGCCCATAAATGGTGACCAAAGTTGTGCTTTTCGGACCATAGGGGATTGGTCGCTTAAAATACCGTACATGCTCAATTGGTCTTTTCTTTTGTTGGCCGAAACTATCTCTCGTGTTTCCACCGTAGTAATTAATGTAGTTCCGAACTTTTGTCGAATATCGCGGACCAACTTATCAAAATGTTTGTTTCCAATTTTTTGATAAATCGCATAGCCCTTGGATGAAATGTGCGCATCTAAGGCAATGACCCATTCCCAGCTAGCGTAATGGGGAAACATAAGCATAACACTTTTATTTTTCTCTTCAAGCCTATGCAGAATCTCCAAGTTGGAAAAGGTAAATCGCTTTTGAAGCTGTTTGTTGGAGATACCCATGGTTTTGATCATCTCCAAAAACATATCGCAAATATGGGCATAGAACTTTTTTTCTATATCCATTCGCTCATTGCTGTCTTTTTCAGGAAAGACAAGAGAAAGGTTATTGCGCACCACTTTTTTTCGATAACCGACTAAGTAATAGAGTATAAAGAAAACTCCGTCGGATAGCATATACAAGTATCTAAATGGAAGTTTGGAAACCAGCCACAATAGGGGGTAAGCTATAATAAAAACCAAAAATTGCATGTACTATTCTTATGGACAAATATAGCTATATTTGAACCCAAACCTTATGCTATGTATAATTTGCACATGGCTACAATTGCCATCATTGCTGCTAACGTTTTGGTATCTCTTCGCGGGTTTAATGACACCACCTTTTTTGAACGCTATAAATTTAGTATTGGGGGTGTAAAAGCAGGACAACGGGAAAGAACAGTTACTTCCGGATTTTTACATGTAGACATTTCCCACCTATTTTTTAATATGTTCACGCTTTATTTTTTTGCCAATACGGTAATTGGTTGGTTTGGGGCATTCAAATTCTTGATTATTTATTTTGCCAGCTTGATTGGAGGAAGTCTACTCGCGCTCTTTTTTCATAAGGACGAGCCATACTACAGTGCAGTGGGTGCCAGTGGGGCAGTAACCGGAGTTCTATATGCCGCCATTCTTTTGAATCCAAATATGCAATTGGGCATTATGTTTATACCGATTCCGTTACCAGCCTATGTTCTAGGAATTGCCTATTTGTTGTATTCCATTTACGGCATGAAAAGCAGATTGGGTAATATTGGGCATAGCGCTCATTTTGGAGGAGCAATTGCAGGGTACGCCGTGACGTTGCTTTTTAAACCAGAATTGTTGATTACTGAGACCTTTATTGTCATACTATTGGCCATCCCTATCGTGATTCTTTTCGTCTTGGAAAAGGCAGGAAAGATTTAAATAAAAAAATCCAGGAGGAGTTCCTGGATTCTATATTCGGTTATTGACTCTAACTATTAGTTAAGTAATTCAGCAACTTTTTGCTCTAAAGCAGGTCCTCGTAAGTTTTTTGCAACGATAACTCCATTTTCATCCAACAAAAATGCAGCCGGAATAGCGTTGATATTATATAATTGGGCAATTGGGTCTTGAAATCGCTTTAGGTTGGAGATATGGTTCCATTCCAGTCCATCCGCCTCGATTGCTTTGTTCCAATCTTCTGCTCGGGCATCCAATGAAACCCCAACAACGTTTAGCCCCTTATCGTGGTATTTTTTATAAACCTCAACTATATTCGGATTTTCTAGCCGACATGGACGACACCATGCGGCCCAAAAATCAATTAAAGTCACCTTGCCTTTGATATCACTCAACGCTAGAAGATCACCCTGTGGGGTAGGTGCAGAAAATTCAGGAGCTACACTACCTATTTCAGTATTTTTTAGTTTGTCCAACTGCTCCTTTAAATTTTCCCCTGGCTCAGAAGCCTTGATTTCTGGAGTAAGCGCGTCATATATCTCTTGAATTTCTTCGTTTGGCAAAGCCTTGCTTACAAGCAAATTTCCTAAAATCAATGCAGAAATTATAGCATCTGGATTTTCTTTGGCGAAATCTATATTGAAACTTTTAACATCATCTTGAAGTTCTAAGTACTCTTCCCTTAGGGCAGTTACCGTTGCGGTGTCCTGGGCTCTTGCCGCTTCATTCATGTCACGTTGCATGGAACGGGCGCGCTCTGCCATTTTTCGGGACTCGCCCAAAAACTTCATGAAGAGTTCATTTTGAGGCGTGCCCTTCAATTGGGCATAATTCAGACTATCCTTCTGAAATTTTAAGTCGATATCCCCATTCTCAAGGAATAATGGGATATTTCCTCGGTTAGACTCCAAAAAGATGTAGTGCAACTTTGGCATTTCCTGTGTACCAGCGAAACTGAAAACACCATTTTCCACTGTGGTTGTATCAATATCCTGAAGTTGGTTTAAAGAATCTGTTGTCTTTAAGTAGACTTTCGTTCCGTTTTCCAATTCTCCACTGACTTTGGCATTGATAACAAAGCCTTCAGGCTTAGAATTACAAGCTGCCAGAAAAGCTATAATCAAAACAATGGAAGCAAATTTTCTCATCTATACATATTTAATGTGCTAAGGTATTCATAAGTTGTGGCATTTAAAAACACCTTACAAATTGTATTTAAAATTGATATCGTATTCCCAAAGCAATGTCAAAATCAAAACTATTGTCAAAGCCATCATAACCCAGTAAACCTATTTCTGGTCTAAAATCTAAGGATAGCAGCAATGGGATGTCAAAATCATATTCCACTCCGAGATTACCGGCAGCAAAAACGAAAAGGCCGTCATTATCATCTTCCTCGGGAACGGGTTCAAAATCCACACTTCCCAATCCGCCACCAACACCGTAGTACCAGTTAAAGTTACCATCCAGTTGATGTACCCATTGGTAAACTCCGCTCAACTTAAATGCATCAAAATCACGACTATCTCGCCATCCCAGATTAAATTCTGCTCTATTATATCTGCCAATGGATTTTTGATACGATATTTCAGCACCAAAGCCATCGCTATCACCCAAGCGGAGTCCTATAGCATGCTCCGAAATACTCTGGGCTTGCAATCCAACCGTTACGAATAAAAAAACTGCGGTAAATAATGTGGTAATCTTCATAAGTTTCTCGTTTAGTGTAAAAATTAAGATAGTTTTGTAGTGCTTTCAGCAATAAAACTGACGAATAGGACCAAAAATTGTTCCAGATTGGATAATTCTTTACTAAAACAGCTTGCCTATAAACTTGAGGGAGAATTAAAGTATGATACGCTAAGACGCTCATTATATGCGACGGATGCTTCCGTGTACCGTAAATTACCGCTGGCTGTTGCTTATCCAAAAACCGAAAAGGACATTCAGTTTTTGATTGATTTTGCAAATGCAAACCAAGTTGGACTAATTCCTAGAACTGCAGGCACATCCCTTGCAGGTCAATGTGTGGGTGAGGGAATTGTGGTTGATGTGAGCAGACATCTCACAAAAATATTGGAACTTGACAAATTTGGCAAGACAGTCCGAGTGCAACCTGGGGTTGTCCGTGACGAATTAAACCAATATTTAAAACCATTCGGTCTTTTCTTCGGCCCAAACACCTCAACCTCGAATAGATGTATGATTGGTGGGATGGTTGGGAATAATTCTTCTGGAACTACTTCCATTCAGTATGGAGTTACGAGAGATAAAGTTTTAGAATTAAAATGTTTGCTTTCTGATGGTTCTGTGGCGACTTTCAAGAACGTTTCCAAAGAATTTGTCCAAGAGGCGAAAACCAAGGATAGCTTAGAGGGTAGAATTTATCATTTTTTGGAAAATGAACTTTCCGATGCCACAACTCAAGAGCGAATTAAGAATGAATTTCCAAAACCTGATATTCATAGAAGAAATACGGGGTACGCTATAGATGAGCTCTTAAAGAGTGACGTTTTTAATGGCCAGGAAGAAGGATTGAACCTTTGCCAATTGCTCTCTGGAAGTGAAGGTACGCTTGCCTTTACCACAGAAATTACGCTACAATTGGATGATGTTCCGCCTCCATTAGCGGCCATGGTTTGCACGCATTATGCTACCCTGGAAGATTGTTTGGCTGATGTACATCCGGTGATGAGCAGCAATCTGCATACCTGCGAGATGATGGATAAGGTGATTCTAGATTGCACCAAAAACAATCGTGCGCAATTGCAGAATCGATTCTTTGTGGATGGTGACCCTGCGGCTATTTTAATGCTGGAAGTTAAGGCAGACACCGAAGAAGAACTTGAGCAACAGTTGGAATCCTTGCTTAAAACGATTCATACTTCTGGGTTGAGCTATGCGAACCCTGTCCTGCGTGGCGCCGATATTAATAAGGCCATAGAACTACGAAAAGCAGGGTTAGGTCTCTTGGGTAATATGGTGGGCGACCGAAAGGCTGTGGCTTGCATTGAGGATACCGCTGTGGCTTTGGAAGATTTAAAGGATTTTATTGGCGAATTCACCAAAATCATGGCCAATTATGGGCAGGAGGCCGTTTACTATGCCCATGCTGGGGCCGGAGAGCTCCATTTGCGTCCTATCTTGAATTTAAAAAAAACAGAAGATGTTGTTTTATTCCGTTCCATTACTACGGAAGTGGCTCATCTCACCAAAAAATATAAAGGTAGCTTTAGCGGAGAACATGGTGACGGTATCGTCCGGGCTGAGTTCATCCCATTAATGATTGGCTCCGAAAACTATGAACTCCTCAGAAGGCTAAAAAACGTCTTTGACCCAAATTCAATTTTCAATCCAGGAAAAATCGTGGATGCTTTTCCTATGGACGAATCGCTTCGTTATGAAATAGATAGAGAAGAACCTACAGTAGGTACCCTTCTTGATTTTTCGGATAACGAGGGAATCCTAAAGGCTTCAGAAAAATGCAATGGGAGTGGGGATTGTAGAAAAAGCCATACCATGAGTGGTGGAATGTGTCCCAGCTATCACGCCACAAAAGACGAAAAAGATACAACCAGGGCAAGAGCGAATGCGTTGCGGGAATTCTTGACGAATTCCGATAAACCCAATCGCTTTGATCATGACGAACTTAAAGAAGTATTCGATTTATGTTTGAGTTGTAAAGCTTGTGCTAGTGAATGCCCTAGTAATGTGGACATCGCCACACTCAAGGCAGAGTTCCAATACCAATATCAAGAATCAAATGGGTATTCCCTGCGCAGTAAATTGTTTGCATACAATACTCGGTTTAATAGATTGGGGAGTAAGTTCCCGTCGTTGACTAATTGGACATATCGTTCTCCTCTTATTAGCGGCGTTTTAAAGCGTTCTGTGGGAGTTGCCCAAGAACGAAGTCTTCCAGAAGTCCACAAAGTGAATTTTGATGCATACCTAAATGCACTAAAGAAAAGTAGAAAGCCTTCCAAGCGGCAGGTGGTTTTATATATAGATGAATTCACCCAATATCTTGATGTTGAAGTTGGGAAAGATGGTATAGGTCTGCTTGTAGGCTTGGGTTATGACGTAACACTCTTTTATGCAGAAAGCGGTCGAACATTTCTTTCAAAAGGTTTTTTGAAGCAAGCCAAGCAACTAGCCAAGTCTAATTTGAAAAAAATGGAAGGTATTTTACAACAAAACCTTCCGATTGTGGGCTTGGAACCTTCTGCCGTACTTTCCTTTAGAGATGAATACAAGAGACTATGTCCCGAAAGCAATCAGCTTGCGAGCTTAAGTCGCAATACCTTCTTGATGGAAGAGTTTCTTGCTTTGGAGATAGTTAAAGGAGAATTATCGTCCGAACTTTTTACTGAAGAAGCAAAAGAGGTCAAGATTCATAACCACTGCCACCAAAAGGCACTCTCCAATCAGAAAGTTACTTTTGACATTCTGAATTTACCCAAAAACTTTAAGGTTTCAATCATCTCTTCAGGTTGTTGTGGCATGGCAGGTTCATTCGGTTATGAAAAAGAGCATTACGATACCAGCATGAAAGTGGGGGAGCTAAAACTGTTTCCTAGCGTTCGTAAGGCCTCGGCAGATACTATAATATCGGCTAACGGCACAAGTTGTAGGCATCAAATTAAGGATGGGACGAAAAGGGAAGCTTTGCATCCGGTTTCTATCTTGAGAGCTGCTTTAAAAGAGCCTTTATAGCGTTTCGTGGTCCTTTCTCTCTGGCTCCTTTTCCTCGTGTTCTGAAGTGTCCGAAATATTTTCTGCGTCCACTTCTTTATCGGTAATAGATGCGATGAGTTCATTCATATCCATCTCTTTTAGGTCTTCATCTACGAAAAAGGGAGATAATTTATCGTGGTTATAGTGATAGATACGCCATCTTTTAAAGGAATACTCCAATGCGGTAAGGTTTTCAACCCAATCTCCAGAGTTCAGATAAAGGGTGCTACCGTACTTATTTTCAAAAAGTTCTTTTTTGGGTTGATGGATATGTCCACAAATTACATAGTCGTAATCATTCTCTATGGCCAGCTCAGCTGCGACATTCTCGAAGTCGTTGATATACTTCACAGCACTCTTTACACTGTTTTTAATTCGTTTTGAAAGGGAGTATTTTTCCCTTCCCATTTTCACCAGACACCAATTGACAAAACTGTTAATTAGGATTAATAAATCATAACCATACCCTCCCAATTTGGCCAACCATTTAGCATTTTGAATGGATACATCGAACACGTCTCCGTGAAAAATCCATGCCTTTTTTCCATCCAAATCAAGAACCAATTTGTTGGTAATTTTAAAATTACCCATTGAAGTATCACTGAACTTACGGAGCATTTCATCATGATTTCCAGTGATATAGTATACGTCGGTACCTTTGGAAGCCATTCCGATGACCTTCTTTAACACTTTGAGGTGGGATGGAGGGAAATAGCGTTTACTAAATTGCCAGATATCGATGATATCCCCATTCAATATCAATTTTTTAGGTTGTATACTGTTTAGGTATGCAATGAGCTCATCCGCATGACAGCCGTAAGTTCCCAAATGCACATCGGAAATAACAGCCAATTCTATCTTCCTTTTTTTCAATCGTAGAGGATTTAAATGCAAAATAAAGGCGTAGGAATAAACTGAAAATCAAATTCGCTTCAATAATTTTTAAGCATACGGTTAAAAAAATATCAACAAAGACCCAGTTATGTTATTTAAAGATTAACTGGCAAGCTTGTTTTTTTAAACGAATACGAAAAGCTAAATTTGGAGCTTACTTTAAAAACATGGCGGGAAACGGTTTTGGAGAATTATTTAAGGTTACCACTTTTGGCGAATCCCATGGAAGGGCCATTGGAGGCATTATTGATGGATGTCCCGCAGGATTGGAACTGGACTTAGAGAAGATTCAACAAGATTTGAACCGAAGAAAGCCTGGGCAATCTGCTATTGTCACCCAAAGAAAAGAGCCGGATACAGTAGAGATTTATTCGGGAATTTTTGAGGGAAAAACGACGGGCACTCCGATTGGTTTTGCGATTCATAATACGAATCAAAAATCAAAAGACTATTCGCACATCAAAGATTCATACCGTCCGTCTCATGCAGATTATGTATATGACCAGAAATATGGATTTCGTGATTATCGTGGAGGTGGACGCAGTTCCGCCCGAGAAACAGCAAGTCGAGTTGTTGCGGGAGGCATAGCTAAACAATTGTTGCCTGAAATCAAATTCAATGCCTTCGTATCTCAGGTAGGAGAGATTGAATTAAAAGTTCCCTACCAGGAACTTGATTTTTCCAAAATTGAATCAAATCCCGTGCGCTGTCCGGATGAGAAAACGGCAGCACAAATGGAAGAGTATATAAAAGGGATTAAAAAACAAGGAGATACAATTGGTGGTGTGATAACTGGCGTTATTCAAAATGTACCAGTTGGTTTGGGAGAGCCGGTTTTTGATAAACTTCATGCTAGACTGGGAGGAGCCATGCTTTCTATCAACGCGGTAAAAGGTTTTGAATACGGAAGCGGTTTTTCTGGGGTTCTGATGAAAGGAAGTGAACATAACGATTCCTTCAATGCGGATGGAACTACCATTACAAACCGTAGTGGTGGTGTACAGGGAGGTATTTCCAATGGAATGGATATCTATTTCAAAGTAGCATTTAAACCCGTAGCCACAGTACTGCAGTCCTATGAGACCATAAACAAAGTAGGGGAAAAGGTCACAACTCAAGGGAAGGGACGGCATGACCCTTGTGTGGTTCCAAGAGCAGTACCTATTGTTGAAGCGATGTCGGCACTAGTACTTGCTGATTTTTGGTTGTTGTCACGAAGCAACAAAATCTAGTGACCCTTCGCCATTTTTATTCTAAAATACTATCTTACCGGACAAAATTTCTTGTATGCGTAAACTAGAACTCCACTGGCAGATTCTAATTGGAATGGTG
This sequence comes from Bacteroidota bacterium, assembly GCA_039184805.1. GTDB lineage: Bacteria > Bacteroidota > Bacteroidia > Flavobacteriales > Flavobacteriaceae > Flagellimonas. Next base: position 74,711 of record JBCDAX010000004.1, on the reverse strand, counting down.
TTGGGAATTATTTTTGGATTTATCATGACTGGATTTTCATGGGGTCCAAACTTCGTATCAGATTGGATAAAACCCTTTGGAACCATTTTTGTCAAATTACTCAAACTCATTGCGATTCCCCTAATATTAGCCTCACTGATAAAGGGGATTTCGGATTTAAAGGACATCTCAAAATTTAGAAATATCGGTTTACGTACCATTGGAATTTATATGTGCACTACAGTGGTGGCTATAGTACTTGGACTTCTTTTGGTCAATTTACTTGAACCGGGCAATGGAATTTCAGATGATACCATCTCCAAACTAACGGAAACCTATGCTTCGGATAGCGGAGTCACCTCCAAGCTTGAGACGGCTGCCCAACAAAAATCGGTTGGTCCCCTCCAGTTCTTGGAAGACATGGTTCCTGATAATGCCATAGCGGCAATGAGCAATAATAGGTTAATGCTGCAAGTGATTTTTTTCACCATCTTTCTTGGGATTTCAATGCTTTTGGTAGGAGAGGAAAGAGCTCGTCCTTTAAAGAACTTTTTTGACTCCTTGAATGAAGTCGTTCTAAAAATGGTCGATTTGATTATGCTTATTGCACCCTACGCGGTTTTTTCTTTATTGGCAAGCGTTGTTGTTTCGGCAGGAGATAAGGAATTACTATTGGCTCTATTGAAGTATGCGGGTACGGTTGTTCTTGGTTTGATTTTAATGATTGTTTTCTACTCCATCTTGGTAACTATATTCACCAAAAAGAACCCATTGTGGTTCTTAAAGCAGATGAGTCCCGCTCAGCTCTTGGCATTTTCCACAAGCTCAAGTGCGGCTACACTGCCGGTAACTATGGAGCGGGTGGAGGAACATATCGGAGTGGATAAAGAAGTGTCCAGTTTTGTATTACCTGTTGGTGCCACGATCAACATGGACGGTACCAGTCTTTATCAGGGCGTGGCTGCTGTTTTTATAGCTCAGGCGTTGGCTTTCGATTTACCCTTATCTGGACAGCTAACTATTATTCTGACCGCCCTTTTAGCCTCCATAGGAACTGCGGCGGTTCCTGGCGCCGGTATGGTTATGTTGGTCATAGTTTTGGAATCCGTTGGGTTCCCTGCAGATAAATTAGCTATTGGTCTGGCCTTGATTTTTGCGGTTGATCGTCCTTTGGATATGTTCCGTACGGTAGTAAATATTACTGGCGATGCCACGGTATCTATGATGGTGGCTAAATCTGTGGACAAGTTGGGTGAACCCCATGTTAAAGAATGGGATGACCATTACGAAGAGGTAAAATAGCGGAAATAATTTAGGTGCCCATTGCGTAGTATGCTAACATAGTGTAATTTAAGGCTATTAATAAACCAACGAGGCCATGAACATCTGTTTCTTAATGTATCCGTGGGACGAAATCCAGCCGGAGAACGATACTAGCTTAGCTTTAATTCATGAATGTGTTAAACGAAACCATGGAGTTGCTTTGTGCACTCCTGCGAATCTAACCATCCGAAATAGCGTAACAAGTGCTTTTTGCACGGTTATTAATCGTATGGATAAGGTTTCTAGTAGCTTGAAAACCTTTTATAAACAGGCCGACACGCGGGAGGAGATGCTTCCTTTGGCAGGCTTCGATGTTATTTTCATGAGGGCCAATCCGCCTTTGGACCCATTAATGTTGAATTTTTTGGATTCAGTAAAGGATGATGTGTTTATCGTTAACTCACTTCAAGGCTTGCGTGAGGCCAATAACAAACTATACACAGCTGCTTTCGGGGATAGCCATAGCAATATTATCCCAGCTACCCATGTTTCCAAAAACAAAAGATATCTGGTCCAACAGATTAAAGAGTCGATAGCAGATAAAATGATATTAAAACCTCTAAACGGTTTTGGGGGTTCCGGCGTTATTTTGATTGAAAAATCGGCTATGTCCAATATTAACTCCCTTTTGGATTTTTATGTGACCAATTCGGATGGTACCTCAAATTATGTTATCCTACAAGAGTATATTGAAGGAGCGGACCAAGGAGATGTTCGAATTTTATTATTGAACGGAGAACCTATAGGTGCCATGCGAAGGATTCCGGGTAGTGATGACCACCGCTCCAATGTTTCCGCGGGAGGTTCCGTGGCCAAGCATAGCCTGACGAAGCAGGAAAAAGCGCTTTGTAAGCAGATAGGCCCAAAGCTTGTGAATGACGGATTATTTTTTGTTGGAATTGATGTAATCGGTGGGAAACTGGTAGAGGTTAATGTAATGTCACCCGGGGGAATTACGTATATGAATAAGGTCTATAAAACCAAAATTCAATGCAAGGTCATTGACTTTATTGAGAGTAAAGTGGTTGACAAACTTCAGGCGTTTGATAGACGTTCAAGACTGCGTAGCGAGGTTGAAAATGCGTAGACTTTCTGTTGAAGAAATCATAGGACACATTGAAAAAGGGGAGCGCTTTGAAGCCGTTTCTTCAGACTACTCCTTCACTGTGAAAATTGAAGAATACGTTCCATTTATATGTGGGGCGGTGCATGACGGACATCAATTTAGACCATCGCTTTGGGATAATTGTAGACATACCGAGTACGAACGGTGGTACGAAGAGGATCCCTGCACAAAACAAATGGTTCAGTCGTTCCCCATTGTAATAGCGGGTAGGGACAGTAGATTTGAATACGACCTAAATAGAGAACCAGAAAGAGCAGTCTATGAGGACGCGTGGGGCAAACAATTATGGAAGCAGCCCTTATCCCAAACAGAAAAGGATTTGAGTTTAAAGAAGCATGCCAACTTCTACAATATAGTGAACACTTTGGTGCAAAAGCTTGAATCGCAATTTCAGAACGTTATTGTGTTCGATATGCATAGCTATAACTGGAAACGATGGGATAGGGAAGTGCCTGTATGGAATTTGGGTACCAGTAATATTGACCAGTTTCGTTTTGGAAAGATCACGGAAAGCTGGAGTGAAAAACTGGGCACTATGCTTTTGCCAAATGAGATAGTGAACACTTCAAAAATCAATGATACGTTTCAGGGAAATGGATACTTTTTAAAATACATCACAAATAATTTCACAAATACCCTAGTTTTGGCCACTGAAATTTCAAAGATTTACTGTGATGAGCTTAGTGGCACGGTTTATCCCGAAGTAGTCCAATCCGTAGAAGAACAATTAAAAAAATTGATACCGGAAATGGTTCAAGAATTTGAGTCGACTTTTAGATGATAAAAACTCAAGAGATACAAGCGTTGGAAAGGGAATACGCCGATATATTCGAAATTGATGCGAATCTGCATCGATTGGTTCGACGCATCGAATTATTGAGCTATGTGAATCCTTTAAATATTGAAAAGGAAAAACAGCAGTTTTTTGCATCAAAATATAAATCTGAACCAAATTTTAAATATCCTAAACTTAAGTTCGACCCCTATAAACTACATCGTCTTTTTTTCTCCCAAAGGTTGGAGCGTATAGAGGATGAAACCATACGGAAATTCTACCAAGATGTCATTTACTTCTATGCGAACATGATTCAATGTATTGAAAAGATTGGTCGTGGGAAGCATTTTTATTACAACTCACTCCGTGTATATGGCACACCTACGGAGAGAGACGTACAAAATGCACGTTTCATTCTTCATTTCGCAGATGAGCCCGTATCCGCAGATATGGAAAAGGTGCACACCCCTGAAGAAGCGCGAGCGTATTTTGAAGAATTTGCACAAGCATATGGTTTTCCCCTAAAAATTAAATATTCGCACCATATCGCGGCGGAGGCCATGGTAAGCAATGCGGAACAAGCGCTCTACATTAAAAAGAATGTCAAGTTTAGCAAGAATCAATTACTCACCTTGGGTAATCATGAGATAGGAGTCCATTTGGTCACCACGCATAATGGGTTACAGCAACCCCTTCACATTTTTTCCAATGGATTTCCAAAAAATGTGGAGACCCAAGAAGGTTTAGCCGTGTTCAGCGAATATATGGGAGGGGCTTTGACTCTAAAGAGACTCAAAGAATTGGCTTATCGGGTCTTAGCGGCTGATAGTTTAATAAAAGGATACACCTTTGCTGACACATTTGATTTGATCCATGGACAATACAAACTAAACCGAAACGAAGCTTTTGGGATTACATTGCGTGTACATAGGGGAGGTGGTTTTACCAAAGATCGATTATATCTTAGCGGACTACAAAAAATCTACAAGAAATACCAAAAGGAAGAAAGCCTGGATAATTTACTTATGGGCAAAGTGGCTATTGAAGACGAGGATATTATCAGATACTTTCTAAAACTTGGTTTGGCCCATCCTATCCAGCATAAAACACTATCGTTTGGACAAAAATTGAACACCAACAAGACTTTGGATTTTATCTTGAATAATCTAAAGTAAACCTTCTTAATAGGTAGTAGAAGGAAGTAAATTCGGAAGTGCTTTTACCCCTTAAGAAATTAAAAAAAGGGCAGCTTTTGTAAAGGAGCTGCCCTTACCCTTTTTATAAACTTCCTGAGGTCAATATCTGGTCCAGAACATATTGCATAGCGATTTTCCAATCATTTTGAGAACCACTATTATTCAATGCCGAGTTAAATGAACGCTCGTTGGTAAATTTGGACGAATAAGTTTCCACGCCTCCGGAACCAAAGAGAATTACCTCAATCTCATAGCGTACGTTGGAATTCGATTCTGCTTGTCTTTCCTGTAAATCGAAAAAACCATTATCCTTTTTGGCTTCGGTTTTTTGATTAGTTTCATTTACTTCAATTAACACCAGGTATTCAGAACCCAAAACATTTTGAAGCTTTTCAGATGTGGTTTGGGACAGTTGCTGAAAACCAATTCCGGCATCTACCAATTTTTTAATGGTAGTTCCCATATCCTGAACCTCAATGGGCAGGGATTGATTTTGTCGGGATAAATAATCCGTAGCAAATTGAGTAGCTTGACCTGAGATTTCCTTGCTGTACTTCCCATTTATTAAAAAGGTCATTGGGGTGACCGCTAAACGATTGTTGTTTCCGCTTTCAGCCGGAGTATCATTATCGGGTCCCAAATAAATCTCTTCCTTTGGGATTGTGGTTGTTGGTACTTCCTCCTTTGGTAAAGGAGCATTTGCAGCACTTGCTGCGGATGAGGTTCCAGCAAAATTCTGGGTTCTACCACTTGAAAACACAATTTTTTGCAATTGGTCTGACCCAATTTCATTGACCAAGGATTCCCCTGGATAACTAAAACTAATGGTGGAGCTGGTAACTTTGACCACCTTTCCTTGAATGATTTCACCGGATTTGGTGAATAAAATGTCGTTTACATTGCCCTGTTGGGCAAAAGCCACTAGTGATAGTGACATGATGAAGAGTAGCATTACCTTTTTCATTTCAATCTTTGATTTTTGTTAGTAAACTAATGAACGTCTTTTTCCGAATCGGGAAAGCGGGGCGCAAAACCTTTAAAACATGGAAAATACACAGTAATAGAACCACAAAATCAATGCCAGATAATGGGAAATACTACCGAAATTTCTTAATTAACGTTAATTGTTATCACAAAAAAATCCCCAACATCCGAATTAGACGCTGGGGATATTAAAAATGAACGAATCTATTATAAAGAAATATAACGTCCTCTAGGGTATTTCACTTGGAAGGAGAAACTCTGTTTTTGGGTTTCCTTAGTATCCAAATGAATCTTCCAAGTTAAAAGCCCAGTTTTAGTATTGTGTTTTGCCGACATAGGGTTAACCTCACTTACCTTAATTTCTTTGTTCTGAGAAATAGGAATACGATCTACTAACTTAAGGTCTACAGCCGTAGTCTTATTATTTTTTACTTCTAGGTCATAAGCACGGTTCAATATGCGGTTGCTTCCCGTAAAGGTTTTGCTTTTGAAATTACGTTGTTGTTTGCGGGTCACTGTGATATTTTGGTCTATTCCCAAGGATAAGACCAGTTCTTTTTTTATGGTGAAAGGGTCTAAAGCGGTCTTTCCAGCATATCCACCTTCATAATAGATGTTGGCCTCTCCTGGCAGTAATTGAAGTTTTTCCCAATCTTTCATCGTAGCAGTAAGGAATACGTTTTTATTTATGATAGGAGCTGCAAAGTATTCATATTCCGCAGGTAGTATGAAGGTATTGATTTGAATTGCGGTAATATCACCATCTGAGACAATAGAATATGGTTTTTTAATAATAAACTTAGTGTCGGTTGCTCCTTCCTTAATATCACTTTTTTTGGTTGTGATTAGAATTACCCCATGAACAGCACGATTTCCATAGATAGCGGCATTATTCCCTTTTAGTACTTCTATGTGTTGAATTTCATTGACATCTAAATCACCTTCTGTGAAGTTATCTATTGGTACACCATCGACGATGTATAACGGAGTAGGTTCTTGATAGCGAATTTTAGAGCTCGACCTGGGTATACTTGAGGTACCTCGTACATTGATTCCAGCAGCTTTGCCTTGAATAAGGTTTTCTAAAGGAACAGAACTTATTGCCCCGGTCGAATAATCTCTGGAGGATGTTCCATATGCAGTCACTACTACTTCATCAAGGGCAGATGCATCTTCCTCCATTCGTATGTTGATAATTGAGGAATACAAAGGAAGCTCCTGGGTAACTTGGCCAATGTAAGAGAAAACCAATTCTTGTCCATAAGGGACATCTAAACTATAGTTGCCATCAAAATCGGTTTGGGTACCGTGGGTTGTGCCTTTTACAACGACGTTAACTCCTGGCAAAGGCAGTCCGGTATTATCTGTTATTGTACCTACTACCTTTTTTACATTAGGATTGTAAGAGTATCCTTTTTTCTTAGTTATTGGTGAAAATCTCTTTTGATACGAACTAACAAAATTCAAATATTGTGCTTCTAGATTTGGTTTGGCAATGTTGTAATTAGGGTTTTCTGTGGACAATGTTACTTTCACGTTTTCCCAATCCTGTCCTGTTTTTTGATATACATTGGCCTTATAGGTCAAATTCAACGGAGCATCCAGCGTGGAAGATTTAATATCATAGTTGGGCACCCAACCTGCGTCATCCACCAAATAGGTCAGGGTAACATTGATACTGGTGTCAATGGGCGCGTCAAATGTAATGATGATTTCGCCTTGTTCTTTTTCCGGTCCTGTATTAGCTTCAGCTATTTGTTTTTTTAGTGCGCTGACGTCCAATTGTAACGTACTGATGTTAAGATTGGTTTTAAAAATATCATTTTTAATCGCTGTAATACGCTCACGATAATACTGACTGATTTGTTTCACTTTTTCAAGACTTAATGCTTGATTATCCGTACTTACCAATCGATTTGTAGTGATTACTTTCTCTTCTTCTTCAAGGCCGGTTATTCTGTTTTTAAGCATTGCAATTTCATGCTGTAGTTTTACTACTTCGTCCTCCCAAATTTTTATTTTGGGATTACTTTCTAGTTTGTTTAAATAATTGATGCCATAATCAATTGACAATATAGATACGGCCCTGAGACCTGAGACTTGTATACTACTTTCATCAATTTTGTGGGAAAGCCCAGTAAAAACAATCTCGTTGGCTCCTTCACTAAGTTGACATTGTGCTGTTCTTGTAATTTGAGCACCGCTCAAGTACACGATAACTTCTTTAATCTTGGATGGAATGGTTTTTTGATTTCCTAAGACCATTATCGGAATTAGGGACGAAAGAAGAATTAGCTTTTTCATGTGAGTTGGATTTAAATGTTTAATCCAAACCTATGTATAGTAGTTCTTTTATGGAAAGAGCAATACGTCAAGCCAACTTTTGATAAAGGGAAAGTACCTTTTGGTTTAGGGAAATAATAATGGGTTATCCTAAAAACTTTGCTTTTAGTTCGGGCGTAGGAATCATACATTGGTCCTTACGACCAAACCAACGATATCTGTTTTTGGCTATGAAATCATAAACCCCATCACGTATAGGTCGAGGAATCCAGGTAAAAAGCGCTAAGGCTTTCCATACCCCCCCCAAATCTTGTCCAATACGTAAGGCCGCATCGGATTTGGTAAAGTAGGCCACCCCAGGTTCAATTAAGATGATGGAATCGATTTTGGAGGTATCAATACCTCGCTCACGGATGAGTTGTTCTCCGATTTCGCTTTGTAGGGCTGCGTATCGAAAAGTATCCGTCTTATCCCGTTTAATAACGAATTGGATAGCCCCATTACAGAGGTTACAAACACCATCAAACAATATGAGCTTTTTATCCTTTTCCACAATACAAAGATACGCACTGTACCACTAATAGACTAGTCTGAACTATAAGCGTATTCTATGGCACAATACTAATGGTCATTGGAATCATTGAATTGCCATAGTACGTTGACCAATTGCCATTTTCCGTTCAGTTTTACAATATGCATATAATCAATCCAGTCATCTGCGATGAGTTTTACGGATGCCGTTTTATCAAAAATGTCTAGGATAATCACTTCTTTTTTGGGATTTTCTGGGAATGCATCCCCATCTACATTATAGGTCTCGGCTAGCAATACCATGGCGTCAGTAAAGGTTTCCCTTAGGTACTCTTTTCCCGTTTTCTTATTGGTCCAGAAGGTACGCTTGACCATTCTGGGGTGTGCCGCTCGTTCAAACTGGTCAGGGTTCACATTGTGTTGCGATTCAATATAATCTAAAGCAACCTGTGTAATGGCTAAAGAGTCAGCTTTAGTCTGACTTTGCACTTGAGTTGAAAAAAGAAATACGAAAACGAAGGAAATCCAAATAGGGAATAATAGTTTCATGTCCATTCGGTTTTTTGGTGCTATAATTTGCTGTAATCTTAATGAACATCGTGCGGTTTTTGTCTTATAAATCCGTTAAACTTTCATGCAGCGTTTTTATGAACGAACTGGATTTGGCTTACGAAAAAGGAGAATTCCAATCCATACAAACCAAACAATTTGACTTAGTCCAAAAATTTCCTTGAAAATATCCAAAGGATATATGGTCAGAATCCCAGCTATTCCAATAAGAACACCTAAAAGAGCTGATGCTTTTGAAAACAGTTCGTGTTTCCAAGCCACAAGACTTAGTAGCAGTACCCAAAGACCTCCCACAATTTCGTTTCCTCCTCCAAGTCCTTCGGTAATAATGCTCACGCTGGTCCAAACCCACATGGCCTGTTCTGGATTTGAAGTGCCTATATCAACAACTTTTGCTAGGCCTATATTGCCAATCATACCGCTTGCAATTACCAATCCCGCCCAGATAAACCCAAATACAGCTGCTATTTTTGAAAGTATGGGGGCGTACTCTTTTACTCTTTGGTGTAATGCCAAAACCAGCACAACTAGCAGTATTCCAAATAGTACATAGCTTGATAGATTCAAAAAGGATAGTGTTAGGTAATTTTCAGAAAGGAAACCTAGCTTTTCAACTGCACTGGCCTCTGCACTAGGATATACCAAAATACCTCCATACACTATAAAGGCCAAGATGTAAATAAGGGCTTCAAGAATAGCGGAAAGTCCGCCTATTTTCTGTAGTTGTTTGATTGTCATTTTTGGTTTTTTAAATAGGACGACCCGAAACAAAATGTGTTACGGTGAATTCGCTAAAACCCAAATGGGGCAAATACCAATTTATTGACAAACAAAAATCTGTTTTTCTGAACTATCCTTGAAAACCTCTTCTTCGAAACCTCCAAACTTGTGGAGAATGGAAAAGCCGTTTTGTTCCAAATACGAATTGAGCTCTTGAGGATAAAACAAGCGCATATCTAAATTTTGGGAGGAATCAAAAGCACCGTTGATATAATAGTGCCATGTTATTCTGTTGATTTGGGTAGAACTTTCATAGCGCATAGTTTGACGTACCACCACATTTCTTCCGTCTTGGGTAAAATACTCTGCAACTTGCATCTCTTCTTTTCCAGCTTCTACCAAGTACTGAATATTGGGATTAAAGCAATCCAATATAAAACCCCCATCATTCTTAAGGTGTTTTTTTACCGAAGCTAAAGTTAGAAACATATCTTCATTGGTATACAAATGATGGATAGAATTGAACGGAATAAAAATCAGGTCGAATCTTTCCTCAAGACGAAAGGTTCTCATGTCTCCTTTAATAAAAGGAATTTCCAAACCACTCTTGGCGGCTTTTGCTTTGGCCTTTTCTAACATGGAGGAGGTAAAATCCAAACCGGTAATGTTGTAGCCTTCTTTGGCTAGCGGAATAGTAAGCCTGCCTGTACCACAACAAAGCTCAAGAATGCTGGCATTTCGGTTTTTGGGCATCCACTTTTTGTAAAATTCCAAATCTCCAAGCTGGGTGTTCATACCATCATAAATACCTCCATCATAGATTAAATCACCAACAGTATATTCGTTTTCCATCTTTCTTTCCATTTAACTCTAAGGTATAGCTATTATACGAGTAACGAGTAACGTCCCATTTCAATAGGGAACAACTATATTTTTAGGCTTGTGTACCGTGTATTTCTATTGCGTATTAATAAAAGCATCCTCAAAGTATTTGACCCAGTTTCCATTGACTAGTTCTTCCCCGTATTCTCGAAAACCCCCACCCGCGGTTCTTCCGAAGATAAATCGTTTTGTTTCACTGCTGTTCACAATGAGCTGCCCATTTTTAAACTCTGCAGGGTATCTATTGACCCCTCTTTTGGAAAATGGGTAATAATAGTAGGTACTATCTTTTTCATCATAATAAATTATAGTATGCAACTGAAGCATCTCAGTATTCAACTCGATAACTAGAATATTCTTATCCAGGTCATATGAGATGTTCTCATATGCCGAACCTTCTTGGGTGACTAATCCATTTTCGTAGATTTTAGAGGTTCCAATCCATTCTCCAACCATAAAGCTGAGAAGTTCCATTTTTTCCTGTTTCTCTATTTGCCCAAAAATTGAATAAGCACTTAGAAGAAATATGAAGAGAAAACAATTTTTAATAATCGTGTCAAAGTTAGAGTTTGTTAAATTATCAATGTGTCCTTGCATGTCGTTATATTTAGTTTTTGGTAAAAAGGAAGTCCAACTTCAAACAAAATAAAAAAAACCAGAATTATCCCCATTTGTTATGGCTTTATTCTGGTTTTTGAATGCAATAAAAATACGATGAGACTTATTTACCTACATGAGTAAAAATCTTATTTACAATTTTCCATTTAGTATCGATTTTTGTCAAAGACAAATAATCGTAGTAATTAAAACCCAACATGGGAACATGCAGTTTTACCATGGCTACATTTCCCATGATATCGACCCCAATCGTTTCCATTTGAAAAACTTCATTTAAATCGCAGGGGCTTTGTCTATTTTGTACTCCCTTAAGGTATTCATCTATGTTTTTTTTATAAGGAACACGATGAATATCACCATAGATAATCGCGTTTTGGGTAAAACACGATTCTAGCTTGTCTACATCTCCATTAAAAATGCCTTCAAAATAATTACGGATTAAATCTTGTAACTCCTTGATACTGTCGTTGTACATAGTTTTGATTTTTAAATAAAGTGTCCCACAGTATGTCCTCCGGCGACGTTAATCGTTTCTCCGGTAATGAAATCTGATGATGCCAAATAATAAGCAGCTTCAGCAATTTCTTCGGCTTCTCCAATTCGATTTAATAGATGTAAACCAGCTAAGTTATCCGCATTTTGTATCCCCATTTTTCCTTGTAGTGGACTTCTGATTATACCGGGAGCAATGGTATTTACTTTGATGTTGTCTTGACCAAATTCCGCTGCCAATTGCCTAGTTAGCGAATGAATGGCCCCCTTACTGGTTATTGGTGCTGTAGCAGGAAATCCTCCAATGGCATGGTCTACCAACACAGTTCCTATGTTTATGATTGCCCCATTCTGCTGTTTTACCATTTTAGCAATAGCAGCTTGAGAAGCAAAATAGGTTCCCTTAAGATTAATGTTCCAATAGCGCTCTAAATCCTCTTCTCCCACTTCCAAAAATGGTTTGGGTGCAAAGACCCCGGCATTGTTGATAAGTACATCTATTGAATCAAAGGTCTCCAGAGCCAAACGCACAAGCGCTTCTCCAGTACTTTTTTGCCCGATATCACCTGCATGATAAATGGCATTTGAAGGTGAACCTAGTTCAACATAGGCAGTTTTCAGATTTTCTTCATTGTGGGAGTTCATAACCACATTACTCCCTCTTTCAATAAAGTAGGCCGCTATTGCTTTCCCAATTCCTGTGGAAGCTCCTGTGATAATTACAGTTTTATTTTTCATGATTTAAACTTTTTAGAATTTGAATATTGTTTTGCATCGACTCCCCAATTATCAATAGGGATTTCGTCAATAACCACATGGGTGGTTTTTGGGCTCTTGTCTAAAACATCCACTACCAATTGAGTTGCTCCCTCAATTAGCTGACGCTTTTGTTCTTTCGTAACCTGTTCATCGGTTACTTTAATGTTGATGTAAGGCATTTGTATTACGATTAAATTAATACCGCAAAGTTGTAGTAAATGGAAAGGTCTTCTAAGGAGGTAAGTCACTACTTTGAAGTGATGTAGGTCACACTTTATATTCGGAAGGAACGAGAAGAAGAAGCTATACTATTTGGAATCCAATCTGCTTAGCGTTTCTCGGGAAACGCCTAAATAAGAAGCAATGAGTTTTTTGGGAACTCTCTGAAACAATTGTGGATATTGCTCCAAGAGCAAGTCGTATCGTTCTTTGGCCGAACTTTTTAAAAGCGAGAGTATTCTATTTTGTAGAGCGATGCGTCCAAACTTACTTTTTTTAGCCCAGAAGCGCTCCATTTGATGCATTTGTTCGGTAAGCTTATCCCTGTTTTCAAAAGTGATATATAAAAACTCACAATCTTCTAAACAGTCAATATAGATTTTAGAAGGAACTTGTTTTACGAACGATTCATAATCCGTAATCCACCACTGCTCCATGGCGAACTGAAGAATATGCTCTTTGCCTTTTTCATCCAAAAAGTAACTTTTGGCACAGCCTTTCGTAATCCAGTACTCTTTTTTTACAAGTTCACCTTCCTGGACAATATATTGATGTTTACGTTTTTTAATCGTTTCAAAATGACTCAGGATGAATTCAAATTCCTGATCGGTCAGGGAAATAATTTCTTCAATATGTTGCCGTAAAGCATGTTTCATTATGTTCGTCGATCACCTTTTCCGAAAGCTAATCCAAAAACTGCTGTTTTTTCTGTTTGACAACAATGTCTTGGTGTAGGTTGGGAAAGTAGCGCAACATGGTTGCTTTTTCCTTACCAGAGGTATCGATAAAGGTCCAGTTTTGTCCCTTGTCTGACGAGATAGCAAGTAAGGTATATTCGGATTGGATTTTGCCCTTGGGGGTATTCATGGTCAATTGCTGGGTAAGGGAGCTTTGTAGTTCGCCATCCTTTTCCAAATATCCGGTGGGGTCTTTGAAAATCAAGTCTACGAATGTAAAACCTTCACTTTGCATCCTTTCCATCGCCTGCTGGGTTGCACTCACCATTCTGGCTTTCCCACCCATCATTTCAATAACTTTGGGATAGGTGTAGTTGGCAAAATTTTCATAATCCCCAGCCAGGAAGTATTTCTTCATTTCACCGAGTTGAGCGTTTAATCTGCTATCGTCGGTTTGCGCTAATGCTAGTGAGCATGTTAAAACAACGAATACGGCACAAAGGACTTTTTTCATAAGGTTAAGTTTTTTAGGTTGATTGTCTTTACACGGGAAGATACAGCTTTTAGGACTACTTTGTTCGTTTTAGGTCTGTCCGCACCAAACGAATGCCATTCTGTATGGTACAGGAGATAATTACAGCTACATTTTAGCCTTAATCTTCTTATGGCTTACTTCGACGGCAGTCTCGATGTTATTGGTTCTTTAATGAAATAATGGCGGCTTGAGTTTACACCCAAACCGCCTAAGCCCCTTGATATTGGTCAACCTGTTCTTTATGAACTGACTTTATAACGCCCAGGCTCAATTTGAAAGGTTTTCATCAATCGGGTCCAAGTGTTAATTTGTGCAACTGCCAAGGTTAGTATCGCGATTTCTGTTTTAGAATAATAAGCACTCAAACGTTCAAAATCGTTGTCCCAAATAGGTTTGCCGTCCAGTTTAGTAACTACTTCAGTAAAGTTCAAAACAGCCTTTTCCTTATCAGAAAAATAGTTTGTTTCTTCCCAAACCAAAAGAGATGATAATCTTAAATCCGTTTCATCCAAGTGCTTTAGTTCTTTGTGGTGCATGTCTACGCAATAGGCGCAACCGTTGAGTTGGGCTACTCTTAGGCGCATGAGCTCCAATAGTTTCATTTCAATACCTGAACTATTGATGTAGTGCTCCAATCCCGTCAATTGTTGCATCATTTCTTGGGGTATGTCTGAAAAAGATATTCGTTCCATATCGGTTTATTTTAATTTATGGAACAAAGGTATTTTCCTAAAATTCTCTATTCGTTAAGGTATCTTAAGAAGTGTTTTTAGCCCTAATTGTGCTTAAGTGCTGCGGTGTTATTTCCAAATAAGAGGCTATCATATATTGTGGAATGCGTTGACCAAAGTGGGGAAGCGTGGAGATGAACTTCTCGTAGCGTGTTTTGCTGTCCAAGTTGAGGTAGTAATTACGCCTCTGTATCGCAATTAGCCAATTCTCCGTAATCTCCCTAAAAATCCGCTCAAGAGAGGTAATTTCTTTAAATGATTCTTCAAGCGCTGATTTCTCAATTTGCAAGACTGTAGTTGGTTCCAGTACTTGGATATAACTTTTGGAGGGTTCATTGTTCTTATAACTGGACCAGTTGGTCAACCACCAGTTCTCCATACCAAATTGAGTTATTTTTTCGTTCCCTTTATCGTCAACATGGAACGTTCTAGTTAACCCCTGCAAGATGAAATATTGATGTGTACATGTTTTTCCATAGTAAAGCAAGAATTCGTTTTTGGAAAACGTCTTTTTTTCCATTCGACCGAAAAAAATATCGACCTCTTCGTTCGAGATTTTTCCGAAACGGTTGAGGTAATTTGCTAATTGTGTCTTTTCTACCAATTTTGATTTTATTAGCTTTTGTTCTAATTGTCAAGAAACTCAATGGAATAGTCGGAATACCAAAATTGAGCACGAAGAAAGACTTTGTTGCCATCGGCATCACATCGGTAACTCTTTCGGTGCTTGGGAAAAGTAAGCCCTTTTTCTGTAGTCATGGATAGGTTTTCGATGAGCGCGTAGGTGGGGGCATGATACACCATAGAGCCTACAAAGGCTCCGGATTCTTTATCGAAATGATACCACCACTCATCTTGGGTAGAATGGTTTTTATACTCCTCTGGGGCGTAGGTAGCGTTGACCGCGTGTACAGTATCGACAGCGTTAAATGACTTTAACCCAGTGTAGGAGAGAACCGTACCCTTATCCAACAACTTAAACGGCATGCCCAGCACATAGGTAGCGCTATTCACGGAGGATGTTACGCTGGAACCTTGGTCAACCAAGCTATCATTTTTGAATTTTTGGGAAACAGAATCGTTATGGACAATTAAAAAACTGTCCTTGCCCATAGTCCATGAAATTCGAACACTTTTATTTGGGCGGTATGTATAGTGATGCCTTTGGGTAACATCTGACTCCACCTCACCATCTTCAAGAAGTAATCTCGATTTTTTGGTGTATTGCAGAGAGGCAATATTTTTCCATTTCTTCATGGTCCCCGACATTTCTATCCCCTTTTCCACCACCTGAATAGCCGTAGGTTCTGCAACAGCTTCTACTTTTTTGGGTTTACAGGAAATAAATAACCCAATGCTGATACAGAAGATAAGCAGTGAGTTGGTCATTCTTTTTTTCATAAAGTTGGGTCTAATTAAAGGGAACTAACATTGCAAAAACCTTGGTGCAGATTAAAGATAATGGATTGTCATAAAAACTCTTTAGTTGATTTTTAAAACGGAAGATGCAACCTTTCGAAAGCATAGGTGTTTATTGCCTAGAAAATGTTTGAATCAGTATCCCGTCTCCTCTAAATGTGGAAATTGTACTTTCCCATATCAAGGAGTTTTGCGTTAACTCTGTTATTGTTAGAATGGAATTGCCACCATTATCCCAATTTATGGTTAATGTATTTCCATTTCGAGACCATTCTCCAAAATCGAACACATCTTGTCCATTATCTGCCGTACTCCGAATAATAAGTTCAATTCGGTTATCAGCAGTGAATGTTACGGTGTTATTATTTGGCCCCTCATCATTGCCAAAAATAGTGGAAATACCAACCCATGTGCCTATTAAATCAGGGACAGCGTCAGGACTATCATCGTTTCCGGAACAGGAAAATAATAGTATCAGGGGTATATATAATGCGAATTTTAATATAATTCTTTTCATTGTAGTTTTATTGTAAGCATAGGGAACAGTTTCAAACACAATTTTGATAGTACCATCACTCAAGTTAAAGAATTGTTTGATATATCCTTTTATCACAAGATATAATCATTCTTGTGGTTTTATTTACTAGCTTTCTTTCCTATGATAAATAAATAATCCCCCAAATCATTTCCATAGGCCTTCATTATCTCGTTAATTTTTCCACTATCAATATCATTTCTCAACACCATTAATCCGTTTTCCACCTCTGTTCGGTTTGATAGTGCTGAAAATGAGGAAATTCCTTTTCTAATTTGCTCGTCAAAATAAAGCTCCGGATTTTGTTTGCCACTGTACAGAAATTGATCCTCTAAATCCGATTTTATAAAATAGGCATCAGTTTCCAAAAACTCAAAACCACTAGCATCCATGGCTTTCTTCACTTGTTCCAAACTTGGCATTTGTTCCTTAGAATCTGAAAGCATTTTTGGAAAGTAATGATTCAACCAATAGCCTTCCATTTGTTTGGGTGTCGCTGTAAAAAGTACTATTCTACCACCTGGTTTTAGGACTTTATAGAGTTCTGAGAAACCTTTGTTCAAATCCGCCCAATGGTGTATGGTCAAAGAGGCAATTATGCCATTCACACTACTTTCTGGAAGTCCTGTATGTTCTGCCGAGCCTATTTTCCAATCAATCTTAGCGTTCTTGAGTTTTGCTTCAGCTAACATGAGTTCCGAAGGGTCAATTCCGATAAAATCAACACCCTTTTTCTGAAATTCATGGGTGTAATTGCCCGTACCGCAGCCAATGTCCAAGTACTTTCCATTGTGTTCCGGTTGCAAGTGGGAAAGCAGTTGTTGGGTCAAATAGGGGTCTGCTTTTCTTGTCCGGTTATACCCAATTCCAATAGTGTCGTATTTAGCTGCCATAACTCTGTCGGTTTAAGGGTAGTGATGTTTGACAACCTTAATGTAAAGAATTGTTAAAAAGTATTTAAACCCTATTGTACAAGAGAAAGGTGTAAACAAACTTGAACAAAAATCCGTTCAATTAGTTTTGTTTCTGTGACCTTGATTTTTTTTCTTTTTCCAAGAGATGTAAACCATACGTAGCTATTACTACTCCTAATATCGCAACAACAATTCGTGAAGTTCCATTAATTAAAACCGTAAAGCTGAAAGTTGTTAACAGGAATCCCAGTCCAACTATAAAATTGCCTTGCTTTTGTACTAGTTTTTTATGTTTCATACTGTCTTTTCTTAGAATTGAAATTTACCGCTAGCGGTATCAGCCACAATTGCATTAGTTTTAACCACACTAAATATAGACTTACTGTACAAGCCCATAAGTTAAAAAATTGTCGCGTAAGTTTTTAAATGCAAGATACAATCCTGTGGTATTGAGGGTTATTAGTAATATAATCGTCCTCTTTTAAATCTATTATTAGATTCTAAATCTATATCACTGACATCTGGATTTGATTTAGAATAGATTACTTGATATTTTTCTCCAATACATCCAGATTTATCTTCGGCGCATTCAAAATAGGAACTAGCTTTACTCGTTTTATATTTTTTCCCATTCACATAGTACTCATAATAATATGTGTATGCTGATTTTTGAACATGCTTGAAATCAACAATCTGTCCAATTGTTTTTATGCCATCTTTTTCTAATAAGTTTTTGCTCTGAAAAAAGTTTCCAAACCAAAAAAGGAAAAAAAATATTAGGACAATCCCTAGAAGCAAGTTGATTTTGTTTTTAGTGCTCAGATTAATAGTTTTTAATTCCTGACAACGATTTCGCTTTGATTTTATATATGGTTGTTCCTCAAGTTATAGAATTTTCGGGTAAGTCTTAAATCATGAGATGCAATCTTTCTGAAGTAGGGGATATCACCAATAAACCTTTTTGGCATTAGTTTTTACATTATCCAGATTTTAATTCAAATAGAATTTAGAAATAGTTTCTACAATTTCAAAGGTTAGCAATCCTGACAGATTGGTAAATAAGATAATCGAGAGATTGTCTTCTGGGTAAATTGTCAAAGAAGCTCGTCCACCACCAAATGCTGATAGCCCTGGATGTTTCTCGCGATTCATTACAGGCCAACCAAAGGCATATGCATTTAAAATCCCACCAAAACCACCATATTCGCCACTATTTAATTTTACAGGCTCCCACATTCTATCGATACTTTCTTTGCTAAGCAATTTTCCGTTTTGCAGGGCAATAACCCATTTAGCTGCTTCTTCCGCCGTGCTAAATACGCCCGCGTCAGATTTTATTGGAAACTCTTCGGTTACTTCAAGCAATTGATTACCCAAGACATAGTCGTCGATTTCCTTGTCAAAATAATAAAAGCTATAGGTTGGACATCTATTCTTCACTACTTCAGACGAGTTTGCATAAAATGTTTTTTCCATGCCAGCCACTTTGAATTGCTTTTGTTGAACAAAGTTTATAAAGCTCATTCCACTAATTTTTTCAATGATTCTTTCGAGCAATAAATAGTTGGTTCCATTGTAGCTGAACTGGTTCCCAGCTTTAAATTGCAAAGGCATTTTCTGTAATTCAATCCAAGCAGTCTCCAATCCTTTTCCTCCAATAAGGTCTCCAGAGCTTGTGCCTTCAATATCAGGAAGTCCAGAAGTATGACTTAGCAGTTGTACAACAGTTACATGCTGCCAATTTTCGGGTAGTTCGTCAAGATAATTTGAAATGGGCAGTTCGATTTCGAGTTTTCCTTTTTCTACCAATTGCATTGTCGCTGTTGCTGCAAATATTTTGGCGATTGAGTTAATAGAAAAGATGGTATTTTTTTCAGCTTGTACTGAAAACGGAATATTCGCCAGTCCTAATGATTCAGAAAGTACCAGTTCATTATTCTTTATGACAGCTATCTGTAGCCCTGGAATATGATTTTCTTTCATTTCTTTTTCAAGAAAGTTTAGAACCTTCTGATTATTGTTTTGTCCAACGGCATTAAAATAGGTTAGAATTAAGAATGATAGAAGAAGTATACTATTTCGTGTCATTAAACCTATTCTTTTGTTTAAGACGACTTGTAGGAATAATTGTTTCAATTTTCAAAAATTAATGGTCTTGGTTATGATTTAAACGGAACTGCCCTCAAGGTAAAGAATTGCTGGTTAAGTTCTTAAAGACGGTATACTATCTTGCCCAATTGGTAAGGGTAATCAAATCATTAATTTAAATTTTGTTCATGGCAACCGTGTTCTCTTTCTTCCCTGGTTAAGGTCCAAACATTGATAACCTTACCTTCCAGCTTATTTATTGAAGTGGGTTCAATTAATTCAATTTCAATGATGCTTTCGGTTGCAATCTTATAGTCATTGCTTTCAAGCAAATATCCATTCACATAAACCGGCTTATCGTTAGCCATTCCAAAAAACTGATTCAGCTCTGCTTGGGTTTTGTAGGGAGTCTTTTTCTTTAGCTTGAAGAAAGCGATTCCATTTTCGGTAAGATTGAAAAATTTGTGCTCTTTTCGATTGGCTTTGATTTTTAAGACACTAGCTTCTTCCCATGCTTCTTTTGTTCCAAGCGTTTTCTGATTTGCAATTATGTCTTCTTCAATAAGAAAGGTGGGGCAATTGTGGGTAGTGTTGGGCAGTTTTATGTATTGCTCTTGTGAAAAGGCATGGGATAAGAGGAATATCAAGGTTAAGGAAAGTAAACTACGTTTCATTTGTTGTAGGACTAGCTGTTTTAAAGGAATATTTCCACTGAACTTTTAACCATATGATGCATTCTCGCAGAAGCGAAAAACATATAGTTTTCTATTCTGATTTAATATCATCTTCTGTATCGAACTTTCCATCCAAACCAGCGGAGACGATTAAAAATCCCTTTCCACTTTCTGTTCGATAATATTGATAGGGTCTATCCCAAGAATCCTTTTTCCATTCTTGTCTCATTGGGTTGTTTCCAATCAAATCATTTAGGTCTTGAGGAAATTCCCCGTATTTTTCATTCCAATCCACGATTCGGTTAGTTATTTCTATAATTTCTTTTTGTGTCTTTCTTGGATATACGGAAAACGACTGATAGCTGAAGAATAAGAAACCACCAATAAATACTAATACTAGAGTAGCAGCAACTACTATTAGACTTGGTTGCAAGAAAATCTTTTGAAGCGGTCTTTTTATTCCGTCTTCCTTTTCCTTTTTGCTAATCCGTTTAAAATGTTTGTAATCCTCTCGAATTAACCTGAATTCCGCTAATGTTGAAAGTATGAATTCTATCATTCAAACAATTTTTGTTATCTGCCTTAGTGGTCTTTACTATAATTTCGATATGACCGTCCTTCAAGTTAAAGATTTGCTGGGAAAGTGCCTTGACCACAAGTTAAAAACTTGCCGTAGCAGGGGTTATGTTTTATGCTTTTATTTAAACAATCTCTTTAAATACTCAGAGATTTCATCACATTCAGGGACATATATTTTCGAGATAAAATCCTCGTTTTCATCCTTATATTTCGCAAACATGCTTGAACCATTGCTTTTTGAATGGGTCACATTGGCAATTCTATCACAGAATTTAATGAAGGATGCATTCTTCGTTTCCCGAATCCCTTTATAGTATTTATCATTGGCTCTTTCAGCTCTGTTTCTCCCTTTCTCGTTGGTTAAGGCGTAAGCAAGTTCAGCTATGGTCTCATTGGTTTCTTTTTTAACATCATTATAGGTCTCTCTTGCGTCTTCAATAATGTCGTGGACCCAACATCCCGCCAACACGTTTGCTTGTTCACTGGGCTCTACCAAATGGATGAATGTCTTGGCGGTTTCAAACACCATGTTTAAATGAAAATCATAATCGTGTTCACCGTATTTATGATTGGTATCTTTATGTTTTTGAATCGCGTAGTCTTTCGTTTTTTTAACTATTTCCATAAAATCTTTCGGTAGCTGTAGGGAGGGTGTTATACATTTTTAGGCAACGTTCTTTATTTCAGTCAGTTCGAAGAACTGATTGATTTTAGTTAATAATTCGTTTTTTGGTTTGTTCATATTCAGCACATTAAAAAACGGATTGTTTATCGATTTTTCAATCAGTTTTCCATTCCGAATTTTGATTAAGTGTGGAAATCCATTGTAACTTTTCAGTTTGTAAAGTGCCTCCGAAATAAATTCCGCATTATATTCCGATTCAACTTTTTTTCCATTTAGATAGATGATTTCAATTCCGTCTTTAAGATTTGGAATGATTTGATCTTCAATGTACTTTCTTGAGCTCTTTCGATTATTGTAACAGAAGAAATTCTTTCCGCTAATCTCGGTCAGAAAGTCCGAGTACTTTTTTTCAAACCGTTTTTTTTGAAAATAATGAATTGGAAAAAGAACAATCATTATGGGTAAAAACAGAATGAAAACTGGAATTCCAATAACTACAAATAAGACAAATGCAAATATGTTATTTACTAATTTCATCTTTTATTTAAATGTTGCCCAACTCGGTTATATTCCCAAGTTATCATTTTTGGTAATTATCCCTCTGTACTATGGGTAAATTCTTTACAATTCTTTTGCGTATTTGTAGAAAACCTATCTTTACCTCGTCAACACATTCTGGGCGCTAACTCAAAAACATAAACTTATGTCTAAATCAAAAAGTCATAAGCGATGTTCGAACAATGGTGTTGACATCCCTTCAAAAGAATCAGCTAAAATTTCTATGTCCATTAGCTCCGCCCAACGGGAACTCCTTGAGTTTACCGATGCACTGGATGGGCGAGATTTGGTACAATCTCTAAAATTGGTGCACGATATGGCGCTTTATGATTCCTACGGCCTTATTGATGGGCCGGAGAAGAATGCGCTCTATGCCACCAAATGCCTTTGGGAACGTATTGAGGAGATTGTAAGAGATTCCGCATCAAGTGCGGAATGACAGATGGCTTCTTTTTGTCATTTCGAAGAAGTGTAGCGACTGAGAAATCTAGAAGGTATTGTTAACAGTATACCCTGGGGGTCGTATGCCGTTCATACGTAAATAGGCAATGGCCTGCGCTCTGTGGTGTGCTGTATGACTTTCCCCTCTTATAATTAAATCTAGGTTTGAGTGTCTGGATAAATAGCTGGGTTTTTCCTTTTCAAGTCCCTTTGGCAGGTCGGTATCATTTACCAGATTCAAACTCGAAAGAACATAAGCGTAGGTTTTCGAAATATAGTCTTGAACCAAAGCTTTGTTTTCGTCAGGACTTCTTTTTTGTAAGCTATCCGGTTGAAAAACATTTATCCCATCCGGAGGTTGTATTAGGAAGTCAGCCTCCATTAATTCATAAAAATCCTTGTAGGTTTTTGAATCCACAAGTATCCCAAAATAGGTTACATTAATAAAACCCAGATGCAAAAAGTGCTGTGCGAAACTGAATTGTTCTTCGGTTGGCCTAAACTCAATGGTTTCTGCGGGCATGCTCTCTAAAACGGCCAAAGTGTATTCCTCAGATTTCTTCCATCTTTTGATTAGGATTTCCATGGTTGGGTTGTACATGGGAATTTTTGCAGAGAGAAATGCCAAAGGGGATAGTCCCAATGCACACAAAATCATCCTTCTGTTCATACATGTGTTTGTAAAGCGTTCCTCTCGAAAGTATTCAATGATTTAAGGGAATAAAAGACGAAATGTGTTAATCAGACGGGTACTAGTCCTTTTTTAATTGGGTGGGGAACTATATAAACAAGTAGTGCAATCCTATCACCCCAAAAGTTCTGAAACAGGCCAGCCTTGCCGGCGAGGCAGGTTCATAATGACCGGTAGGTTTGGTTTAAACCAAAGCTTAGGAAAAAGCCATCTCTCTATTATACTTCTTTTGGTATGCCTTTGGCGAGAGGCCTGAATATTTTTTAAAAGTGCTGCGGAACGCTTTTTCATCATGGTATCCAATGCCGTACATGACCTCCAAAATGGTTTTGGTAGTGGATTCCAAAGTCTTTTTTGCCGCTTCCACCTTTACGCGATGTATGTATTCCAAAGGGGTATTGTCCGTAGCTTTTTTAAACCGTCTTAGAAAACTTCTTCCGTTGAGGTTTACCCTATGAGCAATTTCGTCCACATTCAATTTTTGAGCGTAATTTTTCTCAATATATAGTTGGGCTTCTTTAATAGCCTCATCCGTATGGTCCTTTTGACCACTAAAGATGATAAATTCATTTTGGCTTAGACGGTCATATTCAATTTCGGAAACCTTAGAACACCAAATGGCGGTTTCCCGCCCAAAATAACGTTCAATCAGGTACAATACGAAGTTGAGAATAGAATAGGCCCCGCCGCTGGAGTAAATACCATTGTCTTCACAAATAATTTTTTCAGGAATCAGATGTACCTCTGGGTATCGGTTGCGAAAAAGATTGTGTGCTGTCCAATGTGTTGCACAGGATTTTCCATTTACCAAGCCGGTTTCCGCTAAGAGAAAAGCCCCTTTGCAAAGGCTGGCGAGTTCCGAACCGTTTTCAATTCGCTGTTGTTTTATCCAATATACAAAGTCTCTATTGTTTTCAATTTGCTGTTCCAAGTTTCCACTAATGGGGGAGATGAGGATTATATCTGTTTTTGGGATTTCATCTATTGTGGCTGTAGGTTGTATGCTGAACAGACCCTGATACACGACAGGAGTTTTGGAAAGTCCAACCAAATCGATGTGAAAAAGGTCTTCCGTTTGGCCATGCAATCGTTTATAATGTGAGTTAGCCATTCGAAGCATATTAAAAGGGGCTATGATGGTATCCACAATGCTACTACCAACAGGAACAAGAACGCTTATATGTTTCATAGGAAAGAAGTTGTGTTTAAAGATAAACAAACCCTATGTCGAAAACAACCCTTTATATAGTCGAAAAAGACATCTATATGAGGTGGTTTATGCCTATATCTTTGTAAAGTAATCAAAAATTAAACTATATAATATGGAAAATCAAGAAGTAATGGTCGTATATACATGGACCGCTAAGAAAGGTCATTCAGAAGCTCTAAAATCCATTTACAAGGAAGTTGAATCCCAAATGAATACCAATGAACCTGGAGCCTTGGAAATGCAATGCCATTTTGATGAAGTTTCTGGAACCCTGGTAGTAGTAGATTTATTTGCAAACGCAGGGGCGGTAGGTTTTCATTTAGGAACCACAGCAGCAGGACATTTTGAAAACCTACTTCAAATAGCGGTACCCGGTGAGTTTTTGTTTTGTGGGGAAGTACCGGAAGAAATGAAACAGGCTGCATTGGGAATGGGCTTGAAAGCAACTTTTGCCCCGCGCATATCTGGTTTTTCCAGAAAGTTAAATGCATAAATTATTAATTCCGGGTAAAGTTTAAAAACATCTTCTTTTTAGACCAGTATTGGAATTGTTAGCCAAGCGTACATAAAACACAGGCGTCTATACAGATTTAGAAGCAGAAGACGGGTTTCATCCCTATTTTAAAGTCATAAACTAGAAAAATGAGGATATATAGAATCTTTTCAATGACTTTGTTAGTTGGATTGTTTACGTCTGTTTCGGCTTTAGCGCAAGAAAACAGCACTTGGTATGCCTATGGTATGGAGGGCGATAAGCAGAAAATCACCGAGTACAAGGATATTATTACCTACCAGTCGGTGCAAGAGGAGGGGAGTCCCTATCCGGCACGGGTGGATACCGTTTGGATTGAAAAACGAATCAATGATTCTATTTATATCGTTACCAACAGAACCCGGGAAGGAGCAGTAGCTCTTATGGCGAGTAGATGGTTACACGATGGCGCTGTCAAATCCATTGGCATCTATTATCCTACGGACGATTTTGATTCCTTGGAACCTACCTATAAAGAAAAAGGTTTACCGGCTTGGCAAGATTTGACCCGACAATGGGTATTTTCTGAAGCCAAGACCAAAGAACTGGACCAAGCTCCGGGCTATGACGAGGTGACTCGCGAGGCCATGTTGGGTGCACTTTCCATCCGTAAGGAAGTCACTCCTTATATAAAACAGTACATGACGGATAATCCAGATACCAAGTCGTGGCGCATGTATCGATTTGTGGAGGTGAAGGCGCAGCAAAAATTTATTGAACTGGGCTACAACCCCTACAAGCGGGTGCCCTACAATTTTGAAAAGCAGTTTGAAGGGGATGAGGAAATCATCAAAGCCTTGACGGCGCCTATCTCGTTTGAATAATTATTTGGGTGTTTTTAAAATGTTGGAACTAACCCATTTGAGCTTTCCGTTGTTGGAAAAGAATATAAATTTTCCATCCGCTGAAAGCGAAGGGGCGAAGTCTTGGTCCGTAATGTTGATTGTATCTCCCAATTTTTGAGGTGCTGTCCAATGGCCATTTTCGTCTTTTAGGCTCACATACAGGTCACTATCGTTATTTTCATAAATTGAAAAAAGAATAAAACTCTCATCAGGAGCAATGTAGGGGTCAAATTCATATTTCTCCGTGCTTAGGGGTCTGCCTACATTTACCGGTTTAGAGAATTCATTTTTACCTAAAATCTTGGCGGTATATATGTCGAAGGAACCTTCGCCACCTTTTCTATTCGAGGAGAAGAAAACGTTCCCTTTGTCCGAAATAGAGAAAAAGTATTCATCAAACTCTTCGGAATTCATGGGTTCTGGAAGCGGTTTAGGTTTTGACCATGCTTTATCTTTCTTATCCGCATACCAAATGTTCCAATCCAGTTTTTCGTCCGTTTTATTTGTGGGTCTTTTGGATATAAAATAGATTCTATTCCCATCTTCAGTTAGAAACGGGTCGGCATCCCCGTGGTTGGGGTCAGAGAACGATGCTATTTTTGGTTCGCTCCAAGTCCCATTTTGCTTTTTTGAGAAATAGATGTTTTCATTTCCGCTGATTGTGGTGAAATAAATCTGGTCACAATGGGTTAGTTCAACGTTGAATTTAAAACTGCCCTTTAAATCCAATATTTCCGGATTAAACTCTTGAGGGATTTCTCTTGGTGTGGGTAAATCAAAATAGGCACAATTGTTTTCTTGGCAAATAGCCGCATGACATCCTAGCATCAGGATAAAAATGAAAACTATGTTTTTCATCGTGTTGGTGGTTTCTATGAAGACACGGGTTTTTTGACTTTGTTACAGGTATTGGAACTTTTTCTTTCTTGGCTATACATCTTTCTCAAAATAAATCGCGTCATCAAAGGGATTATGTCGATAAGCTTCAATTTCCTTAAATCCAAAGGCTTGATACAGGGCAATAGCCGTTTTCATGCTTTTAATGCTGTCCAAGCGGATTTTGGAATAGCCTAAACCGTGGGCTTCAAGCAAAGCCTTATCCATCATCTGTTTGCCAATACCTTTTCCCCGTTCATTTTTTTCTAAAAACATGCGTTTTAATTCACAGGTTTTCGAATCCAATTTTCTCAGGGCGAAACAGCCTATAGGAATACTTTCGGAAAAGACAATAAATAGCGCACCCTCAGGAGGGCCGTATTGGGTTTTAATCTCCTGTAGCTCTTTGTCGAACCCCTGGAAGGATAGGTCAATTCCAATATCCTCAGCGTATTTTTGGAAAAGCACTTTGCCTAGCTCAAATTCCTCTTTGGTTCCTGCTCTTTTGAACGAAATCATAGATTGAAAGTAAAAGAAACACCTTACTATTCCACTTGGATTGCGTTTAGTTTTTCTGCGTATTCGCCAAGCGCGTCCCAAATGGCGAAGAATTCATCCACGCCCTCAGAATTTCTTAGGGAAGTGTTGATGAAAAGTACCCGACCTAAGTTGGTTTTTGGGTCAAAAAACATAAAAGCCGCTATACCTGGGTCGCCACCCGTGTGGCCAATATATCCTTTTGGGGTGTGTCCCATAAAAATCCCGGCATTGTATTCATCATCAAAATCATTTTCTTCATCACGCTCTGGAAAACTCTCCGCAGTCAATTGCTCTTTAAAAAGCTCTGCATAACTCTCTTTACGTAACAAACTGCTATTTCCTGATTTCGCTCTAATCAATTCTGTCAGGTATTTGCCCAGTTCAGACGAATTGGTGATCAACCCTCCATCGGGGTAGGTGATAAGAGAGTAAAAAGGCAGTTCGGTATCTGGGGCTGCATAGAGTTTGGAATGCTGCTCCATTTGAATCGTTTCAAAAGACCAGCCCGAAGACTCCATTTGAAGCGGTTTTAAAATATGTTCTTGGGTGAATGTGTCATAAGGCGTTTCTACCGCAATTTCCAAAACAGCAGCAGCTAGCGTAGCGCCTACGTTGGAATACTCATAAATGGTCCCTGGTTTGTTCTTGGAAAATCCTTCGGCCACATACCACTCACCATTTTCGGCTAACATCTTCTCAAGAAAATCAATCATGGGCATTTTGGAATTGGGAGAATTGAACTGTTCGTTCAAATTGGCGACCGTACTGTCAATTTCTGGTGTTGCATCCTTCAGCACATACGCTTTTCCGTTGTAGTAATCCGAATCTATAATAGAAGAGGTGTGGGTGGCCAAATGCCAAATGGTAATCGTGTCGTTCGGAAATGAGGGGCTTTTCACTTCAAATGGCAAATATTGATTAATAGGGTCGTCCAACT
This sequence comes from Bacteroidota bacterium, assembly GCA_039184805.1. Lineage (GTDB taxonomy): Bacteria > Bacteroidota > Bacteroidia > Flavobacteriales > Flavobacteriaceae > Flagellimonas. The sequence goes on along the minus strand of JBCDAX010000004.1, from coordinate 46,847 downwards.
GGAGCTTTCCCATCTCTTGTGCCTTCATCAGCGCAATACCTATTACAGTCTTGGACACCGAACCAATGTTCTGAACCGTTTGCGACGAATAGTCTTTTTTTGCTTCCATATCGGCATACCCAATTCCGGCTTCGTACAACGTACCCTCTTGGTTGACTATGGCTACCCCAAATCCATTGATTTCGCCCTGCTTATGGATTTCGACCAGCTTTTGGGTCAACGAATCCGTTAAACTGTTCAATAAATTGGCTTCTGTAGCTTCGGTTTTTTGTTTACAGGAAATGATAAATAGAGTCGACAGAACAATTAGGCCTATTTTTTTCATGATGCTTTTTTTGTTGATGATGGATACGATTTACAATTAGTTTGAGGTCTGGTCTATAAATTCATCCACATCAGTCTTGAATTTTGCCATAGATGGGATATGGGTATACATCATGTGTCCAGCCTCGTAGTATTTCATGATGATGTTCTTTTTCAGTTCTGCGTCCAATCCCATATGATTTATGGAATGTTCCACTCCATAGAAAACAGTTGCCAAATCATAATAGCCATTCAGGATTAGAATCTTTAGATTGGGGTTTCGCTTCATGGCCGAGGTCATATCCGGAAGGGTAGTGGTGGCCACCTGCATATTCCAACTGATATTGCCTTTATGTTTCCAATCCCACTTGAATTCTTTTCGTGAGCCAGCGGTTGTAGTATAGGTTAAGTCCTTTCTGACCTTAAGGTCGTTGTAGAGATAGTCTTTGAAAGCGGCGATGTAGGGTGTGGAAATGGCGTCACTTTGAGGGTCGGTCAGTGCATTTTGAGACAAAAGGTCCTCGTTGATTCCAGTGAATCTTGAGTCCAGTCTTCCCACCGTAAGCCCCTCTTTTCTTAGGAATTCTTGAAAGTACTCTCCGTTTGTAACTCGTAAATCTGCTTTTAGGTAAAAGTCTTGGCTTAAACCCGAATAGTCAGCTAGTTTTTGGGCAATGTTTGATTTTTCGGAAGTACTGAGCTGGTCTCCTTTAAGGAGGGCAGGGGCATATTCATTTTGCGTAAAAGCCCTTACGTCATTTAAAAATGCCTCTAGGCTTGCTCCTTTATTTTTTACCTTATTGTGGTACCAAGCTGTGGCGGCATAGGTAGGGAAATGGATGAGGTAGGCGGTGTCGTCGCCTGGGCCAAACAATAGGTGCTGTAAATCAAACACCGCCGAGACCATAATCACTCCATTCATGGCAATGCCTTTATCCTGAAGGTGTTTTATCAAGCCAGCATTTCGAAAGGTGCCATAGCTCTCACCTAATAAATACTTTGGCGAATTCATTTTGTCGGCCTTGATAATAAACTGCTCTATGAATAGGCCGATGCTTCTAATATCTTGGTCAACACCCCAGAAGTCCTCCCATTTGGCTTCGCCTACAGGTTTGCTAAAGCCTACACCCACAGGGTCAATCATGACCAAATCTGCTTTGTCCAAAATGGAGTATTCATTGTTGACTACTTTATAGGGAGCCGGTTTAGTGTACGAAGGGTCGTTGATTTCAATACGCTTTGGACCCAATACCCCAAAATGTAACCAAAACGAAGCGGACAAAGGTCCTCCATTAAAGGCAAAGACAATAGGTCGGTTTTTGCCAGAATTTGTTTTTCGGTAGTGTGTGAAACCAAAAAGAGCAATGGGTTTGTCATTTTCATCCCGTAACAAATGGGTTCCCGTTTCCGTAGCCAAGGCTACAGTCTTTCCTTTAATGGAAACGGTTTGTGTAGAAGAAAAGGTTTCAGCTTGAGGAATCTCCTTTTTCATTTCCTTTTCTTGGGCCAAAGCCATGAATGCAAGAAGTAGAAATGCCAGAGAAAAGATTAATTTTTTCATTAGATGCGGTTCTTTTGATTTGTTTCGTGCAATAGCTTTCAAAATAGGACTAAAAAAGGACTTTAACTATCATTTTGATTTGAAAAGATTGGTTGGAATACGAATTATAATGTATTCAAAAAACTAGTCAAATCGGTTTCTTTATCCAAATTCAATTTTTTCTTTAAACGATACTTCGATTTTAGGATACTATCAGGAAGCACATTGAGGGTGGCCGCAATCTCCTTGGTAGTCAAATTCATCCGTAAAAAGGCTGCTAAGCGAATCTCCTTTTCTGAGATATCGGCATAAAGTGTCTTGAGTTTTTGGTCGAAGTCATTATGCACGTCGGCAAAATAGGTTTTGAAAACTTCCCAGTCTTTGTCAGAAGCATTTTCTTTTTTAAGGAGCATGACAATACGCCGAAATTCTGCCTTGAATTTTTCTGGCGAGTTCTTTAGGTTTTCCAGATTCTCTTTCAATTCTTGGATAAAGGTGTTTTTCTGTACTAGATGCAAGGTTTGACTGGCCAGTTCCTTTTGTTTGTGTGCAATTTCTTGTTTGTAGATTTCCTCTTGTTTCTCTCTGGCGATTCGGTTTCTTTTGATTCGCTGTCTGTATCCAAAAACGGAAAGCCCAAACAAGGCTAGGGCAGAGGCCATACCTCCCGCATAGAGGCCTTTTTGTAAATTATCTGCTCTGGATTTTTCATTTAGGGTTTTGATTTCTTCTTCTTGTAGGGCGAGGGCTGCTTCTTTTTTTTCCGTCTGATACTGGATTTCCAGTTCGTTGAGTTTCTCAGTATTTTTTGCGTTCAAAAGGGAATCACTAAGATTTTTATGTTTTTCAAAATAGTAAAAGGCCTTTTTATAATTAGACATTGCGACATAAGCACTTGAAATATTGTTATAGTCCGCAGCCAGAATCCCTTTCGAATTGGTTTTTAGGGAAGTGTTCATGCCTGTTGTGTAATAGTCCAATGCCTTTTTTGGACTATTTTCTTTCATTGCTATCCTTCCTAGATTTCTTGCATTATGTGCAGCTCCCTCTGGGTTCCCTAAGTTTTTAGCTATTCTTAAGGACCGTTCAAAACAAGGTTTAGCTTCTGCAATGTTGTCCATTTCAAAATAATTTGCTCCCATACTGGTCAAAGTAATGGCAATGCGAAGCTGGTTTTTTGCTTCCTCGTAAAAAGCCAAGTTTTGCTCAAAATAACCCACCGCATCCTCATTTCTCTTTAACCACATCATATTAGAACCGATATTATGTCGGACTTGTGCAAGTCTAAAAGCAAGTCGTTCATTTATAGCAACCTTTTCAGCCATTTTGTAATACTCCAACGACTTGTTAAAGTTCCCCATTACCGAGTAAATATTCCCAATAGCCATGTAATTACCAATTATCATTGTTTTATCTTCATCCAAAAGCTCATTGATTTTCAATGCTTTTATTGAATTTCTCAAGGCTTTTTCATATTTGCCCTGCTCCACTAAGGGACGGGCTAGATTGTTGAGACATTTTGATAGTTTTATACTATCTGAACGATTTTCGAATATACTTTTTGCAATTTCATAGGCCTCCTCTGCTTTTTTGTAGTCATTCATTGATGCAAAAAAATTTCCTTGAGTCATCTTGGCCTCCGCTTCTGCCCAATCCTTCTTTAATTTCTCTGCTAAACTCATTTGAAGCTCAACATACTCGGTAGCTTCTTTGGGATTTTCCCTTAGAGTAGAATTGATGATCTCGGAATAGGTCAATATTTTAATGGAATCAGGCTGGATAGAAACCTGTGACATCAAGCTGTCCAGATGGGTATTTTGAGCACTTGCAGAAAGTGAATGAACTAAAAAAAAGAAACAAAAAACGTTTTTCAGCCCAATCAAGTTAAAGGAGTGATTTATGTGGATTTTTTCTAAAGCTCCAGGTTCTGTTTGTATAAAAATTTTGGATTTGAGTTCACTATTTGATGATATACTCAAGAAGGTTAAAATTTTAATGGTCATTTTCTAGCGTGTTGGTTTGCTCCAAGATAGACATTTAATCCTTGGAAAATAAATACGCTTTCCTGATTCTAAAATACCCTGTCCATAAAAAGTCCATTAAAAATGAAGGGAAATTTTAGTTTTAAATATTTTTAATATACTGATTTTATTGAAGTTAAGGAGGTACTGGTGATTTTTTCTAAAAAGCACTGTCCATGCCATATCTAATGCTAATCCATTGAAGCTGTCCATACTTTGTCCATGCTCAAAATTAGGGATGGGACATTTTCTCTTCTAGGTTTGAGGTGTTGAATCCAAAAACCAAGAAATTATGAAAACAAATCAATCTCATCCAAAGCTAATAGCCTTTTTGGTCCTATTTGCGCTGTTACTCTTTTCTTGTAGTAGTGAAAGTGATGACCCTGAAATCATGACAGATGACGACCCCATTTCCCAAGATGACGATAACCCTTCCTCAACTAGTTTTAGTACGGTGGTGCAAAAAGGTGGTGAATTTGAAGAAGTGCCCCAATCCAGAAGTGATGAAGTATTGGCGGAGGGAGACCCTTATCCTGATGATTATACCAGCGGAACTGGCTCTGAAGCCGAAACGCTACGTTTTATTTGTACCTCTCGGACGGTAAGTGTAACTGATGGAACAGGTGATTTTCAAACACTTGGTGGTGTTGCAAGTGAAATCTTTCCTGGTGCTCTGTTGCAAGGAAAAACCATCAACGATGTAAAACCACAGGGTATTCCTTTAAAAAGGGCTGGTGGAAGTATTTCGTATAACTTAAATGATGGAAACCCAGAAGCTTCGCAAGATCTCGAAGAAATGAGCGAGTCAAAAGTTCGACAGGCCATGAACGATATCATAGCCGGAAGCACCGGGGTAGTGCCCGCAAATTTCGACTTGGATTATGAAAACGTATTTTCAGAACAGCAGGTTGCTTTGCAAATGGGGCTATCCTTTGAAGGTTATGGCGTTAAGGCCGAGGGAAAGCTCTCGTTCAGTGAGGATAGAACCTATAATCGTGTGTTGGTAAAATTGTATCAATCCTACTATGATGTAAGTTATGATTTTCCCACCAGTTATGATGATGTTTTTGATGCCAGTGTTACCCCTGAAGATTTAGATCGGTTTATTCAACCTAACAATCCTGCGACGTATATAAAAAAGGTCACCTACGGAAGAATTTTCTATATGCTTATTGAATCCACCTCTTCCTTGGAAGTGATGAATACCCAAATTGATGCATCCTACAAAAGTTTTGATAAGGAAATCTCCGGAAACCTTGAAGTCGATACTATGGAAAAGATGGAAAATCTTAAAATTAAAGTAATTGCTTATGGCGGTGACTCTAAGAATACTTTTTCCGGATTGGGAGAAACAAATGTTGGAGCTTTGGCAGATATGCTCGCAGAAAGTACGGATATAAGAACGGGGTTGCCCTTATCCTATGAGGTTTATTCATTGGAAGACCCATCCAAACAAGTCGGGACTAATATTTCCACGGAAATGGAAGTAGTAGATTGCCAATTAAAAGGCGTTCTACCGCCAGTGCTGTACTCAAACTTGGTAGATCTTTTTGAAGACGGAATTGGGGCTGCCACCCAAATTCAAAATGAGTACACTGCCATATTTAATAGTGCGGGTACGGACTATGTCATATTTGATGCTTCCAGTGGAGCGGTCTCCGACCCTTATAGTATAAAAGACGCTAGTGCTCCTTTGGGTTTTACCACTTTTGATAGCGTTGGCGCTGCTTTACGCCAGTTCTTGGATGAAATATACATTTTTAATGAACAGGGAACAGAATTTGAAGTTTTAGAATATGATTACAATAGCGTTCAGAGCATGCCGATGGCACCCATTGGAACATACCGGCAAAGGAATGGAACAAACCGCAGATGGGTGGTGAATGATAATTTTTCAAATGAAAACGAGGTCAACAGCAATTTTGCCGATGGATCCTTTATTGGTCCCGATAGTCGGGATGTGGATTGCGTGTCTTTCCCACTCTTCGGCAAAGGAATCAAGGCTGCTGCAAGACTTGATAGGTATGTCCAGCTTGTTGGCATTTATACGGAGGGCTTCTTTACTAGTCTCATAAGTGGAGAGGTTACGTCATCTTATTTTTTCCCGGTGGATACGAATGGAACCACCTATAGTAGAAGAAATTATTATAACCCATATTCCGTAACAACTCCAAATGGTCCCGTTGGTTTCGGGGATTTCAATTGTTGGGAGAGAGAGAAAGATTTAAGTGAAGTAAGAGGGTCGATAGAAGCGGCTTGTAAAATGAATATCAATGGCAACTCCATACAACGCATCTTATATTTTACTACAGATGGACTAATGACCATTCGTAATTTGGTTGGGGAAGACGAAGGACCCTATGCGCTGTAAATGAATTAGCTGTACAGTCGGCCGCTCAGGTTGGGTTCAACAACTTGATGCCGGCTGTTTTTTCCCACGCAAGTTGGAATCTCATGATTATTTCCGAATCAAGCCTTCTTTCTAAATTTAAAACCTATCCGAGTCTGGCCAATACTCTGTGGTATATTTTATCTTGTGTTTCTTGAGAAATCTCTGAATATCTAAATACGGATCTTTTTCTAAGTTGGTGAATTTTTGGACCATGAGATAAAGCGTTCGCTCTCTACTAACCGGATTTCCAATAATTTTATTTAATAGCCATAGCCACCAATTCTTAGGTCCTAGTGCTTTCAATAAATCAATTTCGGATTCATTGGAAATATATACGAGATGTTCTCCGCCTGAACTTCCATTTCGAATACAAATCTTCTTGCGGTGAAAGAAAATATCCGTACTATTCGCAAGTCCTTCTTGGTAAAGTACATATGAATTTTTCATGTCTCATTGCATTATTTCTTTCCTTCTACCAATTCTAATTGGTCCACACTCACGTTTGTGGTAAACATACCATAATTCACCACAGCTTTTCCTTTTTCCAAGGTATCAATGCTACCCACAGCTTTGCCGTCAAACATACGAACCCGGTCCCCAATTTTAAATATGGGTCTGGGTTTATTCTTTTCAGCTTTCTCCGCTTTTTTCTTTTCTATTTTCTTTTCCTGACGAACCTTTACAATCTTCTTTTCAAGTTCTTGGGCTACCTGTTTTTGTTGGGTCTGCTTTGCCTTTGCTTGTTTTGCTGTGGTTTTCTTTCGTTTGCTGTTCTCCGTTTCTACGATGCGTAGCAATTCAGAAATCAAAGGCCTTTTTTTGTTGTCGATGAAGTACCGTTCAGCTGCTGTGTTGACCTTATTGCCCAGTTGTATCATACGCTGGCTGTGGTCATAGAGCTCTTGATAGTTTTTCAATTTTGTTTTAACCTTGGAGTTCAGTTTTTCCAACTTCTCAGCTTCTTCACGTGCTTTACTCTCTTCCTCTTGGAGTCGAGAACCTGTCTGAGCCATTTTATTGCGCTCTTTCTGCAATTTCGCAATAGTGGCATCAAACCGTACCTTACCGCGCTCAATTTTTTTCTTCGCTTTATTGATCAGACTGTACGGGATACCGTTTTTTTGAGCCACTTCAAATGTAAAGGAGCTTCCTGCTTCCCCTAAAACCAATTGGAAAGTGGGTTCCAAGGTTTTGGAGTTAAATCGCATATTGGCATTGGTGGCATGGGGAAGTTCATTGGCCAAGGCCTTGAGATTCGCATAGTGTGTGGTAATAACTCCGTAGGCTTCCCTTTCATAGAAAACTTCCAAAAAAGCTTCAGCCAACGCACCTCCTAATTCCGGGTCAGAACCTGTACCAAATTCATCAATAAGAAAGAGAGTTTTGTTATTGCACTTCTTTAAAAAGGCATTCATATTCTTAAGCCTATAGCTATAGGTGCTCAAGTGATTTTCGATGGATTGGTTGTCGCCGATATCCGTTAAAATTCTATCAAAAAAGGAGACTGAACTTCGCTCGTGCACCGGAATCAAAAACCCGGATTGCAACATCACCTGCAAAAGACCTATCGTTTTTAAAGTAATACTTTTCCCCCCGGCATTAGGACCGGATATTACAATAATTCGATTTTCTGGGTGTAGCTGAATGGTCTGCGGCCAAGTTTTTTCCCTTTTTAGTTTGTTGGAAAGAAACAGCAGTGGATGGTAGGCATCTCTTAGATTTAACTGCCTATCTTCATTAATTTCCGGCAATATGGCGTTCATTTCGTCTGCGTACTTGGCTTTTGCCGCTGTTATATCTATGGAAATGAGATAATCCTGGTAGCCTTTTAGCAATTCCTTATAGGGTCGAATAAAATCAGTTAGTTCATTCAAGATGCGTTGAATCTCTTCCTTTTCATCATACTCCAGATTGTTCAATTCCCGAGTGTAGGTCAAGGTAGCTTCTGGAATAATGTATACAATACTTCCCGTTTTGGAAGAACCCATCACTGTTCCCTTAACTTTTCGACGATGCATGGCCTTTACGGCTAGAACCCTCCTGTTTTCTACAACAGATTCCCGTATCTCATCCAAAAAATCAGAGCTTTGATAGCGTTGCATGGCCATTCCAAAACTTTGGTTGATTTTTCCACGCACTTGGTTGATTTGATGGCGGATATGCTTAAGTTCAACAGAAGCAGAATCGCGAATCTCGCCAAACTTATCAACTACATTGCCTACCTCTTCAGGAATGGATTTATTTTCTTCGAATCTCTCGGAGAGTTGAAAAAGAAGCGGATAGTATTCCTTAAACTTCTTGAAGAATTTTTTATGGATACTTAAGGTTGAGCATAATCCAGAAATTCTTCGGAATCCTGATATCTCCAGGGTAGTATTTTCAATGGCCAACAATCGCAATTCTCCATTGATGGCATCAAAACCATGATTGGGAATACGGTTTTCATTGGAAAAGGAAGCTAAATATTCCGAAGTTCGCCCCAATTCATCCAATAGAACATTTTTATCCCGTAAGGGTTCAATAGCAAGTGCAGCTTCTTTTCCCAATTCCGTATTGCTGCGAGCCGAAACTTGCTCCAATACTGTGGGAAACTCTAAATCTTGTAATGTTTTGGGATGTATTTGCTGCATTTTCCTTTTCTAGCAGCGCAAAGATAGGATTTTGGCACGTAGCCAAAAACCAAGAACACTAGAATAGGCCTGTAATTTCACCATCTTCGTTGATGTCCATTCCTTCCGAGGCAGGATGAGCCGGTAATCCTGGCATACGCATAATATTTCCGGTTATAGGAATTACAAAACCTGCACCCGCAGCAATTTCAATTTCACGCACCGTAATGATAAAGTCTTTTGGTCTTCCCAACAACTTTGGATTATCGGATAACGATTTTTGGGTCTTGGCAACACATACCGGTAATCTATCCAAACCGAGATTTGAGATCTTTCTTAGATGGGCCTTTGCTTTTGCTGTGTAGTCCACATGCTCGGCGCCATAAATTTCTTTAGCAATGGTTTCAATCTTATTCGTAATGGAAAGTTCCCAAGAATATAAGGGTGTAAAATTGGAGGTGCTTGATTCGATGACTTCCACCACATGCTGGGCCAAGTCCAATGCTCCTTCGCCACCCTTGGCCCAGACTTCTGCAACGGCTACCCGGACTCCTTTTGATTCCGCAAACGTTTTGATGACCTCAATCTCCTCAAGTGTATCTGTAAGAAACTTGTTTATGGAGATGACAGGAGTTATGTTGAATTTGGCAATGTTCTCCAGATGTTTTTCCAGATTGGGCAATCCTTTTTGGAGTGCATCAACGTTCGGTTCGGTAAGAGAATTTAAATCCGCCCCGCCATGATATTTGAGTGCACGAATGGTAGCAGTGAGCACAACCGCTTTTGGTATCAAATTTGCACTTTGACATTTGATATCAAAGAATTTTTCCGCCCCTAAATCAAAACCAAAACCAGCTTCGGTCACGGTATATTCGGAATACGACATGCCCATTAAAGTGGCAATCACAGAATTCGTCCCTTGAGCGATATTTGCAAAAGGACCACCATGAATTATCGCAGGATTTCCCTCAATGGTCTGAACTAGATTGGGTTTGATGGCATCTTTTAAAAGAGCGGTCATTGCGCCCTGCGCCTTGAGGTCTTTGGCATAGATGGGTTCTTTATCATAGGTATACCCTACAAAAATGTTCCCCAATCTTCTTTTTAAATCATTCAAATCATCAGCAAGGCAAAGAATGGCCATGATTTCTGAAGCTGCCGTAATATCAAAACCTGTTTCCCGCGGCACTCCAGATGTGGTGCCTCCCAATCCCACAATCACGTTTCGAAGAGCTCTGTCATTCACATCAACTACTCGTTTCCAACTAACCGTTCTAGCATCGATTCGCAAGGAATTGGTTTTACTTTGGATGTTGTTATCGATAAGTGCCGCAAGAAGATTGTGTGCTTTCTCAATAGCAGAAAAATCTCCTGTAAAATGAAGATTAATGTCCTCCATGGGCAGAACCTGAGAATATCCTCCTCCTGTAGCACCTCCCTTAATACCAAAAACAGGACCTAAGGAGGGCTCGCGTAAAACCACTGTTGTTTTTTTACCCAATCGATTTAGACCTTCTGATAAACCAATGGACATAGTAGTTTTCCCTTCACCTGCAGGGGTAGGAGAAATCGCTGAGACCAAAACCAAATTGCTTTCGGAAGCCTTTTTCTTATCGATGGATTTTAAAGGAAGTTTTGCTTTGTGTTTCCCATACATCTCAATCTCATCCTGCGCCACACCAAATTTCTTGGCGATTTCAGTAATATGCTTTAATTGAACTTTTTTGGTAATCTCTAAATCAGTCATGAGTTGTTGTTTTTGGGAAAGAGTAGTTAATGTAGAATGGCATTGATAAGTTTTTCAGTTCCGAAACGGACAACGTCCGTAGTGGGCAGTCCAGTAAGCTCTTCGACGGCTAAAACCTTTTCCTTAGCTTCTTCGTCTGATAAGCCTATAGTGTTTAAAGCAATTCCAATGGTTTTGGCGGTATTTTGAGAACCGCAGACCTTGGCTACTTCTTCATTGAGTTTGATGAATTCATCCAAAGGCGGAATAGGCACGTGGGACACTGGAAATCTTAGATGGTCATTCGCTGCTTTATGGCACAAAATGAAATGTGTTGCTTGAGAACCCCGGATCAAGGGTAGGGTAGCAGTACTCCCCGGATGGGCCAGCGAACCTTGTCCTTCAACAATAACAATGTCTTTATCACTTTGCTCTAGAACAGCCTCTTCGACTGAGCCCGCTGCTTGGTCTACTTTAATCGCATCCAAAGGAATACCATTTCCCATGAGGGTGATGCCAATTTGACCCGTTGGTACAAAGCCAACATTTAGTTTTCTGCTTAAAAGTTCGGCATATAATTCTAAGCCAGCAGTCATTTTCCCTGAGGCCATATCTGTGCCAATCATAAGAATTCGTTTATTACTCAGGGTAGCAGCTTTTCCCTTGGCTATGGGGTAGGTTGGTTTGGGTTTACGAACATCCCAGATTTTGTTGGTTCCCAAAAGTTGACCAAATCGAGCATTTAAGTCATCATGTAGACCGTTTATGAGTGAAAGCCCATTTTTTAAGGCAAAGGAGATAGGCTCATCCCATGAATCCGGAAATTTACCGCCACTGGGGGCAATGCCCAAAACCATAATCTCACTTTCCATCCCCAAAGCCTGTTCAACGTTAGAAACCACTGGTATTCGGTAGGGTAAACCAACTGCTTCTTCAACGGTTTTGCCTGCAAACTTGGAATCAATAACACATACGATTGGATGTTTGGAAAAGCGCATCAGGCCAAAGCCCATTTTTCCGGAATCATTATCCAGAGCACCTTCCATATAAATACAGAGTTTTTGACGGGGATTGAACATTTACGCTTCAGTTTTAAATTTGCCCCCATGTCCGGGCGAATTAGTCGGCATGGTTATTTCGTTAACTAATGGTGCACCTTCGCATGGGTCTGGATTGAGGTTGAGATGGGAATCTAAATCAATATGGTCCAAGGCTCCAGATACAGCTGCACCAGCTGCTATGGATATTGAAGATTCTCCCATACATCCAATCATGGTTTTCAAGCCGAATGCGTTCGCTGTAGAAATGATTCTTAGCGCCCCAGTTATCCCTCCACATTTCATCAATTTCATGTTTACCCCATCAACGGTATGTGCCCATTTAGCAATATCTGTAGCAAACCTGCAAGATTCATCTAAAAAAATAGGTAAAGCTCTGTTTTTAAATAAGTAAGGCAAATCTAATTCATCTCCTTCTTTAAGAGGTTGTTCTACATATTCACACTCTCTATCCGCTAGCCATTTCATCATTTCTTGGGCATCTTTTACATTCCATCCACCGTTAGCATCTACCCGAATTGATATGGGATATTTTTTGTGATATTCCAGCACCTCTTGATACATGGCTTTGTCGGCTTCGATGCCATCATTACTACCCAATTTCACCTTTAGAGTTTGAATTCCCTCATTTTCTAAAATTAGGGGAAGGCGTTCCCTTGCTTCCTCGGGGGACATAATCCCCAAAGTAATTGAAGTGGGGTGTCTTGGTTTGGCAAATCCCAAAAGTTGATACAAAGGCATATTCGCCTTTTTCGCCATTAAATCCCAAATTGCTATATCCAATGCGGCTAAGGCACAGGGGGCAACATTATGGCGCAACGCAGCGTCATAGGTTTCATATGGAGAGCTTAAATCTCTAGGTGTACTTAAGAAACGTTCTAATTCAGATTGCGCTTCTTCTGCAGTTTCGGCACCTTCAGTAACTCCTGGGGATGTTTCTCCCCAACCAGTATGGCCATTTTTCGAAACGGATACGAATAAATTGTATTGCCCATCCCTTACACCTCTGCTGATGCGCAATGGAAACTTTTTCTTTAGATAAACAATTTTGAAATTGACTTGCATTCGGGTCTTTGGTTAGTTTTTGGAGTATCTAAAATATTGGTTTTGGCATTGGTTTCAAAAATTTAAGAACACAAGTTTATTATAGTTATTTTCACTTTATGAACGTAAGTATAGAACCTAGTTGGAAGGCTAAACTTCAACCCGAATTTGACAAACCTTATTTCAAGCAATTGGTGGCTTTCGTAAAGGATGAATACCAGAGAAATACTTGTTATCCTAAGGGGAAAGATATTTTTGCGGCTTTTGACCATTGCCCATTTTATGAAACGAAAGTGGTAATCATTGGACAAGATCCTTACCATGGTCCAAATCAGGCCAATGGACTTTGTTTTTCGGTTAAGGACGGTGTGGCACATCCTCCGTCTTTGGTTAATATTTTTAAGGAAATCAAAGTCGATACAGGAACTCCATATCCCAAAAGTGGAGATTTGGAGCGATGGGCCAATCAGGGCGTTCTACTTTTAAATGCCACCTTAACGGTACGGGCACATCGGGCTGGCAGCCATCAAAAACAGGGATGGGAACAATTTACTGATGCTGTGATTCAAACCGTTTCCAATGAATTAGAAGGGGTTGTTTTCCTACTTTGGGGAGGATTTGCGAAGAAAAAATCAAACCTGATTGACCAATCAAAGCATCACATCTTAACTTCAGGACACCCATCACCACTTAGTGCAAACAGAGGTTTGTGGTTTGGAAATCAGCATTTTAGTAAATCAAATGCGTTGTTGGCTGGCATGGGAAAACCGTTAATAACTTGGTGAATAAAGTATCAGTAAAACTGTTAAAATAATAGGATATTTCGTACGTTTATTACATTAATAGTAATACACGCAAAACCTCGTACATTGAAAAGATTAAAGTCAGTACTTCTTGTCGACGATGATGAGACTACGAACTTTTTGAATCGATTCTTCCTAAAACAGTTGGATGATGACCTTCCTGTGAACATTGTGAGTAACGGGAGGGAGGCTATAGATTACCTGGAACATGAAAGCGCTCCGGAAGAATTACCTTGCTTGTTAATCTTGGATACGAATATGCCAATTATGAATGGGTGGGAGTTTTTGGACGCTTATGGACAGCAGTTCACAACTGATTTCAAAAAGAATTTTGTCATTGTGATGTTAACTGCTTTGGATACGAAAGAAACTACGGAAATGGCATTGGCTAATCCCAATGTTTCTGACACCGCACAAAAACCACTATCCGATTTAAAGTTCAAGGAGATTATTAAAAAGCACTTCTCTTAATCAAAAGAGGAAATCCTTAGCAGGCCGTATTTCCCCAATTTGGTTTAAATTCTTTAGCTGGTTTTGTACTTCTTGAAGGGTTTCAACCTGCAGTTGCTGCTGACCCCATCGTGTTTTGGACAACCAGTTTTTAATATCCTCCAGTTTTTGTTCATACCTGTTGGCCAACGTACGGTCTATACTGGGAATAGATTTGAATTCCAGAGTGTAGGTATTAATCACTTCTAAGATATGTTTCAGAACACCCTTGTTTTCAGTTGCGAATGTCTGAGTGGCAGCAATGACAAAGCAGGGCCATGGCGTGGGGAAATCCCCTAAACGTTTTAATGTCCTATTGTCTACCCAGGGTTTGGTGGTAAAATGCTCCCACATGAAATAGGCATCCGAACCATTTTCAAAATCTTCCAAAGCACCATCTAAATTGTTGATTATCTTGAATTCCAAGTTGCTGGTATTCCACCCCATTTTTTGTGCATGTACCGTTGCCATCAAGTGACTTCCGCTACCCATACGACTTATAGCAATTTCTGATTTTTCTAAATCGGATATGGATTGATAAGGGCTGTCTTTTCTCACGTGAATCCCCCAAAGCAGGGGAGAGGAAACGTATTCCTGAATAATCCTAACTGGGTTTCCGTGTGAAATACTCTTTACGATGCCTTCGGTGAGAATAATGGCTAAATCAGCTTCATCCTGCTGAAGCAATTCGGACATTCTTCCCGTTCCTTCAGGAATGTCTGTCCATACCAAATCAAAGCCCCGCTCCTCAAAAGCACCATCTTCAATGGCCAAATGCCAAGGCAAATTAAAATGCTCAGGTACTCCTATTATTCGAACGGTCTTCATTGAGTTTCGCCTTTAAATAATCATAAATTGCATACTGTGAGCGGACTTCCGGTTCGTTACTCTGCTTAGCTATTTTTTGGTTAGTGTCTTTCGCATCCAATATTCTCGCCTTTACATTATCGCTTAATTGAATATTTAAGATATCCTTCAATTCCTGAAATACATCTTGGTCTAGAATGGGAGTAAGCACTTCAATTCGCCTATCCAGATTTCGCGTCATCCAATCCGCTGAGCCAATATACATTTTTTCCATACCACCATTTTCAAACAAGTAGATTCGTCCATGCTCTAAAAAACGGTCTACGATGCTGGTGACATAAATTGGTTTTTCATGTTCCCCGAGATTTTCTTCTTTTGGAACCAAACAGCTGAACCCTCTAACTAACAGACGTACCTCGACCCCCGCTTCACTTGCCTTATACAAAGTTTTAATCATTTTGGAATCTTCCAAACTGTTCATTTTAAGTGTAATCTTGGCCGTTTTTCCCTCTTTGGCGTGTTCCATTTCATTTTCAATAAGCTCCAAAAAAGTTGCGCGAGTAGTGAAGGGAGAGACCAATAAATGCTTCAGTTTAGGAGCAATAAGCTTTCTCTCTAAAACTGCGAATACTTGAGCTAAGTCAGCGGTAATCCTTTTATGTGCCGTAAATAGTCCATGGTCGCAATACAATTTAGCCGTCTTTGCATTAAAGTTCCCTGTCCCGATATAAGCAAAACGTTGTGGACCATTTTCGTCTTCCCGTTCTACCATAAGAATTTTAGAATGTACCTTAATCTGAGGAACGCTAAAAAAGACTTTTGCACCATTTTTCTCAAAAACACGTCCCCATTTAATATTGTTCTCTTCGTCAAAACGGGCTTGAGCTTCAACGAATAGAACGACTTCTTTTTTATTCTTGAGGGCTAATAAAATAGCATCGGAGAGTACTGATGTCTTAGCGATGCGATAGAGTGACATTTTTATACGGGTCACATTTGGGTCGGTAGCCGCTGTTTGGATAAAGTTTTCCACCATTCCAAATTCTTGATAAGGAAAATGAACCAATTGGTCTTTTTGAAATATGGTTTCAAAAATCGAATCATTATCCGTTAAAATTGGATGGGCAAGGGGCGGCATTGGTTGATAGGATAGACGGTTGTCTGAAAAAGGGTTCGGAAAACTAAAGAAATCCGAGTAGTTGTGATGTTCCCCACCCGGAATCATATCCAAATCGTCCAAATCAAGCGTTTCCTTAAGTACATTTTTTAGTGAATCGGGTAAATTTGAGTCGTAAAGTACTCTTGTGGGTTGGCCAGTGTTCCTTTTGCCGAGAGACCTGTAAATCACATCTACCAAATCCGTGTCGGTATAATCATCGTCAAGATAGAGGTCTGCGTCTCTGGACACTTTGATGGCAAAGCAACCTATGACCTTCTTATTTGGAAACAAATGATTTAGGTTCATTTTGACCACGTCTTCCAAAAAAATATAACTATTCCAATCATCTGAAATTTTCACAAATCTTGGGTGAAGGTCAGTTGGGACCGTAACTATTTCAAAATCAACATCCGAAAACTGCGTGATTAGATAGATTCTACCATCTTTAAAATTTTCAGTTGACTTAGACTTAAGAATAGTACAATCTTGAGCAATCTCTTGAAACCAATCAGCTAAATGGGTCTTTTCCGAAGGTTGGAGGTCCGCTCTATTGTTCAATACAAGCCCCTCTTCTCGTAATTCCAGTAGTGTCTGTCGTATGATTTTACCAAACCGGTTTTGTTGCTCATCTACTTTTTTTAAAATGAACTTAAGAGTCTTATTGGGTTTGGAAATGAGCTTTTTCCTCAAGTTTTTATCCACGGATTTCAATTGTCGTAGCTGGGAAACACGGACTTTGAAATATTCATCAAGATTTGAGGAGAAAATGGCTAGGAATTTTAGTCTTTCAAGAAGCGGAGTAGTGGGATTGGCTGCTTCCAATAATACACGTTCATTAAAGTAAAGCCAATTTATATCCCTATTCTTAATGGGTCTTTTGCTCATGTTCAAATTTTCCTAAAAATAGGGAAAGGTGGTCGACCCAATTTAAAGGTAACGTTAAGCCGTATTATGCGACCAGTTTCTCTAAGGTATACTGTATCAACTTATCTACTGTTTTGAATCCATTGGAAGAAAATTCTCCAGTGATTCGGTTAGCTAAAATGGCATTTAAAGAAATTGCCCGATGTCCGTGTAATCTAGCTAGCCCATATATTCCTGCTGTTTCCATTTCCAAATTGGTGATAGGTCGATTCTCGAAGGAAAAGCCAGAAAGTTCATTAGTAAAGTTCTTTAATCTGGGAGGAATACGTAAGGTTCTTCCCTGTGGCCCGTAAAACCCTGAATTGGTAATTGTAATACCATGTAGTATTTGATTTGATACTATCTTATCAGAGAGCGATTGGCTGCAATCAACGGCATATGGACGAATACCATGGGATTCCCATTGCAGGTAAGAAGTTAGTTTTTTTTCTAGGTCTTTATTTCTGATTTCTTCGGAATCGTAAAAATATAATAGGCCTTCCAATCCAATAGCTGTTGTACTTAAAAGAAAAGAATCTACGGGAATATCAGCTTGAATAGCCCCGGATGTACCAATACGCACAAAACTTAGTTGTGTTTTATGCTCTTTTATCTTTCGGGTTTTAAAGTCTATGTTTACCAAAGCATCCAGTTCATTAAAAACGATATCAATGTTGTCCGTTCCTATGCCCGTTGATATAACAGTCAACCTCTTGTTCTTATATAAACCCGTATGTGTATGGAATTCGCGGCGCTCTTTCTTAACTTCTATGAAATCAAAATATTTGGATACGGACTCAACCCGTTCTGGGTCTCCAACCGTGATAATAGTATCCGCAATGTCTTCTGGAAGTAAGTTCAAGTGGTAAATACTCCCGTCGGGATTCAGAATCAATTCCGATTCGCCAAGCGTCATTTTAGAGCTTTAGAATTCTGTCTGTAGTAGAATTGTATAGAAAGTTATACTTTAAAGAACCACCCAAATATTGTTGACTATCACGTATTTGCGAATAATAATTGACTTTGTTTGTCAATACCTCCTTGCCTTTTTTAGTAAGTTTGAGTGGGTTGAATGAACCAATTAATGGTCTTAAAGAGGAAATAATACGATTGTACTGTGTATCTCCAAAACCATAGAATCCCTGATCGCTCAAAAGGTCTCGAAGGAGCGCATCTTTTGATTCAAGGTTTTCGTTTTCTATGGTGTATAAGACTTTGTTTTCAAGAGTATTCAATCCATTTTTAATGGTTGGATAACGCTTCAAATGTGCTTTTATAGCGTCAAATAGATACTTGAACTGGAAAGAATTGTGTGTAATTACATTTTCAAGACGCATTGGGTTATCACTACAATATAATTGCCAAACATAATCGGCGAACTCAATATCGTCTTGAGTTAAATTGATGCGGTTTTTGTAAAGCTCTAAAAGTTTTTCATCACTTATTTCATTTAAGCCATACATTCTGTCCGTTTCATCTTCCTTTCCGCTGCACACTAAAGAGATTTCTGCATGTCTTCTGTGTGTTTTTAGCCAACTGATTACGGCGAGCATATTAATTTGACAAAACAAGTCATACTCGAACCAAAGTACTATTTGGTCCTGTTGTTTGTGGTTACAAAGTGAGCGATATTCTTTTAGTGTTTTCTCAACAAACCAGGATTTGGAGACCTTATAATTTCGATTAAGAAATTCGAATCGGGTCTTCCAAAACGACTCGCTACCCACATTACAAAGGGTCTTTCCCTCACACAGCATTTCACGCCACGTGATGATGTCTCCCTTGAGGTCAAGTGTTTTTAATCTGGAGGTAAAAATGTCCCCGTTGGTGATATGCAACAGTGAATTCATTTTCAGTTTAGTTTTCGTCGGTTAGAAGTTTTAAATGTAAGATTAAAACGAAAGACTCAAAAATTTTTTCATAAAAGCTTGGTTTTCAAGCTTAAATTTTAACAGGTTCTACAAAATTACCTTTTTAGAATGAGAAATGTTCAATCAACCACCAACTCGTTTTACGGAAAATCCATTAGACTTTAAGAACTCCATTATTTTATCCCGATAGTCACCCTGAATGATTATGGTATCATTTTTAAAACTCCCTCCAACACTTAACATGGACTTAATATCCTTTGCTAATTTTTTAAAATCTGCATCGGAACCATGGTATCCTTCAATAATGGTAATGGGTTTCCCTTTACGCTTTTCGTACTTGCAGATTAGAGGAGTGTCTTGAAGCCAATAGGTTGGTTTTTCTTCAGTTTTCTCAGGTTCTTCTGGAGTATGGTCAGGGAATAAATTCCGAAGCTGGTCTTGCAGGTCCATAGGTATTTATTTCTTGACCAATCCGAGTTCAATCAACCGCTCATTAAGGTATTCACCCGCGGTCGTATCTTCAAAACCCTTTGGATGGTTTTCGTCTACACAGTTTTCCAAACAATTCAAAGGCATTTCGCTTATGGGGTGCATAAAAAATGGGATAGAATATCTTGAGGTGCCCCAAAGTTCTTTTGGCGGGTTCACTACTTGATGTATTGTGGATTTTAACTTATTGTTGGTCAACCTAGAAAGCATATCTCCAACATTAATCATGAGCTGGTCCGGTTTTGCTATGGCATCTACCCATTCCCCTTCATGATTCTGCACTTGGAGTCCTTTGCCGTGTGCACCCATGAGCAAAGTAATTAAGTTAATATCACCATGCGCAGCTGCTCTAACAGCATTTTTAGGCTCTGATGTAATAGGTGGATAATGGATAGGCCTTAAAATTGAATTTCCGTTTTTTATCCATTCATCAAAATAAGTTTCCTCCAAATCCAAATGAAGCGCTAAGGCACGAAGTACATACTTAGCCGTCTTTTCAAGTTTTTGGTAGGTTTCCTTTCCAACGGCATTGAAATCAGGCAATTCTTGTACCGATACATTGTCCGGATACTCTGCTTCAAGTTTTGGATTATCCTCGACATATTGTCCAAAGTGCCAAAATTCCTTTAAATCACCTTCTTTTTTTCCTTTGGCGTGTTCTTTTCCAAAGGAAGTATATCCTCGTTGACCGCCAATACCCTCAATTTCATATTTGTCCTTGATTTCCTGAGGTTGATGAAAAAACTCCTTGATTTCTCCGTAGAGTTTATCAACCAGTTCATCTTCCAAAAAGTGCCCACTTAGGGCAACAAAACCAATATCCTCAAAAGCAGCACCTATTTCTTTAATAAACTTTTCTTTTCTAGCAGAATCTCCAGAAACAAAATCCTGCAAGTTGACACTTGGAATAGCACTCATAACAATAGGAATTAGATAGTATCAAAAATACGGAATTACAATAAAGGTTAAACAGAATTCGTGGCAACATATCGCATTTTAGTACTTTTAATCTTTGTAAAATTTTTTCTATGCGGTACCATACAAATCATTTGGACAAACAAACCCTGATAGATTTATATCTCGGTATGTTGAAACCCAGAATGATAGAGGAAAAGATGCTTATTCTACTTCGTCAGGGAAAGATATCCAAGTGGTTCAGTGGCATTGGACAAGAAGCTATATCCGTAGGAGTAACCAAAGCGTTAAAGGATGAAGAATACATTTTACCCATGCATAGAAATCTCGGCGTTTTCACTACTCGTAACATTCCATTGTATCGACTTTTTGGGCAATGGCAAGGGAAACCAAGTGGTTTTACACAAGGGAGAGACCGTAGTTTTCATTTTGGCACCCAAGAGCATAAAATTGTGGGTATGATTTCGCATTTGGGACCACAGTTGGGAGTTGCTGATGGCATTGCTATAGCGGATATGATTAGACGGAAGAAAAGGGTGACCGCAGTTTTCACGGGCGAGGGAGCTACGAGCGAAGGGGACTTTCATGAAGCGTTGAATGTGGCTTCCGTTTGGAACCTTCCTGTACTTTTTTGTATCGAGAATAACGGTTATGGCCTTTCCACACCAACAAATGAACAATACAATTGCGAAAATCTGGCGGATAGGGCCAAAGGTTATGGTATGGAATCCAGAATTATTGACGGCAATAACATAATCGAGGTTTACAGCAAGGTGGATGAATTATGTAAGTCCTTGCGGAAAAGACCAAGACCCGTACTACTGGAGTTTAAAACATTTCGTATGCGGGGTCATGAAGAAGCTAGTGGTACAAAATATGTCCCAGAAAAGTTGATGAAAAAGTGGGCCAGAAAGGACCCCATTTCCAATTTTGAGAATTATTTAAAACAAGAAGGACATGTTTTGGATACTGAAATAGAGGAATTCAAGACAACAATTTCCAAAGAAATAGAAACCCATTTAAATAAAGCATTTGAAGAACAACCCATTTCTTCAAATACTGTAAAAGAGGTAAAGGAGGTTTATAAAGATTTTGAATATGAGCATATTGCTCCAAATGGGGAATCCAAGAATATTCGTTTTGTGGATGCTGTGTCCGAAGGATTGGAACAATCCATGGATAAATACAACGAACTCATCATCATGGGTCAAGATGTTGCAGAATATGGTGGGGTTTTTAAGATTACCGAAGGATTCGTTGCCAAGTTTGGGAAAAGTCGTGTTCGGAATACACCAATTTGCGAATCTGCCATCGTTTCTGCGGCCATGGGTCTTTCCATAAATGGAATGAAAGCTGTGGTGGAAATGCAGTTTGCAGATTTTGTGAGCTCTGGATTTAATCCCATTGTTAATTATTTGGCAAAGGTGCATTATAGATGGAATGAAAAAGCTGATGTTGTTATACGAATGCCCTGTGGGGGTGGAGTGGGAGCTGGACCCTTTCATTCGCAGACCAATGAAGCATGGTTTACCAAAGTGCCAGGTCTCAAAGTCGTATATCCTGCTTTTCCTTCGGATGCCAAAGGATTACTGGCCACCGCTATAAATGACCCCAATCCGGTCCTCTTTTTTGAGCATAAAGGATTGTACCGAAGTGTTTATCAAGATGTACCCTCAGGATATTTTACCGTTCCTTTTGGAAAGGCTTCTCTTGTGCAAGAAGGGAATCAGCTAACTGTGGTTACGTATGGAGCTGGTGTGCACTGGGCATTGGAAATTCTGAAAAAACATTCCGAAATTAGTACAGATGTGTTAGATTTGCGAACACTTCAACCTCTGGATGTAGAATCCATTTTCGCCTCGGTAAAAAAGACTGGTAAACTAATAATATTGCAAGAAGACACTCTTTTTGGAGGAGTTTCAAGTGATATATCAGCTATGGTGATGGAAAACTGTTTTGAGTTTTTGGACGCCCCCGTAAAACGAGTGGGGAGTCTTGAAACTCCCGTTCCATTTGCAAGGAACTTAGAAGAGGATTATTTGCCAAAGCAACGGTTTGAATCCGCTTTATTGGAACTCTATGCGTATTAAGAAAGCAGGCTTAACAAATTTTTAACAACACGAAGTGCAAATTTGTGTGTCCTAATCGTATATCAACTATAAAACGTCTAATCTTATGTCAAAAAAAGCTTTTTTACTCGCAGCAGTATTTGGCCTGTTGCTCATGTCGTGTTCCGTCTCAAAAAGTGCACGTTCCCAAAGAAATTTATTCAGTGGTACTTGGACCTTGGATGATATCTCATATGAAAACAATACGGGCAACTTTAAGTCTGTAATCTTCAACGATGCTGAAGACATCTGTTTTGAAGGAAGTGAATGGTTCTTCCGAGATAATAACAGCACCGGTAGGTATACCATTTCCCAAAGTTCACTTTGTCAGGGTGGAGACCGTTTCTTTAGATGGTCCGTAGTCGAGCCTGAACAAAACTACAGCAGTCAGTTACAGTTTAAGTTCATTGATGAAAAACGAAAAGATGTGTCTGGCGGATTTGGTTATCGACTAAATATCAGTAGTATTACCGAGCAGGCTATGACACTTCGGTCTAATGTTTCAGTAGAAGGAGAACCCGTGACCATTGTCTACAAATTCACTAAAAAACCATAACTCATGAGAAATATAGTATCAAAAGGAACAGCATTTATACTCACATTTATACTAATCGTCAGTTGTGATGCTGTAAAAAATGCAAATAATACACAAAAAGGTGCCGTGATTGGAGCTTCTGGTGGAGCTGTTATCGGCGGTGTTATTGGAAATAACGTGGGCAAAGGCAATACCGCTTTAGGAGCTATTATTGGCGCCGTAGTTGGTGGAGCAGCTGGGGGTTATATCGGAAATCGTATGGACAGACAGGCCGAGCGTATTGAAGAAGAGATTCCAGGTGCTGAGGTAAAGCGCGTTGGAGAAGGGATTAATGTAACCTTTAATGAAGATGCAGGTGTTTATTTTGACACAAACAAATCAGATGTAAAGGGAACTTCAGCGACTACCTTGGATAAATTGGCAGGGATTTTCAAAGAATATCCAAAATCGGTTATTTTGGTTGAAGGACATACCGACAGTGCTGGCCCTGAGGATTATAACATGAATCTCTCCCAACAACGCGCACAATCGGTCACCAATTATTTAACGAGTAAAGGAATTTCTCCAGGTAGATTTACCACAAAATGGTATGGAGAGTCTCAGCCTAGAGCAACAAATGAAACCTCCGAAGGTAAAGCTAAAAACCGTAGAGTAGAACTAGCTATCGTTGCTAGTAACGAGCTTAAGGAAGAAGCATATCAAAGTACCAACTAATGGTATTTTACATTTTAAAAGTTTTCTTGAATCCCGGCCATTTGGTCGGGATTTTTATTTGAATGCCGTATCTTCAATATGTGAATGCGAATGAAGTCGTAATTATTGGGGGTGGTTTGGCAGGATTGACCGCGGCTATCGACCTAGCTATGAGGGGAAAGCAAGTGCTGGTGATTGAAAAAAATACATATCCACACCACAAAGTATGTGGAGAATATGTTTCCAATGAGGTCCGGCCTTACCTCCAGCATTTAGGGTTGAATCTTGAGGCAACGACTCAGGTGAACATAAACAATCTGCAATTAGGCACATATTCTGGCAAAAACATCGAGGTTTCCTTACCATTAGGTGGTTTTGGAATAAGTAGGTACCAACTGGATTATCAACTTTATGAATTGGCTCGAAAGAGGGGAGTGGACTTTCTATTCGAAACGGTCCAGGAACTTGAGTTCACCAATAATGAATTTTTTATAAGCCTATCTTCAAATGAAAAGCTTTTAGCCAAGGTGGTTATTGGCGCTTTTGGAAAAAGGTCTAATATCGATAAAAAGCTCAATCGGCCCTTTATTTCCAAAAAATCTGCTTGGTTGGCTGTTAAATGCCATTACAAGAATTACAATTTCCCGGATGATTTAGTATCCCTTCAGACTTTTCCTGGAGGTTATGGCGGACTTTCCAAAATTGAAAATGGAAATATCAACTTTTGTTATCTAGTACGATATAACGATTTTAAGAAATGGGGCAGTATAAAAGAATTTGAAGAGCAGGTGTTAACAAAGAACAAAGTTCTTGACCATTTCCTGAAATCGGCAAAGCCTGTTTTTGAGAAACCACTTAGCATTGCACAGATTTCTTTTGACAAAAAAGATGCTATAGAGAATCATATAGTAATGTGTGGTGATACCGCAGGACTAATTCATCCACTTTGTGGAAATGGTATGGCCATGGCAATCCATAGTGCCAAAATAGCTGCTGATGGGATAAATAAGTATTTAGAAAATAAGGAATACTCAAGAAAAACCATGGAAATTGAGTATAAGCAAGCATGGACAAGGCAATTTCAAAAGAGGTTAAGAATGGGGAGGTTTTTGCAAAGCCTAATGCTTCATACCAATTGGTTTGATTTTACCCTTTCTACACTGGCAAGTTCCCGAATAATGTTAATGGGCGTAATTTCCGGCACCCATGGAAAACCAATTTTACAATAATGGATTTTTCTATTCGTAGCACAGTTGAGGAGTTGATGGACGACCCAAATATGGAGTTGCCTACTTTACGAGAGGCGTATCAAGACATTAATAGATGTAATAGTTTGCTTGGAGGGGACTCCATAACCATTGATGGTGTCTGGGAATTGATTAAGAAGAATCAGAAAAAATCGTATACGATTTTAGATATGGGTTGTGGAGATGGTACAATGCTTCGAAAACTTTCAGATTTTCTCAATAAAAAAGGGGTTTCGCATAAGATGGTGGGTATTGACCTGCGAGATGATGTTTTGTTCATTGCACGCGAGCAAAGTGAAACCTATTCACATATCGAATTTCAAAAAATGGACATTCTTAAGGCGGATTCATCCTTTTCCTGCGATATCATTATTAATACATTGACCATGCATCATTTTGGAGAAGAGCGTATTGAAGCTTTTCTTAAACAATTTGTGACATTAGCTAAAGTTGGTGTCGTTATTAATGACTTGCAGCGTAGTAGATTGGCTTATTCTCTTTTTAAGATTTTTAGTTTTCTCTTAATTAAAACACACGTGGCAAAAATCGATGGTTTAATATCCATAAGTAAAGGTTTTCACAAAGAAGACCTCATAAAGTTGTCAAAAAATATACCAAATGTTATCCATAGAATTGAATGGAAATGGGCTTTCCGGTATGTCTGGATAATGGAAATTAATCAAGCAAGGAATACATGAGCGGAGTACGGGTAGTACAAGTGGCAAAACAGTTGCCAAAATATAGTAGAACAACAAAAGAAATCTTACCCTTTGTTGAATTTTGGTTAGCATCCCAAGAGGAGCGTTTCAGAAGAAAGGTTGTAAAGATTTTTGAAGGTTCTGGTGTTGAGAAGCGCTATGGTATCATGGATATTGAAGAAGTATTCACCGCGACTTCGTTTCAAGAAAAAAATGATATCTACATCCGTGAGATGAAGCAAATGGGAGAACAGGTTTTGCAAAAAGCACTCAATGCATCAGGTTGGCAAGCTGATTCGTTGGATTATATTATTACGGTAAGTTGTACAGGAATAATGATTCCCTCCTTGGATGCTTACCTTGCCAATGCTCTGGGATTTAAGCAGGATGTTGTACGCTTGCCAGTAACTGAAATGGGATGTGCTGCAGGGGTGTCTGGACTTATTTATGCAAAACACTTCTTGCGGTTTAATCCTGGGAAACGCGCTGCGGTTGTTGCCGTTGAAAGCCCGACAGCTACGTTTCAATTAAATGATTTTTCAATGGCTAATATGGTAAGTGCCGCTATTTTTGGCGATGGAGCTGCTTGTACCCTGTTATCTTCGGAAAAGGAAGCTGAGGGTCCGGAAATAATAGGCGAAGAGATGTACCATTTTAAGGAAGCAACCCATTTAATGGGTTTTGATTTGACCAATACGGGTCTTAAAATGATTTTGGACCCCGCTGTACCTGAAATGATTTCTTCTCACTTTCCTGATATTGTCCATCCTTTTTTGAATAATCATGGTACTGCTATTGAAGAAGTGGATTATCTCATTTTTCATCCCGGTGGAAGAAAAATTGTTGAAACCGTCGAATCTCTATTCGGAGAATTAGGTAAAAATATAGACGCCACTCGAGAGGTGCTGCGAGATTTTGGTAATATGAGTAGTGTGACAGTACTTTATGTACTAGAGCAGTTTTTAAATCAACCCTACGAAAACGGAAAACAAGGATTGGTACTTAGTTTTGGCCCTGGTTTTTCAGCACAACGGGTTTTATTGCGGTGGTAATTTGATGGTATTGCTATGAAAAATACTTCAAAATGGGCTTTGATATTGGGTGGAAGCAGTGGTCTTGGTTTGGCTACGGCCCAAAAGCTGGCAAGACATGGTTACAATTTGCTTGTGCTTCATCGAGACAGAAGGTCGGATATAGATGAAATTGAGAGGCAATTTCAAGAAATTAGGTCCAATGGGGTTCAGTTGATTGCTTACAATATGGATGCTACTAATCCCTCGAAAATTGAAGAAGCTTTAGAAAGTATCTCAGATAATCTAGGTGATAACAAAATCAAAGTCTTGGTCCATAGTATTGCCAAAGGAAATCTAAAGCCCATGACTTCAGAAGAAGAGGTAGCCTTAAATCCCCAGGATTTTCAATTGACCATACATGCCATGGGTATTTCTTTATATGAATGGACTAAAGCTCTACTAGATAAAAATTTGTTTACTAATGATTCCAGAATCATTGCTTTTACCAGTGAGGGGAGTTCAAAAGCATGGAAAGGCTATGCGGCTGTTTCTGCAGCTAAATCTACTCTGGAATCCATCGTTCGCAGTATGGCGTTGGAGTTTGCCTCGAAGGGACTAAAGGTCAATTGTGTCCAAGCAGGAGTGACAAACACAAAGTCCTTCCAAATGATTCCGAACAGTGATGCCTTAAAAGAACAAGCACTAAAAAGAAATCCTTTCCACAGACTAACCACTCCGGAGGACGTGGCCAACGCGGTTTATTTATTGACTTTGGATGAGGCCAAATGGATTAATGGAACCCTAATAAAAGTAGATGGTGGCGAAAGTCTACATTGATTCAGCTTGAGTATGACCAAGAAACAAATCGTTGATAATCTGCCGTATTCGCATCCTTTTTTGTTTGTAGATGAATTGCTTGAGATCACTGAGTATAGTGCAGTAGGTAGCTTTACATTTAATAAGGAAATGGGCTTTTACCAGGGACATTTCAAAGATACTCCAGTTACCCCTGGTGTGATTTTAACCGAATGTTGTGCCCAGATTGGTTTGGTATGTCTGGGAATTTATCTTTTAGAAAATCAATTAGAGGAAAATGAAATTCAAATAGGTATGTCGAGTTCAGAAATGGAGTTTTACATCCCTATCTATCCTGGAGAAAAGGTGAGGGTCGAATCCGAAAAAATATACTTCCGTTTTAATAAATTAAAATGCAAGGTGAAACTGTATAACCAAAACGGTGAAGTGGCATGCAAAGGAACACTTGCAGGAATGCTTAAAACCAAATAGGATGGAGAATAGAGTGGTGATTACGGGTTTAGGGATATGTGCTCCGAATGGAATTGGGCTTTCGGAGTTTGGAAAAGCTCTATCTGAAGGAAAAAGCGGCATACGTTTTCACGAAGAGCTTCAACGATTAAATTTTGCATGCCAAATTGCTGGAAGACCATTAGTTGAATACATTGATTTGAATAAATACTTTACATCGATTCAGCAAAGAGGTCTAGAAGCTTCCGGATTGATTTATGGGGTTATAGCGGGAAAAGATGCTTGGGAAGATGCTAGGCTTGATATGGCGGACTCAGATAATCCGAATTGGGAAAATGGAATTGTGTTTGGCACGGGAATGTTGGGCGTGGACCGGTTTCGAAACGCTATTTACGCGGTGGACGAAGGCGATGTAAGGCGTTCCGGCAGTACTACCGTTATTCAAACCATGGCTAGTGGTATTAGTGCCTTTTTAGGAGGTATGCTCGGTTGTGGAAACCAAGTAACCACCAACTCTTCTGCATGTACTACTGGAACTGAGGCTCTGCTAATGGGATTTGAGCGGATTAAATCAGGCAAGGCAAAACGAATGCTTGTGGGGAGCTGCAGTGATAGTGGACCTTACATTTGGGGTGGTTTTGATGCTATGCGAATTTTACCACGGAATTATAACGAGAATCCAGAATTAGCAAGCAGACCTTTCAGTGCTTCAGCTTCCGGATTTGTACCTGGAAGTGGGGCAGGAGCTTTGGTTTTGGAATCTTTGGAAAGTGCATTGGAAAGAGGTGCTCACATTTATGCCGAAGTTATAGGGGGATCAGTGAACAGTGGGGGACATCGGGCGGGTGGAAGCATGACTGCTCCAAATAGTATAGCAGTGCAACGTTGCATACGTGAGGCTATAAAAAGTTCAAATATCAACTCTGACGCAGTTGATGTTGTTAATGGACACCTAACTGCTACGACTAAGGACCCAATTGAAATACAGAATTGGAGCAAAGCCTTAGGGAAAAACGGAAAATACTTCCCCTATATCAATTCCTTTAAGGGAATGTTTGGACATTGTTTGGCAGCGGCCGGTAGTATTGAGTGTGTGGGAACGGTGCTTCAGTTTGAGAAAAATCAAATTTTTGGAAATGTAAATTGTGAAGATTTGCACCCAGAAATACTTCAAACTGCGGATGAATCGCGTATTCCTAGAAAATCTTTCAATTATGAACCAGAAATCATAGCAAAGGCTAGTTTTGGTTTTGGAGATGTTAATGCCTGTGCTATTTTTAAGCGGTATATGAAAAACTAAAAAATGTCAGAAAAAGAAAAACAATATCAAGAGTTAAAAGAAATTGTCCAGAATTATCTACCTGAGGATGTTTCTGCGGAAAGTATTTCCTTGGAAAGCCATTTTATCAACGAACTAAACATCAATTCGGCTAATCTAGTGGATATCGTTTTGGATGTGGAGGATGCTTTTGACATTATGTTGGAAAATGAGGACATGGACCAGATGGAAACGGTACAAGATGCCTTGCGGATTATAGATTCAAAGATTGAAGCCAAATCATAAAGAATATTAATAGCATGAAAGAATTCATTCCATACGTTTTGCAAAAGGTAAATGTGGACAAGCGTTTGTTGGTCATCTATTGCCTGGTATATTTTCTTTGGGGTCTTAGTATGAATTGGTTTGGGTCTCAGGTAGAGATTGCCAAATTCACCTATTGGTGGCAGGTAATTACCTGCTATATTTTATATATGGTACCTATTTCATTGGTCTTACGAGGACTACCATTTCACGCGCAATATGCTTATGGTCTTATAGCTATGGGATTATTGGAGTTTGGGGGTTACGCGCTTCAAACTTCTTATGCGTACCCCAATAATATGTTGGACCAGTTTTTCAACATACGGAATTTCAGTTTGGGAATGGCGCTGTTCTTTGCCCTTTATTTTCCATTGGGTAATTGGGGTGTTGGAAGAATCTATAAAATGATTTTCAAAAAAGAACACCCGTAAATCAAGGCATAACCTCAAACACCATTTTCACCTTTACCAGGTTGTCTTCTCGCTTTTTTTTGATTTTGATTCCATAATCGATACAATAGAGCGAGGTAGTCCCCACGAGCTGTTTTCCATTCTTTCGGAAGGTAATGGAGACTTCTTTTTCGGTTCCTTTAATATTTAGGAGGCCTTTTACTACAAGTGAATCCTCTTTTTTGGAGACTTGGTTACTTTCAAAGGTGATTAGGGGATAATCGTCAACATCAAAATATTTTCCACTTCGTAGAGACCAATTACGCAGTCCATTGTTTGTGTCTATAGTTTCGGATTGCACTGATCCTTTAAAAAGGGAATTTTCTAAGTTATCCCAATCAATAACCGATTGGGATTCGAAGCCCTCCAAAGAGCCCTTTACACTTTTTGAAACAAACTCAAAAGTGATTTCTGCCGAGGTAATATCACCAGATTTCTGGGCGCTTACAGGTTGAACTAAAAGAACGAGTGAGAAGAAAAAGAGGAAGGGCAAAATTTTCATGAACTAATTTTTGAATTAAAAATACACATTCATTCCTAAAGCAAAAAGTATACAAAACTGCAAAATTACAGGTTTTGTTTAACCTTTAAAAAGTGAAAGAAGGCATCAAAAGTTAGGATTAAGCCTGATTAACTTTTTTGTAATGAATAGGTTAAGTCAGAATTGATATTGTAAAAAAAATAAATATAAGTCTCTGAAATTCAGATTACTTAATTTTAATACTCCAATTTTTGACATAGTGTTAAAAATCGGAAAATGAAGTTAAATTTTCGCGATAATGTAGGATAATTAGTATCTTAATGCTAGAGATTGCCAACCCCAAATAAATAAACAAAACAATGAGCGATTTAACAAAAAGTAATGTAATCCCGACCCAAGAATTGCTTGTCCGTTTGGAAAGGAATAATATGGCAATGCTTAGGTTATCTCGAAAACTAAGTTCATATACCTGTGAACCCAACAACAAGTCCTGCTTTGAAAAGTTATATGAGTTAAAGCAAGACTTCAAAAGTTTTGCAAACAGGCAGAGTCAAATTATGGGACTTCTAAAAAGGGAAAAACCTGTAGGACGTACCTTGGATTCGGAAGTTCGTAAGCATTTAAACAGTTTCAAGAAATTGGAAAGCGATATGGCTGCGTATCTTTTGGATACGAATAAATATTATTGATTCTTTTCCAGTTCATTCAATTACATTTTATTCTTCTTTAGTTCCTTTAGTTCTGAAATCCGCAGTATTATTGTACGACAAAGTATTGCGGCAACATGGGTGGAACTAGGAACACTACGCTTATTGTTTTAGCTTTTTTCGCTATTTACGTTATCTGGGGCTCCACCTACCTGCTGAATAAAATAGCCGTCCTGGAACTACCTCCTTTCATGTTGGCGTCAGTCCGATTTACGACAGCTGGTATCCTCATCTTTCTCTTGGCCAAATTAATGGGTATTTCTATTACCATTAGCAACAAACAGCTTTTGAACACGATTATTGCAGGGTTTCTCTTTCTAAGTTTTGGTAATGGAGTCGTGGTATGGGCACTTCGTTACGTGGATACGGGTTTTGCTGCGCTTGAGATTTCGGCCCAACCTCTTATTATCCTACTGATGATGCGGGTATTGGAGGGCAAAAAGATAAGGCCAATGTCAGTTATTGGCGTCATTTTCGGGATTATTGGAATTTACCTACTAGTGAGTCAAAAACAGATAATCACCAAAGAAAACTCCATATTGGGAATGGTAATGATTTTTGCCTGCATGTTAAGCTGGGGCTATGGGAGTCTTTTTGTGGCCAAAGCCGAATTACCTAAAAACTACTTTGTGAACACAGGATATCAAATGTTTACCGCCGGTATTATTTTGGCTATTATGAGTTTAGGGTTCAGGGAAGAATGGATTGCACCTCTTAACTGGAGTTTCGATGTGCAGATGGTCATGGTTCTGTTGGTCATTTTTGGAAGTATCCTAGCTTTTACTTCATTCAATTATCTATTAAAGGTGGTTTCTCCCGAGAAAGTGGCTACCTCTACATACGTCAATCCTATTGTGGCTATGCTTTTGGGCTGGTATTTTTTAAAGGAAGAAGTGACATTACAATCTATTGCCGCGGCAGTCATATTGCTCACTGGGGTCTACTTTATCAATACCAAGAAGACCTTGGCCATTTTTGAACGCTTCAAAAAATAGACCGCCTTACGGCCAATTCACACGTATTTTTTTGGTTTTGTACAATTCAATACAAAAAACAGCCGCTTCACTACATTTTGTTTTCAGCGTAGAACGCCTTAGTCCATTTTTGTGTCATCAATCAAAAACATCAATTATAATATCAATCAAAAGACGAACAATCATGAATCAACTTTCAAAACTCCTCGCCGTATTAGTTGCCAAGCTAATTTTGTTTCTTCTCTTATTCGGAAGCAATTCACTCCATGCACAACGCAAGAGCACTTCAGTAAGGGTCAACGATAAGGGAAAAACCTCCATTTCGGTAAGCAACCCGTTTGGGAAGAACTTTCAAGTTGAATATGAAGGCGAAATCAAACTTTCTGAAGATGACTCGGATATCATCTACATTTCGCCCGGGGGCTATATGGAAATCAAAAGGTCTGCTTTTGGAAGTAGAAGGCGAGTCTTCATTGAACCCGATGATTCGGGAAAGCTTATCAAAAAGTATTACGTTGGAAGCTCTCAAAAAAGTTTTGAAGGTGAAGGTGAAAAGTGGCTAGCAGAAATATTATTGGATGTAGTCAGAACTACGACACTTGGGTCACAGGAGCGTGTGGATAGAATTTACAAAAAACGTGGCGCCTATGGAGTACTTAAAGAAGTTGACTTTATTGATAGCGATTATGTCAAATCACGCTATATAAAGCTACTTTTAAAGAAAAATCTTAAAAACCCGGATATCGTCGCAGTACTAAAGGTTATTGAAGACGATGTGGATTCAGATTATCACAAAGCAGATATTCTAAAGAGCAATTCAACACAATTTTTATCTACGGAAGCAAGTATTTCCGCTTATATAAATGCAGCTTCCGAAATTGATTCTGATCATCACAAAGCCGAAGTTCTCAAGAAATCCATTAGAGGACATAACCTCACCGAGAATCAAATGAAATCTATGTTGGTCATAGCAAAGAACATCGACTCAGATTATCATAAATCAAGTGTGTTGCTGACTGCATTGAAAAGCAACTCCTTAAATGCAAACAACTTAAAGACCTTAGCAACAACGACAAAAACCATCGACTCTGACCATCATAGGGCAGAGGTGTTGAAAACTGCGATAAGCAGCTCCAGTATGTCATCAAGTGGATTGCATGCTTTTTTGAGTGCACTGGAAGGAATGAACTCTGATTATCACAGGGGCGATGTATTAACCAAAATAGTAGGTAGTGGCGACTTGGAACCCTCTACTATTTCACATGTTCTTGAATACGTGGGTTATATGGATTCCGATAACCATCAGGCCAGTGTTATGAAAAAACTGTTGCAGAGACAAAAATTATCCAATGGCAATGTAGAGGATTTGGTTTCTGCACTCTCCAGGGTAAGTTCTGACAGCCATACTGCGGATGTACTTAAGTACGCTTCCAGGGTAAATCTCAGCGATACACAGCTTATGGGATTGATGGGAGCAATTAAACGAATCAATTCGGATAGCCATAAATCGGAATCGTTGATTCGTTTTGCCAATAAGGCAAAAATGGGAAGTCCTGAAGTGTTGGAAGCATATCGTTCTGTTTGTGGTTCAATAAACTCAAATTCCCACTACCGTAGAGCAATAGACGCAATCCAATAGATTTATGTATTTCCGAAATACGCATGGTATAGTCCAAATATGAGTATTTTGGTAGCATGAGGCAGTTAATACCTTATCTGGGCCGACCAAATATGCGAAAACACCTGTTTATCATTATCTCAGGTTTTACCCTAGGCGTATTGTTTTATGTATACCATACGTTCAAGCAGGAAATAACCCTTCTGGAAATCGTACTCAACGGTTGTTTGGGCGTGGCCGTAAATTATGTATTCCATGCCATCAATAAATTTTTGGATAGGATGGTATCCTGGAAAAGGCAAACCGGGTTGAGACTGCTCTTAGGTATTCTAATACATCTGCTTTTTGGGATGGGACTTATCTATTTGGCGCTAAGTTTATACGAATTTCTTTACTCAGGATATGATTTCTTTTTCAATAACGAGGAGATGATATTGTTGAAGATGGGCATTTTGCTGTTTTGTGTTGTTTTGATATACAATATTATTTATTTCGCCTTCTATTCCTATCAACAGTATGCAAAGGGACAGCTTTTGGAATCCCAAATGCTTCGCAAACAAACCGAATTACAGTTAAAGGCCCTAAAATCGCAGCTTAGTCCTCACTTTCTGTTTAATTGCCTCAATGTGCTTTCTAGTTTGGTGACCAAAGATGTGGAGGTGGCCGAAGCATTCATTCGATCGCTGGCTAAATCCTACTCGTTTACCTTGAAAACCTATCAATCCACTTTGGTAAAAGTAGCTGAAGAGCTGGAATTTGTAAAGTCATACTACTTTTTGGTGAAAACAAGGTTTCAAGAACAAATTACATTGGACATTGATATATCCGAACACATAATGGAAACGCAGGTGCCTCCAATGACACTTCAGATGCTTGTGGAGAATGCCATAAAACACAATGTTGCGGATGTTGGTCAAGAACTAAAGATTCAGATTAGAGTGAGCGACGGCTTCTTGGAAGTAGTGAATAACATCACTAAAAAAAGAGCGGGGATTTCATCAACAAAAATAGGATTGCACAACATAAAATCACGATATCAACTTTTAACCAAAACGCAAATTATCGTAGAGGGGGAATCAACCGATTTTTCAGTAAAAATACCAATACTCCCATGAAGAAATTGTTTGTGCATCATCCGCTTTTTCGTCTGCTCGGGCCTTTGTTTATAGGAGCTTTGGTATATCTGCTCATTCTTTTGATAAATAACACTATTGGTGACTTGGGGGCCACGTTCTTTACCCAAGAACTTTATGTTTGTATTGGTCTTGCCTATGTAATACAGGAAGCAGCACGATTAATAATCGTATTCTTTAATCGACTAAAAGCGCCCAGCTCATTTTGGGTTAAATCCATCCTTCATTTAATAACTACCTTACTGCTAAGTCTTGTTCTGGTCACGAGTGCCATGTACTTGTACTTTACTTTAGTGCTGTCCTACAGTCCGAATTATACAGAATTACTGATTTTCAATAGTATTTTTTCAACCATAGCTGTTTTTTATGTGCTGTTGTATATCAGCAACCAATTCTTGTTCATGGTAAATACTGAAAAACTTGAAAAGGAAGAATTGGCCAGAATCAAGATGGAGGAAGATTTTATAAACTTCAAACAAGATATCAACCCTGAATTATTAATGGAGAGTCTAGAAGCGATTCTTGTGCTAATGAAAAAGAATTCGGAAGCAGCAGAATCCTTAACCGAGGATTTTGCCTTGGTATACCGATATATTCTTTCCAGTAAGAAGAGAGAGGTTGTTGGGTTAGAAGAAGAGATTGCCGTTTTGAATACCTTTGTGGAGGTACTGAATCAACTGCCTTTCCGCAAAATCCAATTAAGCCATTTTGATACGGAGGGCATATATATAGTCCCAGGAAGTTTACTTTACCTATGTGAAAGGATTGTACGCTCGAGCATCCCTTCTGAATCTGATGATATTGTGTTGAGTTTACAGGAAAACGAAACTGATATAATATTTCAATATAAACATGAAGACAAGCTAAATAATGAATTTAAAATCAACGATTTAGATTCTATTTCAAAAAGCTACTTGCATTATACTTCCAGACCGATAGAAATGTATCAGAAGGATGACAAGAAAACCATAGAAATACCTAAACTGAACTTGCAATGAAAGTTGTTATACTTGAAGACGAACCTTTAGCGGCGGAGAAATTGGAGCGGTATCTTCAAAAATACAGTGGGAGCATTGAAATAGTGAAGATTTTGTCGTCTTTGGAACATGCGATTCCCTGGATTGATGAGCACAGAGAAAACGTGGATTTGTTTTTTATGGATGTGCAGTTGGTGGATGGTCTTAGTTTCGAAATTTTCAATAAGGTCCAGTTGAACAAGCCTGTTATTTTCACTACGGCTTTTGATGAATTTGCTATAGACGCCTTTAAAGTAAATAGCATTGATTACCTTTTAAAACCAGTGAAGTTTATGGATTTGACTAAGGCGTTACAAAAGCTGGATACGTTAAAATTGCAATATTCAGATGCGAATACATTGAATCCTATACGGCAAATGGTCGGGAAGAAAGCATATAAAAATAGGTTTTTGGTCAAAGTGGGCAATCATCTGCATTCTGTTACTACAAACCAAGTAGATGTTTTTTATGCCGAAGGCAGGGATGCTTATCTTATGAATCATGACGGAAAACGATATATAATCGATTACACCTTGGAAACTTTGGAAGAAATGATTGACCCACAACAGTTTTTTCGTGTAAATCGTAGCTTTCTCATAAATCTGAATGCGATACAAGATGTATTGGTCTATTCCAACAGACGTCTAAAACTGATATTGAAGTCAAAATTAGAAAAGGAAGTGGTGGTAAGTCGAGAGAAAGTGTCTGAATTCAAAAAATGGTTTGAAGGACTTATCTGAGGTTTTCTTGTTTTGCTCTTAGCTCCCTTAAGGCGCGGTTCAAGCTTCTTGTAGTGACCCCAATATAATTGGCGATGTCTTTTTTGGGCAGTATTTCCGTTAACTCGGGAAAAAGTTTCTGCAACCGAAGAATGTTATCCTCAATCGGATAGGAATGCTGGTAGGAATGTCTTGGCGCTTTGTATCGTATTTTATCAGCAAGTGCTTTCATCACCAGATGGTTGAAAGTAGGGTCATCGGCCAATAAGGCTTTATAGGTCTTGTGTGAAAATGAATAAACACATAATTCATCAACTGATGTAACTGAACATATGGTCAGTTTTTCGCTAAAGATTTCAAGCTCGCCAAACTCCATACCTTCTCCTAAAAATTCTTGTATGAACTCTTTACCATTTTCATCCGTGATATAGCACTTTGCAATACCCTTTTTGATAAGATAAACCGAATCATATCGCTTATCCTGCCTTAAAATTGTCGTTTTCGGTTTAAACACATGCTCATCAATTTCATGGCTACTTCCTTTTTTGAGCCTTTCTACATATGCTATAAAATCTTGATTGGTCCGAATCATTTCGTGCTTGGGACAAATGTCCTTTTTTTCTTTTGGTAGAACCGATTTCTTTGTTTACCAAGGTAAAGGAATCTAAGGAGTAATGTCGAGTCAAACAGCAAAAAATAAAAGGAAGACAAGGATGTACAGTTCTCGTTTCATTCAGGTATGTACTGCTTCCTTGTTCTTTTCCGCTAGTTTCAATATGCTTATTCCTGAGCTACCTGCTTATTTAACGGATATGGGAGGGGCCAAATATATTGGCCTCATTATATCGTTGTTTACATTAACTGCAGGTATTTCAAGACCCTTTAGCGGCAAACTCACGGATACTGTTGGAAGGAGACCTGTGATGATTTTCGGGGCAATGGTGTGTGTGATTTGTGGCATGATGTACAGTTTCGCAGCCAGTATTTTTGCTTTTTTATTACTTCGCTTACTCCATGGCTTTTCCACGGGATTTACACCTACAGCAACTTCTACATATGTGTCGGATATTGTCCCACCTGAAAGGTTGGGGGAGGCTATGGGTATTCAAGGAATAGCCTTTAGTACTGGATTGGCCCTAGGCCCTGCATTGGGAAGTTTGATAAAACTTTACTTCTCCTATACTGTTCTTTTCTTCAGTTCTTCACTCTTAGCATTTATTTCAATTCTACTAATGGTAAGCTTAGGAGAGACTTTAACAAAAAAAAGCACTTTTACCTTAAAGAGTCTCAAGATTACTAAAAAGGAAATCTTGGCAAAGGAAGCTATTCCCGCTGGGATTGTTACCCTACTTACTTATGTGGCTTTTGGTGTAGTATTGACATTGATTCCAGATTGGAGCGAACATTTGGGTTTAAGCAATAAAGGCTCTTTTTTTATAGTCTTTACCGTAGCTTCCCTGGTAGTAAGGCTCATTGCAGGTTCATTATCTGATAGGTATGGTAGAGTGCCCGTTATGCTTCTTGGAATATTGTTCTTGATAACATCAACATTTCTACTTGGCTATTTAAGGACCAGTACAGGTTTATTAACTGCCGCTTGTCTCTATGGATTGGCCATGGGAATCATATCACCAGCAATCAACGCGTGGACCATAGACCTAAGCAAACCAAACCGGAAAGGAAGAGCCATAGCCACGATGTATATTGCCCTTGAAGTTGGAATAGGTTTGGGAGCTTTGGTTTCAGGGGGCTATTATCAAGGAGATGTTTTACGTGTACCTTTGGTAATGTATTGTTGTGCAGGAGTGTCATTCTTGGCGTTAACCTATTTGATGTATTGGTTAATGAATCAGAGGAAAGAAGGAGAACAACTCTTACGCAAAAGTTAAAATGGTTTCATTTTTAGAACTTCTTTCTTATTTTAAGAACAAACGTTTTAGTTATGAAATCTGTCCGTAAAGTTTCGATGCTCATTTTCTTAGTTCTAGTCTTAGGTTGTAAGTCTACCTCTTCACCCGAAGTAACAGCACAACAATTAGAAGAATTGGACGCTATGGTCAATAACAAATCTTTTGAATTTGTTGCAAGGTGGGCAAGGCCCTTAACAACCTCAAGTCTTAACAGTATTGCGAACGCAGGCTTACTTCCTCCGGGGAGCACAAATGGTGCTATCGACATGACAGGAAATGCGAATTATTTTAAGATGTCTGGGGATAATGTGAAAGCGTACTTCCCGTATTTTGGTGAACGCCAATTAGGAGGCGCTGGTTATCTAGGTAGTAACAATGCAATTGAATTTGAGGGGATTCCAGAGAACATAAAAATGGACAAAAATCCAAAGGGATATAAGATTTCTTTTGATATTCAAAATAAAACGGAAACCTATCAGGTTAGTGCGCAACTATTTCCAAATAAAAAAGGAAACATCAATATCAATAGTACCCATCGTTTTCCAATTACGTATGAGGGTACCATAACGGAATCAACAACCGAATAAATTTATATCTGAATAAGGTGGAAACTGAGCATTCTTTGTTGAATGTAATTGTTTTCAATTTTGCATTTTCAAGCAGCTTGTAACTTCTTGACCTCCCTTCTCAGAAATTGCGTGAATACCATCACTAGCACGATTAGTATAAAAATGAATGCTCCAAAGGTGAATACCATGGTTGTAATTCGCTCGAAAAGGATACCACCAACGACAAGCCCCATCATACTTGCAATACTTCCCATCGAGGTACCGTAACCTTGAACAGCTCCTTGGGTATTTTTATTTCCCAAGCTGGATAAACGAGCCATAAAGCTGGGCCACATTAGTCCATTACCCAAAGAAAGTAGCGTATTAGCCATGTAAAGGATAACTATGTTGGTTGTGGAAAGCATGAAAAAACTTATAGCTAAAACAAGTGCTCCGAAAACAATTAACACAGGACTTGATAGTTTCTTTGAAAGCTTACTCAAAAGTGGTCCTTGCACAAGTATCATCAATAGACTTGAATAGGCTAGGAATATACCTAAATCTATGGCCGACCAATTCAGTACAGCATTGGCATAAATAGGAAGGCCAGCATAAAACAGACTAAACCCAAAAAATGTCAAAAAATACACCAGGTATAAAGGTTTGACTCCTGAAATGTTCAGGATTTGCTTAAATCCTCTGCTGGATTCATCTTGTATATCCTCACTACCCTCTGTATAGCAATCCTTGTGTTCCACCTGAAAAAAGCGTCTTATGTTTTTTAGGGAAACCCCATTAGTGTCCACAACACATGGAACACTTTCCTTTAGTCTGAAGTTGATTACAAAAATGGCTATCAAAGAAATTAATGCAGCTAGTAATAGCGGCAGTATTTCTCCGAGTAGGGTGGAAGCTAATACTCCTGCGAAAGCAGGACCCAAAACAAAACCTAAGCTGGTAGAAGCACCCATTCGACCAAAATTCTTGCTCCGGTCTTCATCTGTTGAAATATCAGACATATACGCATTGGCAACAGATATGTTACCCCCAGTAAATCCATCAAAAATCCGAGCAAGAAAGATGATAAGAAGTGGTAGGGTCATTTGATAGGTTCCGGTAAAGTCTGTGTTTTGGTTCCACAGTGCTATTTCAGGTAGAGCAAAAGCGATAAGAAAGAGCACCCAGGCAACAAAAGTTCCCATTTGGGATATCATTAAAACCTTCTTCCTTCCTATTTTATCAGAAAGCTTACCCAGCAGTGGTGCTCCGATGAATTGGAAAAAGGGATACATCGCTCCCAAAATCCCATAAATAAACCCGTTGCCTCCAAAATCGGTCACAATGAAAATCAAAATAGGTATCACCAAACTATAGCCTAGTATCCCTATAAAATTGACAAGAAGGATTGGAAAAATCCTAGATTTAAAAAAAGCAATCAACTGTTGATCATTTAATTTTCCTTAAGGTAACCAATTAAAAAGTTTAAAGAATATCGGGATAAATTTTTCTATAGAACTTTTCTTACTGAAATTTCCTAATTTGTAAAGCAAGATAACAACCCATAAACCATGTATACAAGAAGAATATTCCCTGTAAAGGGTGTTGTCAAATGGACTCGAAGACACATCTTCCTTTTCCTTTTACTGGCTACCATACCTGTCGTTCTCTTTGATATTCTGCGATGGAAGTGGTTGCATGTGCCATGGTTGCCTTTAGGTGTGCTGGGTACTGCCGTCGCCTTTATTGTTAGTTTTAAGAACAATGCATCGTATGACAGACTTTGGGAAGCTCGAAAGATATGGGGAGGGATTGTCAATGCCTCTAGGTCATGGACCATCATGGTAAAGGACTTCGTTACAAACAGACATGCCACCAACCCTAAAGATGGAAAAGAACTTTTTGAAATAAAACGGGAGTTGGTTCACCGGCATGTAGCTTGGTTAACCGCACTGCGGTATCAACTTCGGAAAGACAAACCTTGGGAAATGCATTTGAAAAAGGGAAAATCGAATAAGGAATTCAGAGCTACCCAATATTCAGTTTTGGAGGACAATATTCCTATAGAAGAGGCTATAAAACCATATATCTCCCAAAAAGAATCGGATGAAATATTCAAAAAAGGAAATCAAGCCTCCCAATTGTTGGGTATTCAATCCAGACGTTTGTCCCAGCTCATGGACGAGGGCCATATTGAAGACTTCAGACACATGAAATTGATGGCCATGCTTACAGAGCTGTATACTTTGCAGGGTAAAAGTGAACGCATCAAGAATTTTCCCTATCCCAGACAGTTTGCGACTTTAAATTATGTTTTTGTTTGGATTTTTATCCTTTTGCTACCTTTTGCCATTATGGAAGAGTTTGAGGTCATTGGGGGAACCATTATTTCCTATCTGCAAGAAAATCCAGCTTATTTTGAAATCACGCAAAACCTCCAACTTTTTATTGCGAAACACTTTGTTTGGTTTTCCATTCCATTTAGTGCACTAATTTCTTGGGTGTTTCATACTATGGAAGCTATAGGAGAGAACACTGAAAATCCATTTGAAGGTGGACCCAATGACGTTCCTATTACGGATTTGAGTAGGGGTATTGAAATTGATATCCGACAACTAATTGATGATACTGATATCCCTCCCGCCTATGAATGGAAAAATCATATCGTGATGTAAGATAAAAAAAGGCCTCGTAGTCAACGAGGCCCTTTTCACCTAAAATCAACCATCAACCAATCTTCCTCATGAACCTAATTTTTATTCAACCAACACAAATCCATTAACGGCATCCGCTATTTCATATCCTAAACGAAGACCCTCATCACAATCCATGCGAATATGTACTCCCAGAGGTATTCTGGAATACGCATTTTCTTCGGCCATATCTGTGAATGAGCCAAACTGTCTTGGTGTACTTCTGAATTCTGTCCTTCCTTCATGGCTTCTATCCGTAAAGTCAACTGCATTTCCAAATTGATGAATAAAAATACCTGCTGCGGCGGAGGCGAATGCCGAATGTCCTGAAGGATATCCTGGAAATGTCGGATTGGGCCAAAAAATAAATCGAAACAGATTGGTTTGGAAATCAGAATCTATAAACTCATGGATATAGACGTTGGGCCTCATAACCAAATATTCGTACTTATCCGCCCAAGTAGATACAGCTGCATCATTTAGTGAAAAACCTA
Source organism: Bacteroidota bacterium (assembly GCA_039184805.1). GTDB lineage: Bacteria > Bacteroidota > Bacteroidia > Flavobacteriales > Flavobacteriaceae > Flagellimonas. Next base: position 4,837 of record JBCDAX010000004.1, on the reverse strand, counting down.
GTCTTTGCAGCATTATTAGCGCGTCGTCATGACTTAGGTCAAATTGCCGAATCAATTGATTGGCGATTGAAACTTGTCTACCGGGTGGACTCATCATGAGTCCTTCCACATCATCTGACCAAAATTCAGCAATCCAAAGTTGTTCATTATCGGTATCTCTTGCTTCATTGTTCACTTCATATACCTCCAGCATTTGTGCATAATATTCACTGGTAGGGTCTTCACTATATGCTATGGGGATAACCGTAGAGGTTTCTTCCGGGCTTATTACAAAGGTGCGAACATCGCCCCAATATGGAAAAAGACCACGTTCTTCTTCAGCACTATAGGACCAATACCCATCGCCCACCGGAGGTTCGTATGATGTAGGCTGGGGGTCCAATATTTGAGTTTCAGCTTCAGTATCAGTTTGCGCAAAAGCAATAATTCTTTCTGCAATATGTCTTCCCCATCTACGGGAATTGTTTAGTACGCCTTCTGACACGCCTGTTTCAAGTTGTTCCTGTAACCTATCTTCCGTGTCATCAATATTTGCCCTTCGCTGTCTAGGAAGATTAATCATAAAATGGTTTATAACTTCAGCATAACACGCATTTAACGCAACACTCAAATCAACATCACTTTCCAAACGACTTTGGTCAATGTTTAGTTCGTCAAAACTATTTTCATAAGAGACATTATTAGGTATTTGATGGACTGCTACTTCATACCCTGCCAGGTGGATATAGGCTATAGCCCGAGCCGTAGCATTGGGACGCATTCCCGTAGCATATCTGTCAAGCTCCAACCACGTATCGTTCCACTCAGTTATTACCCAAGACATAGTGCTGGATAATGCATTGGTAGCGTCAATTTCATCGTCTAAGTCTGTTGCTATTTCATCAGTGTCTAATTCTGCAATAAGGTCAGAATCTGAATCTGTTTCACAGGATAGTAAAAACAATCCTAGGCTAATAGTCAATACACTCAATTTAAAAAACTGGATTTTTTTCATGCTTTAAGTTTTAAGTTTAACTTCTGATTTGGTTTCCTCAATGGGATAACCCTTTTCGCAGTTTCACTTCAGGTGTGGAAAAAATTGAAAAGTGTAATGACATGTCTATAGAGTGTCTGTTTTTATGATTAGGTCTATTGCACATCAAGTGCATTTAAAGGGTTTGATGTGGTTTGGTTGAAAAACTTGTGTGTGAAGATGGAAAAAGTGTTTTTTTAGGAATACTTTAAGACATTGCTACTAAACTTGAGCTGAGTTGGATTTAAATAAAGACGCAAAAAAGGGGATTTGAACTATCAAATCCCCTTTTTCTTAATCCGTTCGGTTTATTTATAATTTTTGAGCAAACCATTTAGAAGCTTCTGTTACGGATTCATTCACCTCATCGTCTTGGTCGTAATAATTAAATTGATGAAATGGTGATTCCAATTCAGTTTCCATCCAATGGAGCTTTTTATCTGCAGATGCAATCTTCTCAAAATAGTTTTTAGTGTATTGAGGAAGTACAGCTCCATCTGAATGTATCATTAAGGTTGGAACGGTTAGCTTCGCTGCCGAAGGCATTGGGTCTGCTGTCAACCAATCTTCCCAAGACATCACAGCAAATTTATCGGCACTCCATTCTTTTACAGCTCCTCGTTCTGGATTTAGATAATAATCATAAGGGCCATACATTGCTGCTGATGCATCCTCAGTGGAGATGGAAGGGATATACTCGACAACCCCATTTTCAGCATAGTTCTTTTTAGCCTCTTGTGCCGCTTTAATTTTTGTCTGTACGCCTTCTTCGCCACCATAAAATAGCTTTACCGCTTCTGCATCATGTAACCAAGAAGCTGCGGTTACTACCGATTTAATTCGGTCGTCTTCCGAGGCGGCAATCAAAGTATACATAGCTCCCGCGCACACGCCAAAAGCCCCAATTCTATCATTGTTCACTTCAGGCAAACTTTCTAGAAACGTAACTGCATTTTCTATGTCTACCTTTTTCATGGAAGGGCTTTCATAAAAACGGGGTTCTCCTTCGCTTTCCCCAAAATTCCTAAAGTCAAAAGCAAGTGTGATATACCCTTCTTTGGCTAGTTTTTTGGCGTAAAGACCTGCCATTTGCTCTTTTACAGTAGTCCAACTTCCAGAGACTACGATTGCAGGATACGTTTTTGTACTGTCATAATTTTCTGGGAAATACAGGTTTCCTGATATTGTACTTCCTTCACTATTAAAATGTATTTTTTCCATAGTCTTGTGATTTGTCATTATTGACTTTTTTTCTTCTGTTTTTTCGCTTTTTGTTTTGCAAGCTGTAATAAAAACTACAGCTGCCACGAATGCTATCGTCTTTTTCATGTTATTTGATTTTGTCTAATAAACCGAAGCCCCTTGCTGCGGTGATGGGGTTAAAAATTTCTACATATTCTGTTATCTCCCCTCCTTTATTGAATTTAAAAGTGGAGTAGTAATTGTTTTCATAATACCCGGCATTATTTTTCAGTTTGATTCTTCCGGTGTACTTAACGAAAACAATAGTGGGGTCTTCCATGGCATAGATTTCTTCAATGGAAAATTCCATACCAGCGAAATTTGGAAATACTGGAGTCCAGTAGTCGCGAACCCCTTCTTTTCCCTTGGCTCCCTCTGGGAATATTCCTGAAGCATACGGGTTGATATGAACAGCGTCCTCGGCAAAAAGGCCAACTACGGTATCCACATCTTCATTTTCCAAAGCTTTGAAAAAGGAGCGTACAGCGTTCTTGTTACTTTCAGCGGTTGTAGTTTTCATTTGTGTCTCATTTTGTAATGTGATTAATTCTTCTGTTTTATCATTTAATTCTTTCTCGGAGGTATTCTTACAGCTAAGAATCGCTAGAAATGTTAGGCTTAGGGTAATCAAGATTCTCATCGGATACATATATTTATGTTTTGCAGTTAGCTATTGCTTTTTCGGGTAGGGTAGTATTGCCATCTTGGTATTTGAAATTGAACTTCATTTTGGAAATCTTCCAGTTCTCATCGGAATCTTGAACAACTCCAAAGTGGTAAGCACCCACAACCGTCCAAATATTTCCTGATTCATCGGTTAGGTAGTGAGTAGCGGTTCCATAGCATAAAACTGTGGCTTTGTCACCATCTATAAGCTCTAGAATATTACCTATTTGGTGATGTGTGGATTCAAATCCTGGTAAAATTCCCTTCCAAGCAGTTACAATGGCTTCAGGGTTCAATTCTGTTGCTGGATTTCCGGTCATGGAAGAATAATCCAATAATACTTTGGGATTGAAACTTTCCAAGACAGTATCCCAGTCTCTTTCATCTGTTGCCACGAATAAACCGACAACCACATCTTTTGGGCTTTTCATGTGTTGTGCGTTTAGGGTTAAGGATAGGAGGGTGAATACTCCGATTACAATTGCTTTCATTGCTTATTTGTTTGGTACAAAGCTCTGAAAGAATGTTCCCGAGTATTTTATGATATCAAATGAAGAAGTATAAATTTCAAAGATTCACTTGCTGGCGATACTCCAAAGGTGTATTTCCGGTCTTTCTTTTAAAAAAGGCGCTAAAGTTATTGGGGCTATCAAAGAATAGGGTATAGGCAATTTCTTTGACATTCCAGTCCGTTTGTGCCAGATAGGATTTAGAAAGAATAAGTAAATGATTATGAATGTGATTTAGTGCCGTTACCCCTGTCAAAGACTTTACCGTAGAATTTAGATGATTGGGATGTACACTCAGCTTTTGTGCATAGTAACTAGTGGAATGTAGGTTGGCAAAAGTCTCCAGCTTTGCATTGGGGTAGAAACTGGTTTGAATTAGGGTTTGATAGCGAGATAGAAGTTTCAAATCGGCAGTTTTTAAACTACTTTCGGCAGTATCTGAGTCTACTTGCTGTTCAAATAGTCTCTTGATGATGGTTAGTAGGAGGTAGACCTGTGCCTCAATGATTTGAAACTTATCGGGTGAAGAACCATTGTATTCTTCCCAAACACTTTTATAAATGGATAGCACAGCTTCCAACTGGTCAGATTCAATCTCAAAAGGAATGGATTTCTCCATTTTAAGAAATGGGAACAGCTTTAAAAGTTGGGAAAGAATGTTGGATTGGGCTACAAAATCCTGGCTGAACATCAAGTAGTAGCCTTTCCAATTGGGAAAAATATCCCAAGAAATCAATTGAAATGGTGTGTTGAAGAATACAGTTACTCCTTCCGGAAAATCCGAAAATTGACCTGCAAGCACTTTTCCATCCCCATCAGACTTAATCGCTAATGCATAAAACTCGTGCCGAAACACGGGCATTTGGTTATGTACCGTTCCCATGTTTTCCTCAAAGTTCCGAATATCAAAATGAGGATGTTTGGGAGGGGCAATATTAATTCCCTTACAATATTCGGTTATGGTTTTGAAATGCTTCATTTATGGGTACGGCTACCCTAAGCTAAAACAAATATGCTTATTTATAAGATAATGCCTTTGACGGACATGCATCAATTTGACTTTTCAAGGCTTCGACCGAAGCATTTTCGGGCTTTATCCAAGGCCGTTCTTTCGGATTGTAAACTTCGGGTAATCGCTTAACGCATTCTCCAGCATGTATGCATATTTCTGGTTTCCATATAATGGTAAAATTTCCTTTTTTGTATTCTTTTGGTGCCGGCATTTTACGTATGATTTAGTTATTTCAATACATCTCGAATATCATCTAGTTTTTTAAACATGGCGTTCGCAAATGGACAAAGCGGAAGAATTTTTAAGTTCTTTTCGCGAGCCATTTCCACAAGTTTATAGAGGATTTGTTTCCCTACGCCTTTTCCTTTAAAAGCTTCCTCAACCTCAGTATGGTCT